>JBJXHB010000344.1:0-6287 GCA_046160725.1 Aquabacterium sp.
CGCCAGCAGGTGCTGGCCCGAGCTGTGGATGTCCTGCAGGTACTCCATCTGCTTGGCGTTGACCTCGCCGAACATCTGCTCGGTCAACACCTCGCTGAAGCCGATGATGGCGTTGAGCGGCGTGCGCAGCTCGTGGCTCATGTTGGCGAGGAACTCGCTCTTGTGGCGGTTGGCGGCCTCAAGCTGCCGGGTCTTGTCCTGCAGCTCGTTGAACAGGCGCACGTTCTCGATGGCGATCACGGCCTGCGCCGCAAAGGTCTGCAGCAGCGCCACCTGTTTGTCGTCGAGCGCGCCCGGCGGCATCCGCACCACCGCGATGGCGCCGACCGCGACGCCCTCGCGGACCATCGGCACCACGGTGATGCCTCGGTAGCCGGACGCCGCAAAGCGTCGCACACCGACCTCGATGTCGCCGCTGTAGTCCTGCGCGTCGCCGATGTTGATGACACGCCCGTCCAGGATGGCCGCCCCATGCATGTACTCGCGGTTCAACGGCACCGGGAAGATGCGCCGGTAGGCACCCGCGCGGTCGGGGTCGCTCTCGGCAATGGCCATCAGGTCCACCCGGTCGCCGGACGGCCGGCTGACCGTGACGGTGGCGCCGTGGAACAGCTGTGCACCACAGCGCACGATGGCCTCGAAGACCGGCTGCACGTCCGTCGGCGAGCTGCTGATCACGCGCAGGATCTCGGCGGTGGCGGTCTGCTGCTCCAGGGTCTGCGTCAGCGCGGCGGTGCGCTCGTCCACCTTGCGCTCCAGGCCGGAGTAGCTGGTCTTGAGCTCCTCGCTCATGCGGTTGAATTGACCTGCCAGCGACTCCAGCTCGTCGCCGGTGTGGACCTCGATGCGGTGCTCCAGCTCGCCGGCGCCCACGCGCGCCGCGCCCTCCTGCAGCGCACGGATGGGCCGCACCAGCGCACGGGCCAGCAGGAAGCTGGCCACCAGCGACACCACCAGGCCGCCGACCAGCACCAGGCCCATGCGCACCAGCGTGTCGTACAGGGGCGCAAAGGCCTCGCTGCGCGGCGACTCCACCAGCACCGTCCAGCCCAACAGCGGTATGCGGGCATGCGCGGCCAGCACCCGCTCGCCGCTGGCGTTGCGGGCCTTGTCGAGAAGGTCGCCCAGGTCAGCCTGTGCCTCCGGGCCCGACGCGGCGCGCAGCCGGGCCGCCACCTGCGGCAGCGCCGATAGGTCCGTCTTCTTCAGCACCAGGCTGATGTCCGGGTGCGCGATCAGGGCGCCGCGGTCATCCACTACGTAGGCCAGCCCGGCCTTGCCGATCTTGATGCGCGACACCACCTCCCAGACGAACTTCAGGTTGACGTCCGCTGAGGTGACACCGCCGCCGGAGCCGGCACGCCGCGCGATGGTCATGTAGGGCTCGGTCTCCTTGCGGAAGGACACCGCGCTGTGGAACACCCGGCCGGCCATCGCCTCGCGAAACATCGGCGTGTCCGTGAAGTCGGTGCCGCGGCCGACCGCATTCATGGCCAGGCGCGAGATGCTCAACTGTTCACGCCCTTGACCGTTGATCCAGGTCAGCTCGGTGATGGCCGGCGCCTGCCGCAGCAGCTTCAGGTAGTCGAAGTGGCGCTGCTCGGCCGGGTCCGCGCCAGCATCCAGGCCCGGCAGCGTGGTCCAGCTGATCTGCTGCTCGATGTCCTGCACGTACTGCTCGATGCGCGTGGCCGCGGCCTGCGCCTTCTCGAACTGCAGCGCCACCAGGTTCTGCTCGGTCTCGCGGTACGAGAAGTACAGCCCCAGCCCGCCGCTGGCCAGCAGCAGCGTGGCCACCAGCGCCATGATCAGCAGGGCGTATTTCGGGAACAGGCGCCAGCGCAGGGTTTTCATCGGGGCCTGGCCTTTGAGGGGTGGGCAGTTGGCGGGGGGCTCATTCAACCACCTCGTTGGCCAGGATCATCACGCTCTGCGGCAACGTGAGGCCCAGCGCCCGCGCCGTCTTCAGGTTGACCGTCAGGCGGAAGGTGCTGGGCTCCTCGATCGGCATCCCGGCCGGCTTCTCGCCCTTCAGCACGCGGCCGACATAGTGCCCCGCGCGCCGGAACACATCGGCCAGGTCGGGGCCGTAGCTCATCAGGCCCCCGAGACGGGTGCCGTAGTCGGCGTCGTACATCGTCGGCAGGCGGTGTCTCAGCGCCGCCTCGGCATATTCCCGCTCCAGCCCGTTGCGGGTGCTGGTCAAGGTGGACAGCACGGCCTGTACCCGACCGGAAACCAATGTACGGAAGCCCGCCTCCACATCGCCTGGCCCGGCGATGTGGGCATACACCAGCGCAATGCCGAGCTCACTTGCGGAGGCGTCCAACGCCTCGATCTCCTGCTTGCAGGCGTCGCGCATGGCGTCATCGATCACCACGCCCAAGCGCCTCAGGCCGGGCACCGCCTGCATCAGGATCTGCATGCGCTTGCCGGTCAGCTCCTTGTTCATCGTCGTCACGCCGGTGACGCGGGTACCGGGGCGGGCCAGCGACTTGACGAACTCCAGCTTGACCGGGTCCAGGATGGTGGCGATGACGATCGGCGTGCGCCGGTCCGCATACCACGCAGCGGTGGCCATCGGCGTGGCGGCGGCGAGGAAGACGTCCACCTTCTCTTGCGCCAGCTCGCGCGCCAGCTGCCGAAAACGGCCCGGGTCGTTGTCGGCGGACCGCTGCAGAAGCACCAGGTTGCGCCCCTCCACGAAGCCCTGCTCGCGCAGGCCCGCCGCGAAGCCACGCTGCGAGACCTCGTAGTACGGCCCGTCGGTGCGCCACAGCAGCTCGCCCACGCGGGCCATGCGCTCCTGGGCGGCGCAGGCGGCGCTCAACAGCGCCAGCAGGATCAGGGACGTCGGTCTGTGCATCAAAGGCTCCTCATTCGACCGGCGTCGGCCTGCACCCGCTCGACCGCAGACGCCATGGCGGTGATGCATCTTCTTCGCTTCAAGCAGCGTATGACCTGGCGGGGTCGGGGTTGCCTGTCGTCGATTGCAGCAGGGGCCGGCTGCGCTGGATGTTCACAAATGAACATCCGGTTGTCCACTGTGCCTATGGCGGCAGGCGGCATGGCGCACTGGTACCGGGCCGCCGACGGCCCCACAGTCGTGACACGCCAGCCCGTCAGGGCCGGCGACATACAGGAGTGCAGACATGATGGATCTGACGACATGGCGGGTATGGCGAACCGATCCGAAGGCCTTGCTGGTCCGGGCGATCGGCAGGATGGGCCTTCTGGCCAGTGCGCTGCTGGTGTTGTCCGTCCTGGGCGCGTGGACGCGCTAGGCCGAGCCGAGGCTGAACCAGAACGTGGCACCCCTCCCGGGCGACCCTTCGGCCCAGACACGACCGCCGTGGTGCTCGACGATGCGTTTGACGATCGACAGGCCGACCCCCGTGCCCTCGTAGGCCGCGCCGTGCAGCCGCTGGAAGGGCCGGAACAGGCCTTCGGCGGCTTGCGTGTCGAAGCCGATACCGCCGTCGCGCACGTAGAACTGCGGCCCGCCAGGTGCGGGCCGTGCGCCGACCCTGACCTCTGCCCCAGGCCGGCCATTGCTGAACTTCAACGCATTGCCGATCAGGTTGACAAACACCTGCCGCAGCAGTGCTGCGTCGGCATGCACCGAGCCCATCGGCTCCAGCTGCACCGGCACCGACTCGCGTGCCACATCGGGCAAGAGCGCCAGGGCCTGGCCGGCCACAGCGGTGACGTCGACGGGCGCACGCTGCGGCACCGCATCCGTGGCCCGCGCCAGGGCCAGCAGCGCGTCGACCAGTTCGACAGAATGCAACGCTTGGTCCTCGATCACCGGTATCAGCTGCTGCAAGGTCCGCAGGTCACCGCGATCCATGGCCTCGGCCGCCAGACGCGACACGCCGGCGATGCCGCCCAGCGGCCCCCGCAGGTCGTGCGACACGCTGCGATTGAAGCTCTCCAGGCCGTCGATGGTCTCGCGCAACTCCGCTGTGCGCAGCGCCACCTTCTGCTCCAGCGAAGCATTGGCCGACTGCAGCGCCTGGCGGGCGTTCTCGCGCTCGGCCAGCGCCAGCGCAGCCCGGCGCTGTGCGCGCAGCACGCTGGTGGTCAGCAGCGTGGCACCCAGCATGGCAAACGGCACCACCCCGGCCGCCCCCAGCAGCGAAGGCGCGATCAGACCACCCAGGCCCGCCGCCACTGTGGCGGGATAGGCCAGCAAGGCCAGCACCATGATGCCGTGGCCGCTGTGCGGCTCGCGGCGCATCGCGCCCAGGAACAGGCCGGCCCAGCCGACGACGTACAGCGCCAGCACCACCAGGCCGACCGCCCGGCTCATCCACCCGGCCAGTCCGATGCCGACGGCCACCACCGCCAACGCGATCGACGCGATGTTCAACCGGCGCGCCGTGGCAGCGGTCAGGCCGACATAGTCGACCACGCCCGCGGTGATGAGCACGATCGCCACGACCGCGGACAGCGCCACGGCCGTGGCCGGCGGGGCTGCCATCTCGACCTGGACATGCCCCAGGAACATGAAGGCATACATCAGCGCGTTGGCCACGTAGCCAGCGCCCAGCAGCACCGCCCACTGCGCCTGCAGCGCACGCCAGACCAGGCCGAACAGAAGGGCCAGCAGCGCCTGCGACAGCAGGCCACACAGCGCAGCGGTTTGAAGCGTCACGGTGTCGGGCTTCGGTTCACGGGTACCGCAGGACCGCGCAGCCGGCCCTGCAGGGCCTATTCGACGACCTGCACGCCCTTCCAGAACGCCATGCGGCCACGGATGCTGGCCGCCGCGTCGCTGGGCTCTGGGTAGTGCCAGACCGCATCGGTGTTCAGCTCACCATCGACCATCAGGCTGTGATAGCGCGCCTCGCCCTTCCAGTGGCAGTGGGTGCGGTGGTTGCTGAAGGTCAGGTAGGCCGGGTTGACCGCTGCGGCCGGGAAATAGTGGTTGCCCTCGACGACGACGGTGTCGTCGCTCTCGGCAATGACGGTGCCCTTCCAGATCGCTTTCATCGCCTGCTCCTGCCAAGCCATCGCCGCCGGCACGCAACGCGCGCCCATCGCCGGCCGGACCCGGCGCAGTGTGCAACAGCATGGGCCCCAAAGAAAAGCCCGCGGAACCGGTCAGGGTGCCGCGGGCTGCGAAAGTCCCTTGGGGGACTGAGGAGGGTCAGACGGTACGGTCGCGGCAGCCGCTGGGCCGCCACGTGGGTGGCGCGGTCAGGCCTGTTGCGTGGCGGCCTGCTGCGCACGCGCCCAGTCGGCATGGGCATCGCCGCTGCTGAGCTGGTGCAGTCCCGCCAGCACGGACAGCGTGGTGACCAGGGCCAGGCTGAGGAAGGTGGCGCGGACGGCGGTGGTGGCGGTGTTCATGTCAGGTCCTTTCGGGGCTTGCAGCTCGGTGACAACGATGTGTCGATGGCGGCAATGTAGGGACCGGCTCGTCAAGGCGCACGCCCATTGCGATGAAACGCACGCTGCGCGCGATGAAGCGCCGCCCGGACGGACCAGCGGCCCCGGCACACCGATAGCATCGCGCCCCCATGCCCTTGAGCACACCACTCCTGAGCGCCGAGCAATGGCGCTTCATCACCCGTCTCGGCGAGTCGCAGATCCTGCTGCCCGCCATGGCGGCGGTGTTGTTGTGGCTGTGGTTCGCGGCCGGCAGCCGCACGCTGGCCTGGCGCTGGTGGCTGGGCACCGCGCTGGCGGTGCTGGCCGTCACCGCCAGCAAGGTGGCCTTCTTCGGCTACGAGGTCGGCTACGCGCCGCTCAACTACACCGGCCCGTCCGGGCATGCGATGTTCGCCTGCGCGGTGCTGCCGGTGCTGGCGCTGCTGTGCACCAGCGGGCGGTCTCATGCAGCGGGCGCCTGGGCGCTTGCAGTCGGCGCCGCATGTGCAGCACTGGTGGCCTGGTCGCGCGTGCCGGTCGGTGCGCACTCGGCCAGCGAGGTCGTGGCCGGGGCCACGGCCGGCTATGCGGCGGCCCTGTTCGCGTTGCACCGTGCTCGGTCCCGCGGCCATCTGCCGCGGCAACGAATCCCGCTGTGGATGCCCCTGGCGGTGGCGGCCTGGCTGGCGCTCACGCCGTCGCACGCACCGCCGTCGCCGACCCATGGCTGGGTGGTGGAGCTGTCGCTGGCGGTGTCGGGACGGGACCAGCCCTACTCCCGGCGCGAGATGCGCGCGCGCTACAAGTTGCAGCTGCGCCAGGAGGCCGCGGCGCTGGCCGCCGCCCAGCGCGCCGCCGCGTCGGCCGCCGTTGAACCGGGCCCGGCCGGACGCGCGTGCGGCCCCGCGCGC
>JBJXHB010000345.1:0-19825 GCA_046160725.1 Aquabacterium sp.
GCGCGCGGGGCCGCACGCGCGTCCGGCCCGGCGCGCGGTGCAACGGGCTCAGGTCTCCAGCAGCCATGACAGCGGCACCTGCCGCTGCACCCGCTCCATCGCGCATTCGCGGATCAGCAGGCCGCTCTTCAGCGCCCAGCTGGAGTCGTGCCAGCCGCTGGCGGCGCTGACGGGCTCCTCGGCCGACGTCTCGTCGGTCAGCACCGGCAGGTCATGGTCGGTGTCTGCAGGTCGGTCGCGCCGGCCCAGAGGATGGGTTGGCGCCTTCATCACCGCCAGCGCGCGAGCCAGGGGTTGCAGCAGGGCGATCAGTGTGGACATGGCCGGGCCTCTCGTTGCCGTGGAGCGCTGCACAGGACAGTGGCGGCGCCATGGGTTGGCATGCTCGGCCGATGCTGGCGTGGCCGCCATCGCCCTGCAGGCGGCTCCAGGGGCGCCCCGGCAGCGGCGCCGCCGGCCGGGGGATGGCCGGGGGGGGTGCCCCCGCCTCCCCCGGGCGGGGGAGTGGCGCCCCGCCTCATGCCACGCGGCGTGCCACCATACGTCCCATGTGCGGGCGCTATGTCGTGGCCTATGACCCCCAGACGCTGGTCAGCGGCTTCAGCGTCGTGCGTGTGCCGGCGTTTCCGCGGCGCTTCAATATCGCGCCGCAGTCGCCGGTGCCGGTGGTCTACGAGACGCGCGAGGGCGAGCGCATTGCCGAGCTGATGCAGTGGGGCCTGGTGCCGCACTGGGCCCGCGACAACAGCATCGGCGCCAAGCTGAACAACGCGCGCGCCGAGGGCGTGGCCGAGAAGCCGTCGTTTCGCCAGGCGGTGCGCAAGCGGCGCTGCCTGCTGCCGGCCAGTGGCTTCTACGAATGGAAAACGCTGTCAGCGCCCGTCCCCGCTGGCGGCCGCGCGGCCAAGCCGGTGAAGCAGCCCTACTTCATCAGCCCATCACCGGCCTCGGGCGAGGCCCTGTTCGCCATGGCCGGGCTGTTCGAGGCCTGGCGCCCGCGCGATTCGGCAGCCGACGCACCGTGGCTGCTGACCTGCTGCGTGATCACGACAGCCCCGAATGCGCTGATGGCCGACATCCACGACCGCATGCCGGTGATGGTGCCGCGCGATCAATGGGCGGCCTGGCTGGACCGCACACAGCAGGATCCGGATGTCTTTGCGCCGCTGATGACCGGCGTGCCGGCGTCGGCCATGCAGGCCTGGCCGGTGCGGCGCGAGGTCGGCCGCAGCAGCAGCGAGGGCCCGCAGCTGATCGAGCCGTTGGCCGACCTCGGGGACCGGCCCGAGGCCGACGGCTGAACCTTTAGAACACCCAGCGCACGCTGCCCACCAGCGCCCGCCCGCCGCGCGGCGACAGGCCGCGGATGGTCTGCACCGCCGTCGGGTTGAAGACCAGCGCGTCGGTCGCGTTGTCCAGCTTCAGCGTGAAGTTCAGGCCGCCACCACCGGGCTGCGGCAGGGCCAGGCTCCACCACAGGTCCAGCCAGCGCGCGCGCGGCGTGGTGGTGTCGGTGGCCGGCACCCGGCCCTGCGCCGCCTGGTGCGACAGGCGCAGCCCCACCCGCTGGCTGCCGCGCTGCGCGGCCAGGGCCAGTGCCGCACGCAGCGGCGCGATGCGGGGCAGCGGCTCGCCGGTGTCCAGGTTGCGGGCCCGGGTGTGGTCCACCAGCAGCGAAGGCTCCAAGGTCCAGCCGGCCATCGGCACGCGGGTGCGCGCCTCCAGCTCGAAGCCGGCAAAGCGCGCCCGCACGGCCCGGAAGGCGTGGATCGGGAACGGGCCCTCGACGTGCGACTCGTCCAGCGCGCGAGCGCGGCCGGGCCGCTGGCGCAGCCCGGACGACTCGTCGTGGTCGTCGTCGCCGAACACCTCGCCGGTGTCCTCCAGTGCGATGAAGCGCGAGAACCGCGTGGCATAGACCTGCGCCTTGACCTCGGTGGCGCCAGCGGCCCAGCGCAGGCCGGCCTCGGCATGGCGGCTGCTCTCCAGGCCCAGCGCCGCATCGCCGCGCTCGAACGTGCCGGTGGCCACATGCACGCCGTTGGCAAACAGCTCGTAGTACGCCGGTGCGCGCTGGGTACGGCCCAGGCTGGCCTGCGCGGTCCAGCCCGGCGCCAGCGTGGCCGCCAGGCCCAGCGTGGCCGACAGCGGGTTGAAGCGGCGCTGCTGCGCCGCGCCGAAGCGCGGCTCGTCCGCATCGACCGCGTCGCCGGCCGAGGCCACGCGCACCTGATCGGCCCGCGCACCGGCGCTCAGACGCCAACGGCCGAAGTCCCACTCCTGCAGCGAGAACAGCGCCTGCGAGCGCGTCGTGGTGGCCGGCACGAAAGCCTCCTCGCCCAGGGCCGAGAAGCGCATCTGCTCGGCCTGCACACCGACCATGCCGCCCCAGGCACCGCGGCGGCGCTGGCGCAGCTCCAGCCGCTGCTCCTGGCCGCGGCTGGCAAACGTGGTGCCGACCTCGCCGCTGCCCTCGACCTCCAGGTGCACATAGCGGGTGTGGCCGGCCTTGAGGTCCAGATGCTCGAAGGGCCCGGCCGCCACGGCCCAATCACCCGCCAGCGCCAGGCGGCGCCGCTGCAGGCGGATGCGCACATCCGGCTCGACCGTGACGCCGTAGTCGTGGGACAGGCTGTCCAGCGAGGCACCGAGCTGGCCGCCGGCCAGCGCGACCGACGCCCCGACCGCTCCACCATGGGCACGCGCGCCGGCATTGCGCACTCTGTCGGCCGTGGCCAGCGGCTGGCCGTCTTCCAGCGGCGTGAAGCGCGGCGCGCGGGTATCGCCGTGGTCACGCGAGAAGGCATCCACATGCCAGGCCAGTCGGGCATCACCACCGTCCAGCACCGCCGCCGTGGCGCGCTCGCTGGCCGCGCCGCCCAGGCGCGCTTCGGCCCGGCCGGCCCAACCCCGGCCCAGGCGCGGGATGCGGTTGTCCAGCGTGTTGACCACGCCACCGGTGGCATTGCCGCCGTAGAGCAACGCGGCCGGGCCGCGCAGCACCTCGATGCGCTCCACCACCAGCGGGTCGACGGCCACCGCATGGTCAAAGCTCAGGTTGCTGGCGTCGATGGTGGCGGCGCCGTTGTCCATCAGACGCACACGGTCGCCGTCCAGGCCGCGGATCACCGGCCGGCTGGCATTGGGCCCAAAGGCCGAGGCCGACACGCCGGGCAGGCCGTCCAGCGTCTGGCCCAGCGTGCCGGCCCGGCGCAAGGCCAGGCCTTCGCCGCTCAGCACGCTGACGGGTTGCGTCGGGTCGCTGCGCTGCAGCGGATTGCCGGTGACCACCACTTGTTCGGTGGCGCCGGTGGGCGGGGGAGGGGTCTGGCCGTGGGCCGGCGCCAAGGCGGTCAGCAGGGCCGGAAGGGTGGCAGCGGCACGGCTGAGCGTGCGCAGCGGCGGAAGGGATGGGTTCATGATGAGATCCAGAAAAGCCGGGCCACGGCGTCCAGGAAGACGCAACGAGGCCATGGCGATGAGCAAGGCGTGCGGCTGACCACTGCCGCCGCATTGACGCGGCAAAACCGCGTCGGCCGAGGCCAACAGGTCAGTGCACAGCGGCGGCAGAGCCACGCCCGGTGCGGCGCAGCGAGACACACTGCGCCGCATCGAGCGGCGTGACAGGCCGAGCCGCGCCGGGCGGCATGGATTTACCGAGCCGCGCCGGGCGGCGTGGACTTACCGAGCCGCGCCGGGCGGCGCGGTGGGATCAGGCGCTCGGGGGCGCCCGGGCCTGGTGGGTCTGTCTCTGGGTCTGCGGCCGCGGCGGCAGGCTGGCCGGCAGCGGTGCGGCATGGACCGCCGGGCCCACGGTCCAGACAGTGGCCACGGGCGCGGTGGCACCAGCGCCGACCAGGCCGTCGATCAGGCGGCACTGCGCGCCGTCGGCCTCATGGTCGTGGAACAGCGCGGCGGTGTCGCCGTCGACAGGTCCCGACCCGTGCAGCACGCCATGCGCCAGCGCGAGCGACTGCGCCGCCAGCAGCAACAGCGCCAGCAGCGCGGCCCGCCAGGGGCGGCGCCACGCGTGCAGGCTCGCGAATGCAGATGGGCTAGCGCTGAACATGTCGGCCCATCGTAGCGGACCCGTCAAGCGCCTCGCTCTGAAGGGCGGGAAGACGGGCTTGCGCCGCATCAAGGGCGGACGGCTCGCAGCGGCGCACAGTGGGCATCCATTCCACCGACCCTGCGCCGCCATGACCACGCCGCTCTTCATTGACCGCATCGACGCCGCCGTCGACCACCTGCTCGACCGCATACCGGGCGACATCGTGCTGGGCATTCCGCTGGGCATCGGCAAGCCCAATCCGCTGGTCAATGCGCTGTACCGGCGCATCAAGGCCAACCCGGCGCGACGCCTGCGCATCGTCACCGCGCTGTCGCTGGAGCGGCCGGTGGGCAAGTCCGAGCTCGAGGCCCATTTCCTGGAGCCACTGGTGAAGCGGCTGTTCCAGGACTACCCGGACCTGGAATACGTCAAGGACTTGCGGGCCCATGCCCTGCCGCCGAACATCGAGGTCCGCGAGTTCTTCATGAAGACGGGGGACTACCTCGACAACCCGGCGGCGCAGCAGGGCTACATCTCCACCAACTACACCTTCGTCGCACGCGACATGGCGCTGCAGGGCATGAACGTGATCGCCCAGGCCGTGGCAGCCCGCGAAGACGTCGACGGCCTGCGCCTGAGCCTGTCCAGCAACCCGGACGTGACCGCCGAGGTGCTGGAGCGCTATGCCCAGGCCGGCCTGCCGCTGCTGAAGGTGGCGGTGGTCAACCGCCAGATGCCGTTCATGCCGAACGGCGCCGAGGTGCCAGCCTCGACCTTCGACCTGATCGTCACCGATCCGGCGGGCAGCCACACCTTGTTCGGCCCGCCCAACAACAAGGTCACGGCCGCCGACTACGCCATCGGCCTGCATGCGGCCAGCCTGGTGGCCGACGGCGGCACGCTGCAGATCGGCATCGGCTCGCTGGGCGACGCGATCGCCCAGGCGCTGATCGTGCGCGACCGCCACGGCGACGAGTTCCGCGCCATCCTGCGGGCGCTGTGCCCGGATGGTCTGGCCGGCCGCGAGACCGGGCGCTTCGAGCGCGGGCTGTACGGCTGCTCGGAGATGTTCGTCAACGGCTTCCTGCGGCTGATCGAGGCCGGTGTCATCCGCCGCGAGGTGTTCGCCGACACGGTGCTGCAGCAGCTGATCAACAGTGGCCGCATCGCCGACGAGACCGTCACGCCGGACACGCTGCGGGCCCTGCTGGAGGCGGGGCGCGTCGGCTCGCCGCTGTCGGCGCCGGACCTGGCCTTCCTGCAGCGCTACGGCATCGTGCAGGCCGGCGTGGCCCTGCGCGGCGCGCGCCTGGAGTGCGACGGCCTCAGCGCCGGCGCCGACCTGCGCGACCCGGCCGCCTTTGCCACCGTCTGCCGGCACTGGCTGGGGGCGCGGCTGGCCACCGGGGTGTTCATGACCGGCGGCTTCTTCCTCGGGCCGCAGGACTTCTACCAGCGGCTGCGCTCGATGGCGCCGGCCGACCTGGCGCGCATCGACATGACGCGCATCGACTTCATCAACCAGCTCGACAGCGCGCAGCCGGGCCAGTCCGAGCTGAAACGGGCCCAGCGCGGGAAGGCGCGCTTCATCAACACCACGATGATGATGACAGCGCTGGGCGCGGCCATCAGCGATGCGCTGGACACCGGCCAGGTGGTCAGCGGCGTGGGCGGGCAGTACAACTTCGTGGCCATGGCGCACGCCTTGCCGGATGCCCGGCTGCTGATGATGCTGCGCGCCACCCATGACAACGCCGACGGCCTGCGCTCCAGCATCGTCTGGAGCTACGGTCACGTCACCATTCCACGCCACCTGCGCGACATCGTCGTCACCGAATACGGCGTGGCCGACCTGCGCGGGGCCAGCGACCGCGAGGTGGTGGAGCGGCTGATCGCCGTGGCCGACTCGCGCTTCCAGGACGACCTGGTGCACGCGGCGGTGCGCCACGGCAAGCTGCCGCATGGTTACCGGGTGCCCGACCGCTACCGCGAGAACCTGCCGCAGGCGCTGGAAGCGCGGCTGCAGCCGTGGGCCCAGGCCGGGCTGCTGCCGGACTTCCCCTTCGGCACCGAGTTGACCGACGACGAGCTGCATATCGTGCGGGCCCTGAAGAAGCTCAAGCACGCGACCCATCATCCGGTGGAGCTGGTGACGATGGCGCTGCGCATCCTGTGGGAAGGCCGCGAGGCGCCGCCGGCCTACCTGGAGCGGCTCGGCCTGGCCGATGCGCACAGCTTCAAGGACCTGTTCGTGCGCCGGCTGTTCGCTGGCAACCTGTAGCGGCGGGCGCTGGGCAGCTGGTCGGCCGGGCGCGCCCGCGTCGCGTCGCGACAATCCGGCCATGCCGGCCGACCCCTGCCCCTGTGACCCGGATGCGCGCCGCCCCTATGCCGGCTGCTGCGGGCCGCTGCACGCCGGCGCGACCGCCACCGATGCGGCGGCGCTGATGCGTTCGCGCTACAGCGCCTACGTGCGCGGGCTGGGCCGCTACCTGCTGGACACCTGGGCCGTCGAGACAAGGCCCGCCGCCATCGAGCCAGACCCGCCCGGCCTGCGCTGGCTGGGGCTGCAGGTGCGCTTGCATCGCGTGATCGATGGCGACCATGCCGAGGTCGAGTTCGTCGCCCGCAGCAAGCTGGGCGGCCGTGCCCACCGGCTGCACGAGACCAGCCGCTTCGAGCGCCGCAGCGGCCGCTGGGTCTATGTGGACGGCACGCAGCACACGCCGCCGGCCGTGGCACCGGCGCCCCGCTCTTGAGCCGGATCAGGGGCCCTGCGGACCGGCTGTTCGGCTGATCGGCCGGCGCGCCGGCGACTACGCTGGCGCCATGTCATCCCGTGCTCCCTTGCCGCATCCGGCCACGCCCGCCGTCCTGCCGGCGGCCGACACGCCGTTCGTCCGACGCTGGCCGCAGGCCGCGGTGCCGCACTGGCGCGACCCGCAGCTGCCGACGCTGGCGCAGATGCTGCGCCGCTACGGCCGCGAGGGCAGCGTGCTGTCGGCCCTGCCGCACCAGCCTGAGCTGCAGCAAATCGACCCGATGCCCACAGCGCCGGCCGCGCACGCCGCCGAGTCGTCCTGGGACGACCGCGACACGGTCCCGCAGCCCCTGCCGGAGCCTTTCACCGAGCCCCTGGAAGGCCTGCAGACGCGCGAGATCAACGACGACACGGTGTTCAGCACGCTGTTCGGCGAGCTGCGCTGAGGCGCCTGGCGGCGTACCAGCGCCGCTCAGTCGCAGACCGGCAAGGCCAGGCACAACCGCGTGCCGCCACCCGGCCCGGGCAGAGGCCGCAGGCTGCCACCGTGCAGCTGGGCCACGCGTTGCGCGATGGCCAGGCCCAGGCCGCCCAGGCTGCCGCTGGCGCGCTGCATTGGCGGCTCGCGCAGCGACTGCCCCACCAGCAGGCGCCGGCTGACCTCTTCCGGCAGGCCCGGCCCGGTGTCCTCCACCACCACCTGAGCGGTTGCGCCGTCGCGGTCCAGGCGGACCCGCACCGCGCCGCCTGCCCGGCCATGCCGGCGCGCGTTGTCGATCAGGTTGCTGAGGGCGCGCTCCACCAGTTGCAGGTCACCGTCGACCTCCAGCCGCCCGGGCGGCGGGCCGGCCAACGTCACCGCTGGCGCATCCGCCGTGGCGTCGAACTTCTGCACGGCGTCGGCCACCAGCTCGTCCAGGCGGAACCGTTCGCGCTGCGCCACCTGGTCGGTGGACTGCAACGCCGCCAGCTCGAACAGCTGCTGGGTCAGCCGTCGCACCTGGTCGCTCTGCCCCAGGGCGGCCCGCAGCAGCCGGGCCCGGGTCGGGTCATCGGCAGCCGCAAGCGCCTCCAGCAGGCCATGCAAGGCGGTCAGCGGCGTTCGCAGGTCGTGCGCCACGCCGGCCATGGTCTCGCGGTGCGCCGCCGCCTGGGCCCGCTCCAGCGCCGTCTGCTCCTCCAGACGTCGGGTCATGCGGTCGAACGCGCCCTGCAGGACTGCCACCTCGTCGCCGTTCCGTGCCGGCGGCGGGACGGCCGGTACCGATGCGACCATGCCGCCGCCATAGGCCTGCATGCGCGCCGCCAGCCGCATCAGCGGGCGGGTCAGCCGGCGCAAGGCAAAGGCGCCCAGCAGCAGCACCACCGTCAGGCCGGCCAGCATGGCCATCAGCGTGGGCTGCCAGCGCGGCACCGCGGCCACCGCGTCGGCGCTTTGTCGGCGCGCCGCGCCATCCAGCACGACATAGAAATAGCCCGGAGGCCGGACATCGCCCGGGCGCACCGGAAACATCGCGGCGCTGAACAGCCGGCGCTCGGTGCCGCCCATCGGATCAGTACCCAGCAACGGCGGCGGCGCACCGGCCAGGAAGGCCCGCACCGCGCTCAGGTCGACCTGGTGCTCGCGCACCATGCCGGGCGCGCCAAGGTACTCGCGCACGCGGCCGTCGGCGTCCAGCACATAGGCCTGCACGCCCGGGTTGACGGCCATCAGCTGCGCCAGCACAGCCTCGCGGCCGGCCCGCTCGGCCGCCTCGTTGCCGGGCAGGGTCACCTGCGGCCAGTGCTCGACGATATGGCGGGCCAGGCCGTGCGACAGCCGCTGCAGCGCCTGCAGCTCACGCACCCGCGCATCGCGGTCGAACACCACGGCCACGAAGCTGCCAAACAGTGCCAGCAGCAGCGCCAGCAGCCACAGCAAGCGGGTCGGAAAGCTGCGCGCGCCGACGCTCATGCGGCGGCCTCGTAGCGGTAGCCCACGCCCCAGACGGTGACGATGCGGCGCGGATCGCGCGGGTCGTCCTCGACCTTTTGGCGCAAGCGGTTGATATGGGAGTTGACAGTGTGCTCGTAGCCGTCGAAGCCATCGCCCCAGACCCGGCTGAGCAGCTCGCCACGGCCGAAGGCCTGGCCGGGATGGCGCACCAGGAAGGCCAGAAGGTCGTACTCGCGCAGCGTCAGCGCCACCGGCTGGCCGTCGCGCCGCAGCTGGCGGCGTCCGGTGTCCAGCATGAAGGGGCCGCAGCGCAGGTGGGCCGCCGCGCCGGCGGGGGCGCCGTTGCGCAACTGCTCCACGCGCCGCAGCAGCGCCCGCACCCGGGCCACCAGCTCCAGCATCGAAAACGGCTTGGCCAGGTAGTCGTCGGCACCCAGCTCCAGCCCGAGCACGCGATGGGCCTCCGCCGACCGCGCGCTGAGCATGATCACCGGCACATCGGCATGGCGCGCGCGCAGATGCCGACAGACGTCCCAGCCGTCGGCGCCCGGCAGCATCAGGTCCAGCAGGACCAGGTCCCAGCGCTGGCGGTCCACCGCCGCCATGGCATGCCTGCCGTCGGCCTCGCGATGCAGCCGATAGCCGGCCTGCTCCAGATGCAGGCGCAGCGCATCGGCGATCGCGTCATCGTCCTCGACCAGCAGCAGGTGCTCATTCATGGGTTCTCGTTCGCCAAGGCCAGGATCGCCAGCCGCCCCGGGGAAGCCTGCGCAGGCACAGGCCACGGTGCCCTGCCCCGGTCAAGGTCGTGGCCACGGTCGTTGCCGTTACAGCGCGGCACGGCGGCGGCGCGCCACGGCACCGACGCCAGCCAGGCCAGCCAGCAACAGGGCCCAGGTCTGCGGCTCCGGCACCGGTGCGATCTCGAAGCTGATGCGGTAGACGTTGTCCGCCGCGGCCAGACCGCTGTGGAACACATAGTTGGCGCCGGTGGTCAGCCCGTTGAAGCCGGCCAGCTCCGCGAAGTTGAAGGCCACGACGGAGTTCTGCTGCGCGCGCAGGTCGTTGTTGCCGACGAAGGCCGCCGCCGCCGGGTCGAAGACCTCGGAGCCGGCGTCCCAGATCTGCCGCGCCTGCTGGTCGATGCTGGACAGGGCCAGGTTGCCCATGACGTCGAAGACGCGGTAGCGGGTCGGCGAGTCGTTGCCGATGAAGAAGTCGTTGCTGGGCACGACCATCGCCGCGAAGGTGAAGAACGGGTTCAGCATCGTGTCCACCGACAGCGTCAGCGACGCCGAGGCACCCGGCAGCAGCAGCCCGCCGACCGTGCCGCGCTGGGCCGTGGGGTCGGCGGCGGCAAACGCTGGCTGCCAGTCCGTGCCAGAGCCGCCTTCGGCCACCGAGATGATGGGCGCCGTCGCCACACCGCCCAGATTGAAGGCATCGAAGACGCCGGCGTTGAAACCGAAGTGCAGCGGCGCAAACGAGACGTTGTTGGTCGGGGCCAGGTTGTGCACCGTGACGGTGACCTGGCGCTGCGCGGCCTGGGCACCGGCGACCATGACCAGGCAGGCGCCGGCCACGGCCCACAGGCGGCTGGCGGGCATCGAGCGGGTGGACAGTTGATTCATTGTGTTCTCCAGGTGTCGGGTTGTGGACCCATCGGCACGCCATTCGCGCCGGGGCAGGGCCACGATAGGCAGGCCGGGTCACGCGGTCCTCGCACCCAGATCACGGCGCCGTGATCCGGGGTCACGGCATCGGGTCCGAGGACCGGTACCTTTGCGCGCCATGGGCGGTCCCGCCGGTTGACCCGCGCCGCCGGCCTGTTGCACCATGCCGCTGATGCCCGCATCTGTATCCGCATCCGTGCCCGTTGACCGCGACCCGCGCCGCCTCTGGTGGTGGCTGTCGGCTGCCCTGCCCCTGGGCGCCCTGCTCAACCTGATGCGCTGGCTCGACAGCGGTGCCACGTTGTGGCTGTGGGCGATGCCGGCCTTCACCTACCTGCTGCTGCCGCTGCTGGACGCCCTGCTGGCCCGCGACCAGCGCAACCTGTCGGCGCCGGCCCGGGCCGCGCTGGACGGCGCCTGGCGCTACCGGCTGCTGGTCGTGGCCTATGTGCCGCTGCAACTGGCCACGCTGGCGCTGGGCTGCTGGATCGCGGTGCAGCACGGCGCCGCGCTGAGCCCGGCCGCTTGGCTGGGCCTGATCCTGACGGTGGGTGGGGTCACCGGCGTGGGCATCAACACCGCACACGAGCTGGGCCACCGCAGCGTGGCCTGGGAGCGGGCCCTGGCCCGGCTGGCCCTGGCGCCGACGCTGTACGGGCATTTCCAGGTCGAGCACAACCGCGGCCATCACCGACGGGTGGCCACCCTGGACGACCCGGCCAGCGCGCGCATGGGCGAGTCGTTCTGGGCTTTCCTGCCGCGGGTCATGCTGGGCAGCGTGCGTTCGGCCTGGGCGCTGGAGTCGCGCCGCCTGGCGGCCGCCGGCCATGGCGCCTGGCACTGGCGCAACTACAACCTCCAGTCATGGAGCCTCAGCGTGCTGCTGCTGGCCGCGCTGGTGGCGGCGCTGGGGCCGGCGGTGCTGCCGTTCTTCCTGGTGCAGGCGCTGTATGGGGCGTCATTGCTGGAGGTGGTGAACTACATCGAGCACTACGGCCTGAAGCGCGCACCCGGCCCCGGCGGCGCGCCGCAGCGGGTGACACCGCAGCACTCCTGGAACAGTGCGCATGCGGTGTCCAACCTGTTTCTTTTCCAGCTGCAGCGCCACAGCGACCACCATGCCAACCCTGGGCGCCGCTTCCAGCTGCTGGACCATGCAGCGGACGCGCCGCAGCTGCCCTCCGGCTACCCCGGCATGCTGCTGCTGGCCTATGTGCCGCCGCTGTGGTTCGTGGTGATGAACCCGCGGGTGCTGGCGCACTACGGCGGCGACATCGAGCGGGCACAGCTGCATCCGCCCTGCGCCGCGGCGCTGCGGCGTCGTCATGCCCTGCCCTGATGCCGCAGCCGGCACCGGCGCCGCACCCCGCCAGGCTGGTTCCACCCGAACCTACAGGCCCAGCTGCCGCAGTGTGGAGACCAGGTCGCCGGGCATGAAGGGCTTGGTGATCCAGGCCGCCGCGCCCAAGTCGCGGCCGGCCTGCTTGCGTGCGGTGTTCGAGTCCACGCTGGCGATCACCACTGGCAGCCGCTGACCAAAGGACTGCCGGCGCAGCCAGGCCACGAAACCAAAGCCGTCCATGACCGGCATGTGCAGGTCGCACACCACCGCATCGACTTCACTGGCCAGGGATTGGGCCTGCTGGCCGTCTACCGCCAGCATGACGTCGTAGCCGGCCTGCTCCAGCATGATCTGGGTGACCGTGCGCGAAATGGGCGAGTCGTCGATGACCAGCACACGCTTGCGCGTGCCGGCCTGTATGGGCGTGGTCTGCATGAAACTCCCTGGCGTGCAGGATTCGGACATCCTGTCGACTGCTGGCCCACTATAGCCGCGCAGTACCTGGAGCTCAGGACCGGACCGGCCCTGCTGATGCGCCGGCTACAGGCGCACGGTGCCGGCCACCACCTCGGCCACGTCCCCGCCGATCCAGATGTCGTCGCCACGTTGCTGCACATGCACCAGGCCGTCGCGGCCGAGTGCGGCGCCCTGGCCGGCTACATAGGCCGTTGGGGCCAGGCCCTCGCCGATCAGCCACTGCGCCAGGCCGGCGTTGAGGCTGCCGGTCACCGGGTCCTCCGGCACACCCAGGCCTGGCACAAAGGCCCGCACCTCGAAGGCACAGGCCGCGCCGGGCGGCCATGCGCCGACCACGCCGAGCTTCAGGCCACGCAGCGCCGCGAAGTCCGGCTGCAGGCCCTGCACCGCGGCCGCATCCGGCAGCAGCGCAGCCAGCCAGCCCGGCCCGTTGTCCACCCACTGCAGGCGCCGGAGCGCAGCCGGTGCGATGCCCAGCCCGGCCAGCACCTGGGCGCGCAGCGCCGGGTCGTCCGCCGGGCCGCTGCGCCGCAGCGGTGGCGCGGCAAAGGCCAGCCGGGCACCATCGCGGCGCACCCGCACCAGGCCGATGCCGCACTGCTGCACCACCTCGTCGGCGTTGCGCGGCCGGCCACCGCCCGCCAGCCAGGCATGGCAGCTGCCCAACGTCGGATGGCCGGCGAAGGGCAGCTCGCCGCCGGGCGTGAAGATGCGCACCCGGTAGTCGGCGCCGGGCGCGTCGGGCGACAGCAGGAAGGTGGTCTCGGACAGGTTGGTCCAGCGCGCGAAGGCGGCCATGCGGTCGTCGTCCAGGCCGTCGGCGTCCAGCACCACCGCCAACGGGTTGCCCAGCAGCGGCTCGGCGCTGAACACGTCAAGCTGCTGGAAGCGGCGGGTCTTCGGTGTCATGGCTTCAGGGTTCCACGGGTGGGTTGGCATGTTCATCGGCCAGGCCGGCGTCGACTGCGCCGGAGGCCAGCACGCCGGCATAGACATCGCGGTCCACGTTGCCGCCGCTCAGCACCAGGGCCACGCGGCGTCCCCGCAGCATGTCGCGCTCGGCCCAGGCCGCGGCCAGCGCGGCCGCGCCGGCGCCCTCGGCCACCTGGTGGCTGCACTCGAACAGCAGGCGCATGGCCGCGGCCACCTGCCCATCGCTGACCTGCACCACCCGCACGCCACCAGCGGCCAGGCGCTGCAGCGCCGCCGGCTAGGGCGTGCGGAAGGCCATGCCGTCGGCCAGCTGCGTGGTCACCGGGTGCGACACCGCGCGGCCCTGCTGCAGCGACAGCGCATAGGCCGGCGCGCCGGTCGAGACCACCCCGACCACCTCGCAATCCAGGCCCAGCGCGTCGCGTGCGGCGACGATGCCGCAGGCGCCCGAGCCCAGGCCGATCGGCACATACACGTGCTGCAGGGCCGGCGCCGCGTCGAACAGCTCCAGCGCATAGCTGGCCACGCCGTCGATCAGGTCATCATGGAACGACGGCACCATGCACCAGCCGCGCTCGGCCGCCAGGGCGGCGGCATACTCCCGCGCGGCCTGGAAGTCCTCGCCATGCTCGAGCAGCTCGACGCCCAGCGCGCGCATGGCGGCGTTTTTCTCGCGGCTGTTGCCCAGCGGCACGACGATCAGCGCTGGCACGCCGGCGCGCTGAGCCGCGAAGGCAATCGATTGGCCATGGTTGCCACGCGTGGCGCTGACCACGCCGTGCGGCCATGCACCGCCCGCCCGCAGCCGGTCGAAGTAGATGATGCCGCCGCGGATCTTGAAGGCGCCGACCGGGGTGTGGTTCTCATGCTTGACCCACACCTGCGTGCCGTCGCCTGGCCGGCCGGCAAAAGCCTGCTCCAGCAGCGGCCAGCGGATCTGCGGCGTCGGCGGCATCACCGCGTGCACCGTGGCGGCGGCCTGGCGCAGGCGCTGCAACGGTGTCATGACTCGGCCCGCAGGGCTGCGCACCGAGGACGACGCGCAATCCGGTAGCCGCGCCCGGTCACGGCGCCGTCTCCGCCACCGTCTGCAGGTGCTCATGCAGCACACGGCCGAGGATGGCCACGCCGTCGGCGATCTCCTGCGGCGTCAGTGTGACAAAGGACAGCCGCATGGCCCGCGGGTCCGGCGACTGGGCATAGAAGGCCGCGCCAGGGACGAAGGCCACGCCCGCGTCCACCGCCTTGGGCAGCAGCGCCAGGGCGTCGCAGCCTTCGGGCAGGCGGATCCAGAAGAACATGCCGCCCTTCGGCACCAGCCAGCGGCTGCCCTCGGGCAGGTGTCGCTCCAGGGCAGCCGCCATCGCATCGCGCTGGGCTTTGTAGCGGGCGCGGATGGTCGGCACGTGGGTGTCAAGAAAGCCATTGCGGATGACCTCATGCACCACGCGCTGGTTGAAGCCCGGCGTGTGCAGGTCGGCCGCCTGCTTGGCCTGCAGCAGCTTGGGATACAGCGCCGGCGGCGCCACCAGATAACCCAAGCGGAAGCCCGGCGTCAGCACCTTGGAAAACGAGCCGAGGTAGATCACGCCCTCCGGCCAGCGCGAGGCCAGTGCCCGGGGCGGCGGCTCGTCGAACCACAGGTCGCCATAGGGGTTGTCCTCGACCAGCGGCACACCGGCGGCCTGGGCAGCGGCCACCAGGTCGACGCGACGGGTCTCGGACATCACCCGCCCGGTGGGGTTCTGGAAGTTCGGCAGCAGGTAGGCAAAGCGCGTGCCCGGCGCGTCGTGCGGCAGCGCCCGGATCGCCTGCGGCAGCGGCCCTTCGTCGTCGCAGGCCAGGCTGACGATGTTCGGCTCGAAGGGGTTGAAGGCCTGCAGCGCGCCGAGGTAGGTCGGGGTCTCCACCGCCACCGGCGTGCCGGCGTCGATCATCACCTTGGCCACCAGGTCCAGGCCCTGCTGCGAGCCGGTGGTGACCAACACCTGCGCCGGGTCGACCTGCATGCCCTGCCCGGCCAGGTGTGCCGCGACCCACTCCCGCAGCGGAGCAAAACCCTCGCTGGCCGCGTACTGCAGGGCCTGCCGCGGCGCGTCGGCCAGCACCGTCGCGCAGCCGGCAGCGATCGCCTCCACCGGAAAGGTGTCGGCGCTGGGCAGCCCGCCGGCCATCGACAGCACGCCGGGCCGCTCGGTCACCTTGAGGATCTCGCGGATGATGGACGGGTTCATGCGCGCGCTGCGGCGCGCCTGGTTCCACAGGCTCATGTCGGTTTCCTTGGCGGGACGGGTCCATGGGGCGTCGGCTGCGCAGCGCGACGCGAAAACAGAATCGTGGCCACGATGGCCAGCGTGAAGACGACGGTGGCGGCATCAAGGGTCTCGCCCAGCAGGGGCACCGAGAACCAGATCGCCAGGAAGGGTTGGAGCAGCTGCACCTGGCTGATGCGCACGGTGCCGCCGCTGGCCAGCGCGCGGTACCAGGCAAAGAAGCCCAGCCACATCGAAAACACGCCCAGGTAGGCCAGCGCCCACCACGATGACGCCTGAGCTGGCTGCGCGGGCCAGGTCCAGGCGGTCATCGGCAGGGTCAGGGGCAAGGACAGCACCAGCACCCAGCAGATCACCGCATGCGGTGGCAGGCCGGGCGACGACAGCTGAGCGCCACGAACATAGCCATAGCCACCGGACAGCACCGCCAGCAGCAGCAGCCCGTCGGCGGCCTGCAGCCGGGCACCACCATGCCAGGCCGCGAAGGCCAGCACCAGCGCCAGCCCGACCACCGCCGCGGCCCAGAAGGCGGCGGGCATGCGCTGGCGCAGCAACACGGCGCCGATCACCGCCGTGGCCATCGGCATCACGCCGGTGACCACCGCCGCATGCGACGCGTCCACCTGCCGCAGGGCCAGCGCCAGGAAAAGCGGGAACCCAACCACCACGCCCACGGCCGTCGCGGCCAGGCCGCGCCACTGTGGCGCATCGGGCCAGCGGCTGCGGGCCATGGCGCCGGTGGCACCCAGCCAGGCCAGGGACAGAACGCCGGCCAAGGCGGCGCGGCCGAAGGTGACGAAGCCGGCGTCCAGCTGCGGCGCCGCCTCCGGGCCGACGGCCATGCGCGTCAGCGGCAGTGTCAGCGCGAAGATCACCACGCCCAGCAGGCCCAGCAGCCAGGCGCTGACCGGCCTGGTGGCGGCCAGGTCGGGCGGGGCGACGGCGGCGGGCGTGGACGACATGGCCGGCGCAGTCTAGGTCGCACAGTGAGCTCGGGTCCAGTACACTAGTCAATACAGATCGACACTCTGTACTGGTTCCGTGTCCAGTACAGACCAACCCCCACCCATGCACCCTTCGCCCGTGATCGACGCGCCGATGACCCGCCTGACCCGTGCCGAGACGCTGGCGCAGCAGGTGGCCCAGCGCATCACCCAAGGCGCCCTGCCGCCGGGCAGCCGCCTGCCGTCGGTGCGCGACTGCGCGCGCCTGCAGGGCCTGAGTGCCAGCACCGTGGTCGCGGCCTACGACCGGCTGCAGGCACAGGGCCTGGTCGAGGCCCAGCGGCAGCGCGGCTTCTTCGTGCGGCAGACGCGGCCGGCACGGGCCGCGGCCGGCCTGCCGCGCCCGCAGATGG
Organism: Aquabacterium sp.; assembly: GCA_046160725.1. Lineage (GTDB taxonomy): Bacteria > Pseudomonadota > Gammaproteobacteria > Burkholderiales > Burkholderiaceae_C > JBJXHB01. Next base: position 16,804 of record JBJXHB010000345.1, read on the forward strand.
ACGCCCCGGTCGATGCCAGTGCGCTGATCCGCGGCATGTTCCAGGGCGGCCTGGGCCAGATCGGCCCCGGCCTGGGCACGCTGCCGCCGGCCTGGTTGGACGAGGCCCTGGTGCGCCGTGCCCTGCGCCAGGCCATGGCCCATGCCGCCGACGCCCTGCGCTACGGCGACCCGGCCGGCGAGCGGGTGCTGCGCGACGCGCTGTCGCAGCGGCTGTCGGCCGACCTGGGCATTGCCGCCACACCGGCGCAGGTCGTCACCACCCAGGGTGCCACGCAGGCCCTGGACCTGGTCGTGCGCAGCCTGCTCAAGCCCGGCGACGCAGTACTGGTGGACGAGCCCGGCTGGGCGGTGGAGTTCGCCCGCCTGACCCGCCTGGGCATGCGCCTGCTGCCGGTGCCGCGCGGCCCGGCAGGGCCTGACCTGGCGGTGATGCAGCGCCTGCTGGAGCAGCACCGGCCGCGGCTGTACACGACGGTGTCGGTGCTGCACAACCCGACCGGCGCGTCGCTGTCGCTGGCCGCGGCGCACCAGGTGCTGCGGTTGGCCGAGGCCCATGACCTGACCATCGTCGAGGACGACACCTACGCCTGGCTGGCGCCGTCCCATGCGCCGCGCCTGTCGGCCCTGGACGGCCTGCGCCGCACGATCTACATCTCCGGCTTCTCCAAGATCCTGGCGCCGAACTGGCGCGTCGGCTTCCTGGCCGCGGCTCCGGCCCTGGCGGCCGAGCTGGTGGACGCCAAGATGATCGCGGGGCTGACCACGCCGGGCCTGCAGGAGCGGGCTGTGGCCTGGTGCCTGGAACAGGGCCTGCTGCGCCGCCATGCCGAGCGGGTGGTGACGCGGCTGGCCGCGGCACGCACTCGGGCGGTGCGGCTGGCCCAGTCCCATGGCTGCACGCTCGCGGCGCCACCGGCGGGGCTGTTCGGCTGGGTCGACGCCGGCGTCGACACCGAGGTGCTGGCGCAGAAGCTGGCAGCCCAGGGCTGGCTGACGGCGCCGGGCCGCCTGTTCCACGCCGGGTCAGCGCCGGCCACGCGCATGCGCATCAATTTCGCGACCGCTCAGGATGCCCGCTTCTGGGCCGCCTTCGGCGCCGCCCGCCGGACCTTGCCGGACGTGGCCTGATCGGGCCCTCGATCAGGGTATTTCCGGGTCATCGAGCCCCCTCAACCGGGTGGGGTGTGGCTCGGGGGCCGGCCCTTACCATCCGCGACTCCCGTTACATCCATGCAAGCCCCCTTTCCATCCACGCTGCAGCACGGCGAGCCGGAGCTGATGCGCGCCAGCGAGTTCCAGCGTTACCTGGACGAGCTGGAGCCGGAGGCTGCCGAGGCCGCCAACACCCGGCTGACCTCGCTGTCGCCGTCACTGCTGCAGGACCTGCTGCGCTTCGAGGCCGAAGGCCAGCGTGGCGATGTGCTGGGCGTGCTGGCCGCGGCCATGCGCCATGGCCAGTCCTTGACCGTGCACCTGCGCAGCGGGCGTAATGTCGTGCCGTTGACGGTGTTCCCACGCCAGAAGCTGGCCCATTGCCCGATCGAGATGGACCGCTTCCTGGCCGGCGACCTGGCCGGCCTTGAGGTGATGCAGGTCGAGCGAGCGGTGTTGCGCCCGCCCGGCGACCGCCAGCGTGCCCTGATCGGTGACGCCGGCCTGTATGCACCGGTCGACCCGCTGCTGTGGCTGATGGCGCTGCGTGGCGCCCGTGCCGAGCTGTTGCCCGAGCTGGCCGGACAGGCCGCCTACCGGGTGTCGCCCGGCCTGCACCTGCGCGGCCTGCCGATGACGCCTGAGCTGGCCGCCGCGGTGTCGCGCCTGCGCCGCGCCACCAGCAACCTGCGCGATGTCGCGGCATGGCCCGGCCTGGACCGCGAGCGTGCCTGCCGGCTGCTCAATGCGCTGTACGTGAAGGCCGGCCTGATCGTCAGCCGCACGCATCCGGCGGCCACCAACGAGGGTTGGGCCGGCTACCGCTGAGCACGGCCGCGGCCGTCACGGCGCCGCGCTGATCGCCTCCCAGCGCTCCAGCGCCGCCATCAACTCGGTCTCGATCGCGTCGAAGCGGTCCTTCAGCGCCGCCACCTGCTGCGGCTCGTTCTGGTACAGGTCGGCGCTGCCCAGGCGCTCGCCGATGGCACGCTGCTCGGCCTCCAGCGCCTCGATGCGGCCGGGCAGCTCGTCCAGCTCACGCTGCTCCTTGAAGCTCAGCCGCCGCCGCCGCGCAGCACCGGCCGGCGCGGCCACGCTGTCGGCTGCGGGCAGAGGAGGCGGCGATGCAACGCTGGGCGGCGGCACTGCAGGTGGCGCGCCGCGGCCACGTTGCAGCAGCCAGTCCTCGATGCCACCCTCGTATTCCCGCCACATCCCAGGTGAGCGCTCACCCTCGCTGACGATCAGGCTGGTCACCACGTTGTCAAGGAACCGCCGGTCGTGGCTGACCAGGAAGACGGTGCCGTCATACTGCGCCAACAGCTCCTCCAGCAGCTCCAGCGTCTCGATGTCCAGGTCGTTGGTCGGCTCGTCCAGCACCAGCAGATTGGCGGGCCGGGCAAACAGCCGGGCCAGCAGCAGCCGGTTGCGCTCGCCGCCGGACAGCGTGCGCACCGGCGACTGCGCGCGCTGCGGCGGGAACAGGAACTTGCCCAGATAGCTGGCCACATGCTGTCGGCTGCTGCCGATCTCGATCCAGTCACCGCCCGGGCTGATGGTGTCGGCCAGCGTGGCGTCCTCCTCCAGGGTGGTCCGCAGCTGGTCGAAATACGCCACCTGCAGCCCGGTGCCCAGCCGCACGCGGCCGGCGTCGGGCGCCAGCTGGCCGAGCAGCATTTTCAGCAGCGTGGTCTTGCCGGCGCCGTTCGGGCCGACGATGCCGATCTTGTCGCCGCGCAGCAAGGTGGCGCTGAACCCGTCGACCACCACCTTGTCGCCGAAGGCCTTGCGCACGCCTTCCAGCTCGGCCACCAGCTTGCCGCCGGCCGCGCCGCGGTCCAGCTCCAGCCGCACCTGGCCGACCCGGG
>JBJXHB010000346.1:0-6290 GCA_046160725.1 Aquabacterium sp.
CCGTGGACATCGAGCTGCTGCCGGGGCAGCTGTCGCTGCACGACGTCTACATGATCCACGGCGCGGCGGCCAACCGGTCGCCGCAGCGCCGCACCGGCGTGGCGCTGCGCTACATGCCGGCCACCTCGGTGTTCGAGCGCCATCTGCGCCCGGCCGAGGGCCGCAGCGGCATCCCGGTGGACTTTGCCCAGCGCCCGCTGTGGCTGGTGCGCGGGCGCGACGTTTCAGGCCGCAACGACCTGCACGTCGGGCACCCGGGCGCTTAGACCCCGCCTAGCCGCCCGCCAGCTGCCGCGCCAAGACGTTGTGCCGCTGCAGCAGCGGCGGCAGGTCCAGCGTCGCCAGCCGGCCCTCGCGCACCACCACGCGGCCGTTGACGACCGTCCAGGCCGCGCGCACCGGGGCACACAGCAGCAGCGCGCCGAGCGCGTCGTGCACCGCGCCGCCGGCCAGCTCCGGGCCGCGCAGGTCGAACAGCGCCAGGTCGGCCGCCATGCCGGGGGCGAGGTGGCCGATGTCGTCGCGGCCCAGCACGCGCGCGCCGCCGCGGGTGGCCAGCTGCAGCGCGTCGCGGGCGGTCATGCTGCGCGGCCCGTGGTCGCAACCGAAAGGCTCCTGCGCGCGGCCGACGCGCGCCAGCAGCAGGGCCTGTCGGGCCTCGCCCAGCAGCTGCGCGCCGTCGTTGCTGGCGCTGCCGTCCACGCCCAGGCCCACCGGCACGCCGGCATCGAGCATGGCGCGCACTGGCGCGATGCCGCTGGCCAGCCGCATGTTGCTGCAGGGGCAATGGGCGACGCCGGTGCCTGTGGCGGCAAAGCGGGCGATTCCGTCCGCATCCAGCTTCACGCAGTGGGCATGCCAGACGTCGGCGCCCAGCCAGCCCAGGTCCTCGGCGTACTGGGCCGGCGTGCAGCCGAAGCGCTCGCGGCTGTATTCCACGTCATGGTCGTTCTCGGCCAGGTGGGTGTGCAGCCGGGTGCCGGTGGCGCGCGCCAGGGCGGCGGCCTCGCGCATCAGGTCGCGGCTGACACTGAACGGCGAGCACGGTGCCACGCCCACCCGGCACATGCCCAAGCGCCCGGGCTGGTGCCAACGCTCGATGGCGCGCTGGGTGTCGGACAGGATCGCGTCCTCGCGCTCGACCAGCGCGTCCGGCGGCAGGCCGCCGGCAGACTCGCCGACGCTCATGCTGCCGCGCGTGGGATGGAAGCGCATGCCGATGGCGGCCGCGGCCTCGATGGTGTCGTCCAGTCGCACGCCGTTGGGATACAGGTACAGGTGGTCGCTGGACGTGGTGCAGCCGCTCAACAGCAGCTCGGCCATGGCCACCCCGGCCGAGACCCGGGCCATCTCCGGCGTCAGGCCCGACCAGATCGGGTACAGCGTCTTCAGCCAGCTGAACAGCTCCGCGTCCTGGGCCGCCGGCACCGCGCGCGTCAGCGACTGGTACATGTGGTGGTGGGTGTTCACCAGGCCGGGCACCACGATGTGGCCGCGGGCGTCGATCACCTCGTCGGCGCTGGCGTCCGGCGGCAGCTGGCCGGCCGCCCAGACCGACTCCACCGCCGGCCCGCGGACGCGCAGGCTGCCGCCGGGCAGCTCGCGCCGGGCGTCGTCCATGGTGACCAGCAGGTCGGCGTTCTTGATCAGCAGGCTGGGCTCGCTCATGGCGCGGATGATGCCGCGGCCGGGCGTGGGTGCCGGTCCAGCGCCATCCGGGACACCGTTGCTTCGGCGGCCCATGTCGCTTGGTCGACGCAGGGAAAGTTCGGATGCGAGGGTCAGAGCGCATGCTTTAACGTATGCGTTAATGAACGCGTCAGGTACTCCAAAACCCTTGCAGCGGGTCGGTCTCGGCCGCCTGGGCCAGGGCCTGCAGCGGCCCGAGTGCGTGCTGGCCACGGCCGCGGGCGACATCTACACCGCCGACTGGCGTGGCGGCGTGGCGCACTTGGCGGCCGACGGCCGCCAGCAGCTGTACAGCGGCCGGCTGCCGGGTGGCGGCGAGCTGCGGCCCAACGGCATTGCCTTGCTGGCCGACGGCAGCTTCCTGCTGGCACAGCTGGGCGCGGACGACGGTGGTGTGTACCGGCTGACGCGCGACGGCGGCGTCGAGCCCTGGCTGATGGAGGTGGCGGGGCGGTTGCTGCCGCCGACCAACTTCGTGGTCCAGGACGAGCGCGGCTGCACCTGGGTCACCGTGAGCACCCGTCTGAACCCACGGTCGCTGGGCTATCGCCGTGGCTGCGACGACGGCTTCATCGTCTGCGTGCCGCCGTCCAGCCCGGCCTTCGTGGCCGCCGACGGCCTGGGCTATGCCAACGAGGTGGCCGTCCACCCCGACGGCGGCTGGCTGTACGTGAACGAGACCTTCGCGCGACGGCTGTCGCGCCTGCGTCGCCATGCCGATGGCACGCTGGGCCCGCGCGAGACCGTGGCCCGGTTCGGCCCGGGCACCTTCCCGGACGGGCTGGCCTTCGACGAGGAAGGTTGCGCCTGGGTCGTCAGCATCGTCAGCAACCGCCTGATCCGCATCACGTCAGGCGGCGAGCAGACGGTGTGGCTGGAGGATGCCGACGCTGAGCACCTGGCCTGGGTGGAGGCGGCCTACGAGGCCGACACGATGGGGCGCCCGCACCTGGACGGCATCCGCAGCCAGGCCCTGCGCAACATCTCCAGCATCGCCTTTGCCGGCGCCGACCGGCGCACCGGCGTGCTGGGCTGCCTGCTGGGCGACCACCTGGTCACGCTGCCCATGCCGGTGCCCGGCGTCGCGCCCATCCACTGGAGCCATTCATGAGTTCACTGCGCGCCGCGGCTGGCACCTCGCTGGTCGACGCGGCCTATGCCGAGATCCGCCAGCGCATCCTCGACAACGTCTGGCCGCCTGGCCATCGCGCGCTGGAGCAGGAAGTGGCGCTGGCGCTGGGCATGAGCCGCACGCCGGTGCGCGAGGCCCTGATGCGGCTGAGCGGCGAGGGCCTGGTGGAGGTGATCCCGCGCCACGGCATGCGGGTGCTGCCGGTATCGCCGGCCGACATGCAGGAGATCTACCAGATCCTGACCGCGCTGGAATGCGTGGCCGCCGAGTTGCTGGCGCAGCGCCAGCCGACCAGGGCCGAGCTGCAGCCGCTGCGCGATGCCACCCGCGACATGGACCGGGCGCTCAAGGCCGACGACCTGGAGGCCTGGGCCGCGGCGGACGAGCGCTTTCATGCCCAGCTGCTGACCCTGGCGGGCAACCGGCAGCTCGAGGCCACCGTCCTGAACTACTGGGACCGGGCGCACCGGGCGCGCATGTTCACGCTGCGCCTACGGCCCAAACCCCTCAACTCCACCAAGGAGCACATGCAGATGCTGGATCTCATCGCCGCCGGCGACGGCGAGGGCGCGGCCCGCGCCACGCGGGCCCACCGCGAGCGCGCGAGCCGCGAGCTGGTCGGGCTGTTCGAGCGTTTCAAGTTTGCCCAACTGTGAGCACGCGATGACGACACCGCACTATTCCATCGCCGTCTTGCCAGGTGACGGCATCGGGCGCGAGGTGACGGCCGGCGCCCTGGAGGTGCTGGCCCTGCTGTCGCGCCGCATGGGCCGGCGCTTCGACACCCAGGTGCACGGCGCCGGTGCCCAGCACTACCTCGACACCGGCGAGGCGCTGCCCGACAGCGTGCTCGTCGCCTGCCGGGCGGCCGATGCCATCCTCTTCGGCGCCATGGGGCTGCCGCATGTGCGGGGCCGCGACGGCACCGAGATCGTCCCGCAGCTGGACCTGCGCTTCGCGCTGGACCTGTACGCCGGGGTGCGGCCGATCCGCACCTGGCCGGGCCTGGCCACGCCGCTGGCCAGCCCACGTGCTGCCGAGATCGACCTGGTGCTGGTGCGCGAGAGCACCGAGGGCCTGTTCCATGCCCGCGGCCGCGGCGTAGTCGAGGCCGATGCCGTCAGCGACACCATGCGCATCACCCGTGCCGGCACCACCCGAGTCTGCGACTTCGCGTTGCAGCTGGCCCGCCAGCGCAAGGCACAGGGCCGGCGCGGGCATGTCACCAACGTCGACAAGGCCAACGTTTTCGCGTCCATGGCCTTCTGGCGCCAGATCTTCGAGCAGTGCGCGGCCCGGCATCCGGATGTGACGACCGACAGCGCCTATGTCGACGCCATGGCGCTGAACCTGGTGATGAAGCCCTGGGCCTATGACGTGCTGGTCACCGAGAACATGTTCGGCGACATCTTGTCGGACCTGATCGCGGCTCTGGTCGGCGGCATGGGCATGGCGCCCTCGGCCGACATCGGTGACGACCATGCCTTGTTCCAGCCGGCGCACGGCACGGCGCCGGACATCGCCGGGCAGGGCATTGCCAACCCGACGGCCATGCTGCTGTCGCTGGCCATGATGCTGGACTGGCTGGCGCAGCGCCATGCAGATGCGGCGCTGGCCGATGCGGCGCGCGCGCTGGAGACGGCGGTGCAGGCCGCCTTCGAGAGCGGTGCGGTGCGGCCGCGCGAGTTCGGCGGTGCCAGCGGCACGGCGGACATCGTGCAGGCGGTGGTGCAGCGGCTGTGAGATGACCACGCGCGTTGCCATGGTCGGCGCCGGCTACTTCGCGCCCTTCCACCTGGAGGGCTGGCGCGACGCCGGCGCGCCGGTGCAGGCCATTTGCGACCTGGACGAGGGCCGGGCGCGCGCCCTGGCGCAGCGTTTCGGCGTGCCGAACGTCTACACCGACGTCGCGGCCATGCTGGACCAGATGCAACCCACGCTGCTGGACGTCGTGCTGCCGCCGGCGGCGCAGGCCGCGGTGGTGGGCGTGGGCCTGGCACGCCGCATACCCACCATTTGCCAGAAGCCCTTCGGCATCGACCTGGCCCAGGCTCAGGCCATGGTGGCCCTGGCTGCCCGGCACGACACGCCGCTGGTGGTGCACGAGAACTTCCGGTTCACGCCCTGGTTTCGTGAGTGCCGCCGGCTGATCGACCACGGCTGGTTCGGGCGGCTGCACGGCATCACGTTCCGTCTGCGCCCGGGCGACGGCCAGGGGCCGCGCGCCTACCTGGACCGCCAGCCGTACTTCCAGACCATGCCGCAGTTGCTGGTCCGCGAGACCGCGGTCCACTTCATCGACACCTTCCGCTTCCTGCTGGGCGAGGTGCGGGCGGTCAGCGCGCACTTGCGGCGCCTCAACCCGGCCATTGCCGGCGAGGACGCGGCGCTGGTGCATTTCGAGTTTGACGACGATGCCACCGGCCTGTTCGACGGCAACCGCCTGAACGACCACGTGGCGGACAACCCCCGCCGCACCATGGGCGAGATGTGGCTGGAGGGCGAGGCCGGCGTGCTGCGCCTGGATGGCGACGCGCGCCTGTGGTGGAAGCCGCATCACGGCCCCGAGGCCGAACATCCCTATGACCAGGGCAGCTCGGGCGCCTTCGGCGGTGCCTGCACCGCGCTGCAGGCCCATGTGCTGGCCTGGTTGCAACACGGCGGCGTGCTCGAAAACGCCGCATCCGAGTACCTGGCCAACCTGCGCGTGCAGGCGGCCATCTACAGCGCCCACACCAGCGGCAGGCGGGTGGTGATGGCGACCTACGACCCTTTTGACGAACCGAACCGGAGCACATCATGAATCGAATCTCCCTGAGCATCCTGGCCGCCGCGGCGGGGCTGGCGCTGGCGCTGCCGGCGGCGGCCCAGACCATCCTGAAGTTCAGCCACACTGACCAGCAGGCCGGTGCGCGGCAGGCGGCGGCGACGCTGTTTGCCAAGAAGGTCGAGGAGCTGACCCAGGGCCGCTACAGGGTGCAGGTGTTCTGCTGCAGCCAGCTCGGTAACGACCCCAAGAACATCGAGCAGCTCGCGCTCGGCGGCATCGACTTCACCGTGTCGGGCACCGGCTCCTATGCGCCGCACGTGCCGACGCTGAACCTGACGGCCCTGCCGTACCTGGTGGAGAACTACAAGCAGGGCTGGAAGCTGTACGACGAAAGCCCGTGGCTGAAGGCGCAGTTCGAGAAGGCGCCGGCCAAGGGCTTCCGCTTCCTGGCCACCTGGGAGGCGGGTTTCCGCAGCATGACGACCAAGGAAGCGCTGAACTCGCCGGACGATGCCAAGGGCCGCAAGCTGCGCACCTTCCCCAACGAGATGATGCGCTGGACCCTGGAAGCCATGGGATTCAACATCCAGATCATGCCGCTGCCCGAGGTGTACCTTGCCATCCAGCAAGGCGCCGTGAGCGGACAGGAAAACCCGATCGACACGATCTACTCCAACAAGTTCTACGAGGTCGCCCCCC
>JBJXHB010000347.1:0-8086 GCA_046160725.1 Aquabacterium sp.
CATGATGTCGGCGTGCCGGTGGCCATGCGCGGCGAGCGTCGCGAGGGCGTCGCCCCAGCTTAGGCCGGCGTCGCCGGTGTGGCCGCGGCGCTCGGCATCAGCGCGGCGAAAGTCGCCTTCAGGGACGGCGCCGCGTGGACGAAAAAATCCCGGTTCACCCGGATGCACGCAGCCGCCAGCATCACGAAGCGGTCGGGCAGCAGCTGCGCCACCCAGTCATGCGGCCGCCGGCTGGCCAGCGCCACCGCGCGGATCAGCTGGTCGCCGTTGCGCGCCAGCAGCCGCACCAGCTGGGCCACGTCGTCCAGCTCGGCCTGGCCGCTGGCCAGGCGCTCCACCAGCGCCGGGTCCAGCAGCGCCAGCTGCTCCAGCAGCGGCTCCACCACCTCCAGCAGTGGCGGCAGCAGGCCGATGGTGACCGGCGTCACCGTGACCGCCTCGCCGTCGATCGACAGCTCGGCGGATGGCGGCGCGATCATGGCCAGGTCCTGTTTCATGGCGGCGCCTCAGGCTCAGGCGCCGGCGCGCGTCCAGCTGTAGTACTGGCCGCCGGCGCTGTTGGACAGGCGTGCGGTGTCCAGCAGCAGCGAGCCGCGCAGCGTCCAGGTGCCGAACTCCTCGCTGATCCAGTCCGCCTCGCCCTCCTGGGCAAAGCGGAACTTGAAACCCTCAAAGATGCCGCGCTCGCCGTTGTAGGCGTTGGTGCCGTTGAGCTGGACCAGGAAGTCCGCGTCCGGCGCCTTCAGGCCGCCCAGCACCGCCACCGCACCCGGCGTGTAGGTCACCTTGAACGGCTGCACGTAGGCGCCGCCGGTGGTGATGTCCAGCAGCTTCAGCGTGCCGCCGAGTGCGTCCAGCTCGTACTGGCCGGAGGGCAGCGTCTTGGGCGTGCCCGACGAGTCCTTGACCGACACGGTCGAGACATTGCGCGCCGGCAGCCGGATGACCTGGTTGAGCACCAGGCCGGTGGGCGCCACCCAGTCCACCACCTGCGAGCCGCCCGCCACGTCGGTCCAGACGCCGCCGGTGATCAGGCTCAGGTTGTAGTCGTTGAGCGTGCGCAGCTGGATCTCCAGGTTGGCCGCCTTGCTCTGCGCCATCCGGTAGGCCGTGCCACGGGCGCTGTCGCGCGAGGTCTTCATCTCGGCCACCGGTGACTCGGTGGACAGCTTGAAGACGGGCGCCTCGCCCAGGTCGTAGCCGGCGTTGGCGGCGCCGGACACGATCGGGTACAGCGTCACGACGCCGACGCCGGAGAAGGGCTTGAAGGTCAGGTCCAGGGCCATGATGGGTCCTCGTCTTGGTCAAAGGTGCAGGGAGATGCCAAAGCTCAGCGGGTACAGCCCGCTGGCCGGCTGGTAGTTCGGGCGCGGCCCGTTGGTGCGGCGGAAGCCCCGCGCGCAGCCGGCCGGCTTGAAGCCGGCCATTGCCGCGTGCAGCTGCGCCAGGCGCGCGCCGGCGGCGCTGGAGCGGGCGTCCTTGTCGGCGGCGCTGGCATTGATGACGCGCAGCCACAGCACCCACTCCTGCACCACCTGCGTGGCGTCGCCCGCGTTGGCGGTGTCGGCAAAGCGGTCGCCGCCCCACATCACGAAGCAGACCTCGGCGCGGCGGTCCTGCGCCTCCACGATCTGGGCCATCTGCTCGACGCCCTCGACCGGCAGGCCGGCGACACGGTCGCGGATGCGCGCCTCGACCAGCGGCTGCAGGAACAGGTAGTTGTCGGCCAGCGGGCTGCTCATGGCGCCCTCAGGCCTGGGTGTCCGCGGCCTCGCGGCCCATCACCTTGGCGCCGGTGTCGAACAGCACGCTGCCCAGGCCGCCCGGTGCCGGCGTGGCCTCTGGCGTCGTCAGGTTGATGCGTCCCAGCGCCACCTGTTGCAGGTAGTCGCGCGCGGCGCGCACGTCGGCGATGTCGGCGTCCGCGGCCGCCTCGCCCAGCAGCATGCCGTAGGCCAGCCGGCAGGCCAGCAGCCGCACGATGGCCGGCGGGCTGGCCAGCGGCACGGCCATCCGGCCGGCCAGGTAGCCGTCGATCTCCGCGTCGGCGTCGGCCAGGCGCGCATTCAGCACCGAATCCACAACCGCCCCGGACTGAGGCTGGCCCACGTCCGTCAGCTGGCGCATGCGCGGCTCGCCGTAGCGATCGAGCATGTCTTGCTTGGTGGCGTAGGTCATGGCCAGTCCGGGGCGGGGGCTCTCTGCCTAGTCACCCGCCCCGACCTGGTTGCCCAGGCTGGGGCGGGTTTTCGGCGCTCGCGGGGGGGGTGTATGGAGTGCGGGCGCGATGCGGGCGGGTCAGCCCTTCTTGGGCGGCTCGATGTCGACCTCTTCGACGACCAGCATCGACTCGCCCCGAATGCGGGCGGCCTGGTCCTCGGTCAGCTCGGACAGCGGCACAGTCACCGGCCCGGCGCCGAAGTGCTGGCCGGCGCGGCTGAAGCGGTCGGTGCGGGCGGTCACCCGCAGGCCCTTGCTGGCAGGCCCTGCGGCCTTGGTGGCGGTCTTGGTCATGGTCGGTGGTGCTCCTGGTTCGGGTGGGGGACCGTGCTGCCGGGCTACAGCAGCTCGGGCGCCACGACCACCTGCAGGCGGCCGCGCAGCGTGTTGTCCTCGCCGTTGGCCAGGCGCTCCTTGACGAACAGGTCGTTGGCCACCTCGGCCAGCGCCGGGCCGACGACGATGTGCGTGCCCATCACCTTCAGCGGCTTGCCGGTGTCGCCGCGCTGGCTGGCCATCGCCACCAGCGTGGCCCTGACGTTGGTGGCATCCAGCGTCTGCTTGGACGCGAAGGCCAGTTGCCAGAAGGGGCTGTAGCCCACGCCGGCGCGGCCGTCGACGCCCCAGATCAGCTGGCCCTTGAAGAACAAGTTCGGGTCATCGGCGTCGAACAGGCGCACCATCTCGAAGCTCTTGCGCGGCTGCCAGATGATCGGCTTGAACACCTTGCCGGCGTCGACGATGAACCAGCCCTCGCCGGCGCCGCCCATGAAGTTGCTGACGGTGCCGCTGCCCACCGGGTGGTCGGTGTCGAAGAAGTACTGCCCGTCCGGCCCCAGCGCAGCGAAGCCGGCTTTCAGCGTGGCAAACACCTGTTCAGCCGGGAAGCTGGCGACGTTCAGACCCGTCTGCTCGAACATCGGGCCGTACAGGCCATAGGTGTCGTCGTCGACGGCCTTGCGCGGGATTTGGTGCGTCTCCTCGAAGTCCTTGTTGGCGATGCGGAACTCGCCCTTGGCGATGTTCTGGATCTCGCGGTCGCCCAGCCACTCGCGGATGTTGCCCAGCTCCTTGAGGTACGGGTAGATGTTCTCGGCGGTCACCGAGGGCACCGTCATGGCCAGGAAGTCCCAGGGCGTGGTGGCCCGGGCGAGGCCGGCGTTGAAGCGCATGTCCACGGCCTGGGCCAGTGCGGCGAGGGTGGTTTGGTTGAGGATCATCAGGGCTCTCCTTGATCGGTGCGAGCGGTGGCGTGGTGCGTCGGGCTTGCGGTGTCGTGCGGTGGCTGCGGCGGCCGCGTCAGGTCTGGAACAGGACCCAGACGCCCTCGGCGTCGACGTCCCACACCTTGCCGGCGATGCTGCGGGTGTTGCCGCCGTTGGTCAGGGCCACGGTCTGGTCATCGACGATGAAGCAGTCCGCGCCGATGTCCTTGGCGGCGATCAGGTCGCTGGAGGCGCTGTTGCCGAAGGGCCCTTGCACGCCGACCTCGACCTCGCCGCGGATGGCGCTGGCGGCGCCGGCGGCGTTGTCGATGCGGCCGGTGGCCACCCCGAGCGCCTTCAGGTTGGTGGCGGTGGCGCCCTTGGTCAGCAGCCCGACGCTGCCGCCGGACGTGAACACGCAGGCGATGGTGCCGGCGTAGATGAGCGTGGTGGCCGCCACCGGCAGCGTGCGGCGTGAGCCGAGCTTGGAGCGGGTGTTGCGGTCAGTGGTGGCAGCGGCCATGTGCGGCTCTCCGGTTGGGGTGCGGTGGTGGTGGGGCGGGCCGGTGGCAGGCGGTCAGGCCGTGCGCTTGTGCTCGGCCCAGGCCTTGGTGGGGATGCCCATCTGGGTGGCCACCTGCAGCGCGGCGGGGTCGCTGGCCAGGGCCTGCGGGCCGGCGCCGGGGCCGCCGCCGCCGCTCTGCCCGGCCAGGCCGGTGAGCACCGGCGCGCTGGCCAGGTAGCCGCTCAGGGCGGCCATGTCCTTGGTGCCGAGGGCGTGGGCCCAGTCCTTCTGGGCCGGCAGCAGCTTGCCCTCCTTGAGGGCGTTGTCGATGACGGCGCTGAGCTTGTCGCCGTTGAGCTGGTTGGTGAGCAGGGCGACCTGGCCCTGCAGCGCCTGCATGGCGGCCAGTGTGGTGCCGTCGGGCGTGGTGCTGCGCAGGGCGGCCACGGCGCTCAGCACCACCGGCTCGGCAGCGTCGGGCGCCACGCCCAGGGCGGTGGCCAGCGCCACCGGCAGCACCGCCTTGGGCGGCAGCTCGGCGCGGGTCTTGAGCGAAGTGACCGCGGTCAGCGCGGTGGCCTCGGTGGTCTCGGGCGGCAGCGCGAGGGCGGCGATGAGGGCGGCAAGCAAGGCCATGTCGGGCTTCTCCTGGGCGGGGTGAACGAGGGCGGAAAGCGCCGCGGCCACCGGCTCCATGCCGATGAGCGCGGGGTTGTTGACCAGGCTGGCCATGCTGATGTGCGTGACCTGGCCGGTGTCGGGGTCGGCGAACAGCACCGGGCTGATGTAGCGGTACTCGCCAGCGGTGATGTGGGCGGTGGCGGCGGCGGTCCACTCGACGCGGGCGAACAGGCCCTCGCCGTCGCGCCAGGCCAGCTCGTGGATCCAGCCGGCGGCGGGCGCCCGCTGTCCGTTGGCTGCGGCGCGCAGTGTCTGGTGGTCGTAGTCGATCACCAGCGGCGTGGCCGCGGCGATGGCATTGAGCCGCGCGGCCAGCGCGCGGCCCTGGGCGTCAGTGATCGTCCATTGCTTGCCCTCCCCCGGTCGGCCATCGATGGCGGCAAACCGGCCCGCGGGCAGCAGCTGCGCCTGGCCGTTGGCACCAGTGGCGCTGGCGGCAAGGGCAAGCGAGGCGGCGAGCAGGAACGCGGCGGTACGCATGACGAGGCGCACTGTGGCCCGCGCCCGCGCGTCGCGGCAGTTGAACCGGATCAGGAAGCGACAGGGGCCGCGCGCTGGCGGCCCCGAGTCAGGCGCCGAGCACGTCCCTCGTAGCTGGTGTCGCTCCAGCTGCCCTTCACATCTGGGGCAGCAAGCGTGCCGGCGAGCGAGACGTCGACGGGCACCTGGGCCAGCTTCAGAGGCTTAGGACGCGGCAGGATCAGACTAGCATCTGCGCTAAGCAGAGGAGAAGAGAAATGGCGCTAAGCGACTATCTGAACGGCCCCAGCTACAAGCGACAAGCCCAGAGCCTTGAGCGCGAGCTAGCCGAACTTCAGGAGCGCTATGCGCAAATGCAGGCGCTCGCCATGAAGTATGGCGCGGCCGAAGTGTTGGAGACTCAGCGCCAAATTGAACTGCAGAACAAGGCGCTTGAGGTAGTACGCCTACAGGTCAAGTCTGCTGAGCGAGAGGTGGCGTCCTTACGACAACAGACCACTGAACTGCGGGGGCAGATGCTTGTGCTGGAGGAGGCCCTGCTTCTGGAGAGCTTCGCGCTCTACGAGCCCAAGTTCAAACTGAACGCCAGCCATGAGTACAAGACACGGCTTGACGCAGTGCGCGACCAGCAGAAGTCAATGATCAAGAGTGGTGAAGCCGCTTCCGGGAATACGGGCTGGGAGGTCAACGGCAGCAAGGCCGAAGGGCGCAAACTTGTGAATGACATGGTGAAGCTGGTCCTTCGCTCGTTCAACAACGAGGCTGACTACTGCGTAGACAACGTGAAGTTCGACAACATCGAATTGGGGGAGAAGCGCATCCGTCAGTCATTCGAGGTTTGCAATCGGCTTGGCCGCGTCATGACCGTGCGGCTCTCGGACCGGTATCTGAATCTCAAGCTCGATGAGTTGCGGCTCGCGCACGAGTTTCAGATCAAGAAGCAAGAGGAGAAGGAGGAGGCGAAGCGCATTCGGGAGGAGCTGCGGGAGCAGCAGAAGCTCGAACAGGAGATCCGCGCTGCGCGCGAGAAGATTGCCAAAGAGCGAAAGCACTTCACGGGCGCCCTACGCGATCTCAGCTTGCGGTTGGCGAAGGCTACGAGCGACGAGGACCGCGCCCTCCTCCAGGTGAAGATCGCCGAAGTCGAAGCTGGAAAAGCGGCCTTGGACAGCGAAGAGAAGGTCATCGACTATCGTGAGCGGAACGCCAAAGCGGGCTACGTCTACGTCATTTCAAACATTGGAGCCTTCGGGGAGGGTGTGTACAAGATTGGGATGACACGCCGTCTAGACCCAATGGAGCGCGTTGATGAGCTCGGGGATGCGTCGGTTCCATTCTGGTTCGATGTGCACGCGATGGTCTTCTCTGACAACGCGCCCTCTCTTGAGGCCAAGCTGCATGGGCGCTTTGCCGCCGGGCGCCTCAACAAGGTGAACGGCCGAAAGGAGTTCTTCCGCGCAGACATCGCTGAGATCGAGACGATCATTCGAGCGAACTTCGACGCTGCAGTTGAGGTGACCCGCGAGGCCCCTGCTGAGCAGTATCGGGAGAGCTTGCGAATGGCAATGCCGACGGCCGAGATCCAACAGTCAGAACTAGCTGCTCGCTAGAGCCACCT
Source organism: Aquabacterium sp. (assembly GCA_046160725.1). Taxonomy (GTDB): domain Bacteria; phylum Pseudomonadota; class Gammaproteobacteria; order Burkholderiales; family Burkholderiaceae_C; genus JBJXHB01. Next base: position 6,710 of record JBJXHB010000347.1, read on the forward strand.
TTAGTCTCTGGACCCTATAGGTCCTGACCGCAGTTGCCGCACTCCACGTCGTCGCCCAGGTCGCACATCGCGCACTTGTCGGTGCCGCAGTGCGGGCACTTGCTCAGCCCCTGAGGAGCGGATGGGATGTTCCGGCTGCGGTCGCCCGCAGTGGCGCCGCAGCCCTGGCAGTCGTCATCGCTATCGTGATAGCTATGCTCAAGATCACTCATCGAATACCTCGCGCAAGTAGTCGTTGACCACGTCCAGCACGTCCTGCAGGTCGTCCTTGCCCAGCGTGCCGGCCTCAGGGTCGGCGGTGAGCAGGCCGCGGCGCGGCATGTGCCTGGTGCCGAACTCGTGGAACACGGCGTAGTGCTTGTCGAAGCCGACCTCGACCTCGCGGTCGCTCAGCAGGTTGTGGGTCAGGCCGGCCCTCATGCCGCGGGCGCTGCGGTCCAGCAGCGTGCCGGGCACGGAGCCGCCGCCCTTGCCTTTGCCCTTGCCCTTCCTGGATGCACGCAGCCGCTCCAGCGTGCTCGCCTTGACCGGCGCCCAGGGCGCGCCGGTCGGGTCCACCTTGTCCTTGAAGCGCTGAGCCGTAGCGGCCTCCAGCGTGGCGCCCACCAGGTCCATCAGCTCGCGCGGGTTGCGCAGCCGCACGGCGGCGCGCTCGAGCTGGCGCAGCGCCTTGTCGTCCTGCAGCTTGATCGTCAGTGCGGCCATGTCCGTAAACTCCTCACCCAAGCGCAGGCAGCCCCTGGCCGGGCCCCCAAAGACTGCGCCGCGCCACTGCCCGGGCCAGCGGGCGGTGGCACCTGGTCAGAGCCGCCCTTGTGCGTAAACTCGCCGCCAACGTGGAAGCCGCCCCTGGCCGGGCCTCGACTCCTATCCACGCCGCCACCGAACGGGCCAGCGAGCGGTGGCAACCCATCAGCCCTGCCCGCGCCGCCACAGCAGTTCCCCGCGGCGCGAGGCGTCGATCAGTTCGGCGGCGTTCTTCTGTGCCTCGGCCTGATAGGCCGTCACCCCCAGCCAGCCGTCAGGGCCGGTCTCGAAGACGGCCAGCGCCGGGGTGTCCTCGCCCTCGACCCTGAACCGCGCCAGGTAGCGCCGACGGCCCACCTCGCGGCCCTTGACCAGGTGCGGCACGCGCTGATACCAGATCTCGTCGGGCTCGCGCAGCGCCTGCGCCAGCAGCAGCATCCAGCGCTCGCGGCCACGCTTGACCTTCCAGCGCCCGGCCAGGTCCTTGAACAGCTCGTCGCTCACGATCAGCGTCTCGCCCAACGGGTCGGTGTGGGCAACAGGGCGGCCCGGCGCGGCGCCGAACTCGGCCAGGAAGCGGCGCACCGCCTCCTGCTTGTCCACGTCCGGCGGCAGCAGCATGGCGGCCGG
>JBJXHB010000348.1:0-4177 GCA_046160725.1 Aquabacterium sp.
AGGCCACGGGCGCGTGGCGCGCCGTCGGGGCGTGGGCCGGCGTCATCGGCCGGCACCGCAGCGGGCCGGGCCGGCGTTGCCGTCGCCGGGCGGGCCAGCGCTGCCCGCAGTTCGTCGACGGTGGGCACGCGGTCGAAGCTGCGCACCGCCGGCCCCTGGGCTGCGGTCGGACCGGCCAGCAAAAGCGTGGCCACAGCGGCGATGAGATGAGTCGAGCGGATCATTTGCAATCTCCCTGTTGTTGATCAGCGGGGCGTATCAGCGGTTGCCGATGCGCACCTTGGCATCGCCATCTGCGCCGGCCTGGGCCTGGACCACCTGGCCCACCGTGACGCGCGTGGTGCCGCTGCCCGTGTTGTTGTTGCCGATCTCCACCGCCTGGCGGTTGTTGGCGCCGGCCTGCGTCTGCGTGACGCCGCCCACCCGCACGTCGGTGCGGCCGTTGCCCGCTGCATTGCCGATGGCGACTGTCTGCCGGTTGTTGGCGCCGGCCTGCACCTGGGTCACCTGGCCGACGCTGACCTGGGTCCGCGCCTGGCCCGCCGCGTTGCCGATCTCGGCCGTCTGCTGGTTCTGGGTGCCGCCGAGCTGGGTCTGCTGCAGCGTGCCGACGCTGACGCGGGCACTGGCGCCGTCACGCGCAGTGCCGATGTCGGCCTTCTGACGGTTGCCCTGGCCGCCGGTCTGGCTCTGGCGGGCGGTGCCGAGGTTGACCTCGGACGTCTGGGCCCATGCAGCGCCGTTGGCGCCCAGCCCAGCCAGGCCGGTCAGGCCGGCCTGCAAGCCGCAAAGTGCGATGCGGGCGAGACGCCGTTTCAGGTGCTGTGGCATGTCGGTGCTCCGTGCGGTGGTTGTGGGTCAGGGCTCGCTGCCGTGGTCGAGCAGGCACAGCCCGCTCTTCAGGTCGAACAGTTGCAGCGCGATGTCACCGCGCGCGGCATGGCGCAGCTCCAGCGTCGCATTCGCCACCGGGCCGGGCAGCTGCCCGCTGCCCTCGAACACCAGCCGGCCTTCCTGCCAGCAGCGCAGCACCGGGCGGCTGCGGCGCGGCACGGCGGCCGAGACCGCGGCGTCACGTGGCTGTGCGCCACGCGGCGCGGAGGCGGCGGCCATGTTGCGGATCGACGCCGCCGATCCGGCGTCGGCAGCCTGGGGCTGGGCCTGGGCCGATGCGGCCAGCAGCCCCATGGCGAGTGCCGCGGCCATGGCCAGCAGCAGGGCCTGGCGCTCAGTGAACCTGGACATCGAAGACTCCGGTTTCCACCGGCGAGCCGGCGCGTTGGTTCAGGGCGGCACGCAGGCCGGCGGCATCGCGCACCGCCGGCGCCAGCGGCACCGCCGGGCCCAGGTCGCGGCCGCTGACATGGCAGGCGATGGTCTCGACCAGGCCCTTGCGGCTGGCCACCAGCTGAAACGGAAAGCGTCCTGGGAACGGCATCACCTGCCCGGCCGCCACGGCCGCCGACGGCTGCGCCGGGTTGGGGAAGAACTGCGTCACCGTGCGGCTGTCGTCGATCAGGAAGCAGTACAGGAAGCCGCGCTGCGCCACCTGCACCTGCACCTCCACCGGCTCGCCGGGGCGGTAGCGGTGCTGCGGGCCGCGGCTGCCGTCGATGCGCAGCGCGGCGGCCGGCGGTTGGCCCGCAGGCCCGGCAGGCGCGGCGGCCGTGGCTGCCTTGGGCGGCGGCTCGGGTGTCGCCGCCGCCACCGGTGCGGCGGCCGGCGGTGCCGCTGCCGGGGCCGGCAGCGGGCCCTCGGCCTGCTCGATGGCCTTGAGGCGGGCCACGGCCAGCGGCTGTGCCTGGGCATGGTCGGCGGCCAGGTAGCGGCGGAAGAACTCGTGGTCCAGGTTCAGGTCGTCGGCCAGGCCCAGCGCATGCTTGTAGGCGCGCACGCCGCGCAGCACGCCGTCGTCAATCGTGGCGTCGGGCTCGCCGGGGTACACGCCGCGGGCCCGCATCTGCACCTTGAGCCAGGCCACCAGGGACGGCACGTCCGACTGCAGCATGTCCCACCAGTCCTCGATCTCGGTCTTGACGCCGGCGTCGTCCGCGCCGACGCCCAGGCAGACCCAGTACGGGATCTTCAGCAGCCGGCCGTACAGCTCGATGGCGGCCAACTCCACCAGCGTGCGCAGCGCCTGGCCCTGGCCCTCGCTGGCGGTGGTGCTGAAGTTGTAGTTGATGCCGAACTTCTTGAAACTCAGGTCGCCGTCGGCGCCCTGGCCGTGCCGGCGCACCAGCACCGAGTTCTTGGAGATCACGCCGGGCACCAGCGTCAGGTCGTCGCGCAGGTTGAGCATGCCGATGTCCAGCGACAGGCCGGAGTACGAGTCGCTCTCGGCGCCGCCCACGCACAGCGGCCCCAGGCAGATGCCACCGTCGCGCTGCTTGCGCAGCAGCGATTCGTCGAACTGGCTGATCGAGCCCTGGATCGCGAAGGCGGCCTTGTGCTGGATGTCCTCCTGGCCCTTGAACAGGTCCTGGAACACCTTGCGGTTGCCGTCGTAGGGGATGAGGCGGATGGCGCGGCTGGCGCGGGTCATCTGCGAGGTGGCGCTGACGAACATCTCGCGCGCACCGACGTTGACCTTCTTGGTCGAGTCGGGGATGTCCTCGATGATCACGCTGATGCCGCGCGCGCCATGGGTGCGGAACAGGCCGTCCATGCAGCGCAGCGCCGGCGCCAGGCTGGTGGCATTGCCCTTGATCGCGGCACTGCCGGGCCCGGCCGAGATCGTCAGCGCCTGGCGCAGGCCGTCGTCGGCCTTGGCCGGTGCCGCAGGGCCGGGTGCAGCCTTGGCTGCTGATCCGGCCGCCTGAGCCACGACGGCCGCTGGTCCGGCCGCCTGTGCGGCCTGCGAGATCAGCAGTGTCAGGGCCAGCAAGGCGATGCCGGCCAGGCGCAGGGCGGGGGCGGTCATGTTGGCCTCGGGCAGCGGATCGGACATGGTGTGGCCGGCGGCCGCGTCAGCGGCAGTTGGCGGTGTTGAAGACGTTTCCGGTGACGATCACCGTCTTCTCGCGTTCGGCGATGCGGGAGCTGCCCTTCTTGGCATCGTCGCTGTTGCCGATGTCGACGCTGCCGCAGGACGAGGCGGTGCCGCGGCTGCCGGCCTTGCCGTTGGCCACCTGGGCGGCGCTGGTGCGCTTCTGCTTGATCGTCTCCTTGGACAGCAGGGCGCGGTCCTTGTCGTCGATGTCCAGGGCCTCGGCGCGGGCGGCGGCATGGGCATGCAGCGCCGGCAGCGCGGCGGCCAGCAGGGCGGCCGTGCAGGTCAGCGCGAAAAGGGTGCGGCGCATGGCGTGTCCTCGGTGGGTGGCGACACGGCCGGGGCCGGGTCGCGTGGTGGGGTGGGGCGTGATGGGTGGCGGCACCGGCGTGACGCCGGCACCGCACCCACGCCGGGACGATCAGTTGCCGGTCTTGCCGACCGACATCTTCTGGTCGTTGTTGCCGCCCATGGTCTGGGTCTGCGACACGTCGGTGGCGCGCACCGTGCTGGAGCCCTTGGTCGAGGCGCCCAGGCTCAGCAGCTGCTTGTTGTTGCTGCCGCCGGTCTGGGTCTGGCTGACCTTGGTGGCCACGACGTCGCTCTTGCCGCTGCCGGCGGTGTTGCCGATGCCCAGCTTCTGGTCGTTGTTGCTGCCCATGGTCTGGGTCTGCTTGATGTCGGTCGCCGTGACCTTGGAGCTGCCGGTGCCGGCGACCTCGCCGATGCGGGCCTCCTGCTTGTTGTTGTTGCCGGCGGTCTGCGTCTGCTTGGCATTGGTGAGGTTGACGGTGGATGTCTGCGCGGCGGCGGCAAACGACGCGACGACGATGGCGGCGGCGGTGGCCGCGCGGGTGATGGCATGCATGTTCAGGCTCCCTGGGTGTGGTGCCGGGCCAGCGACGGCGTCGGCGGTGGTGGTGTGTCCACCAGCGGCCCCGGGTTGGGATCACCAGCGAACAGGACGCATTGAATCCGCGCCACCGTTACAGACCCGTTACGGCGCGGCGGGCCGAGGTTCCAGCTCGTGCAGCCGCCATCCACAACCCGAGGGACAACCGGCGCGCATGTCCTGCGGCTCGACGCGGCACCGCGATCGGGCAGATGCGGGTCGAAGTCGATTGCGGGCTCTTTGCGGACGATGGAATCCGCTGCTCGCCCGTCACTTGCGCGCGGCAAGTCCGG
>JBJXHB010000349.1:0-4036 GCA_046160725.1 Aquabacterium sp.
CCCGTGCAGCGCCTATCGCGACAGCCAGCCGCGCGCGCCCGGCGCGCCGCCGCCGGACCTGGCCGCTATGCGCCAGCCCGCGGCCCATGCGGACAAGCTGGCCGGCCTGCGCACGACGGTGGCCGGCCTGATCGAGCGCGACCAGGTGCGGGTGCTCGCCTTCCAGGAGGTCAAGTCCGCTGATGCCGTGCGCGCTGTGCTGGGCGAGCATGCCGGCCGCTTCGACGTCTGCGCGGCGCCGCACAGCGCCTTCCAGTCCATCGCCTTCGCCTGGGACAAGGCGCTGACAAGCCGGCCGGGCATCTGCACCACGCGCTCGGCGCTGTCGGTGCTGGACCCGCCGCACGACCCGGCGGCGTATCGGCGCGTGCGGCCGGGGCTGGCGCTGCAGCTGGACATCAACAGCGTGTCGGTGACCTTCATGAACGTCCACCTCAAGGCCGGCTGCGCCAGCGTCACCAACCAGAACCCGCGGTTTCCGGGCCGGCTGCTGACCGACGCGGTGGAGCCCTGCGAGGTGTTCAACCGCCAGGTGCCGCTGCTGGAGGACTGGATCGATGCCGTGGCCGCCGCATCGCCCCGGTTCGTCATCATGGGCGACTTCAACCGCCGCATCGACGACGAGAAGGCGCTGGCCATCAGTCGCGACCAGATCCGCGCGGATGGCAGCGACCCGGCCGGCCGCCACCAGCCAGGTGCCGACGGCCGCGTCGCGACCCGCTACCTGTGGCCCGAGATCGCCGACGGCTCGCGGGTACTGGCGCAGTTGCCGCTGCTGGCCACCGACCCGTCCTGCAAGGGCTACGTGGGGCTGGACCACATGGTCGTCAGCGGCCCGCTCCAGGCCGCGCTGGAGCGGCACCAGCCCGCCGACATCGGCACGCGCAAGGCCCCGGTGGCCAGCCGCGCCGGGCAACTGATCGAGACCAGCGACCACTGCCCGCTGGTGGCACGGCTGCTGCTGTAGCCGGGCGCGCCCGCCCCGCGGGGCATCGCAGCGGCGGCGCCGGACCGCCCTACAGGATGCCCAGGCGCAGGAACACATCGCCCAGCTTCTCGCCGCGCAGCAGCGCGTCGCGGGACTGGTTCTCGCCGGACACTTTCTCCAACGCCAGACGCAGGACCTCGGCCTCGACCGCCTGGGGGATCACCACCACGCCGTCGACATCGCCGAACACCAGGTCGCCGGGCCGCACGGTGACGCCGGCGCACATCACCGGCACGTCGCGCTCGACCATGCGGGCGCGGCCCTTGGTGTCCAGCGGCCCGATGCCGCCGCAATGGACGGGAAACCGCATCTCGCGGATCTGCCGGACATCGCGCACCAGGCCGTCGGTCACGCAGCCGGTGGCGCCGCGCGCGACGCAGGCGGTGCTGAGCAGCTCGCCCCAGGGCGCGATGCGCTCGGTCGGGCCGTCGCAGGCCAGCACCACCACGTCGCCGGGCGCCAGGTCGTCGACCAGCGCGATCTCCACCTCATAGGGGTTCTCGCCCGGCGCCGGTGCGGCATAGACCGGCATGTACAGGCCGGTGCGCGCGCGGCCGATGAGCTGCAGCGTGTCGTCCAGCGGACGCATGAAGGGCTTCATGGCCTGCTGCATCAGGCCCAGGCTGTCCAGGGTGTCGGACAGCACCGCGGCATTCAGGGCCTGCAGGGACTTGGGGTCGAGTGGCATGGTTCAAACCTCCGGTGGAAGATCCATTCGCGCTATTGAAGATCGGCCAGAGGGTAGTACGGCCGGTCGCCCAGCGCGTCCACCCGGGCCCAGAAGGCGGGGCCGGCGGCCAGGCCGCGGGCGTCCTTGGCAGCAGCCTGACGCCACATGGCCCAGGAGTCCGGATGCAGGCGGATGGCCTCGGCCAGATGCGGCTGCGCGTCGTCCGCACGGTCCAGGCGCAGCAGGTGCAGGCCGAGGCGGAAGTGGGCATGCGCCAGCGCCTGGCCGTCGTCCGGCGCGGGCAGCCTTGCCGCGAGACGCTGGGGGTCCGGCACATGCGGGCTGTCGGCGCCCCGGCGCGCCCAGTCGCGCACCGCATCCAGGTACTGCGACTTGATGCGGTTGCGCTCGGCTACTGCCGACTCCGGCACCTGGAAGGTGGTGCGGTCCATGGCGCGGAAGCTGTCGCTCGCGCCCGCCGTCTCCGGTGGCCGCACGATGCGCCCCTGCTCGTCGATCCACACCGCCTGCGGCACGTTGACAAGGCCGTACAGGTCGGCCACATGATGGTCGACGTCGATGACGCAGGGATAGCCCGGCGCTGCCGCCTCGATCCAGGGCCGCGCGGCCTCGGTGGTGTCCAGTGCCACCGCCAGGACGGTGAAGCCCAGATCCTTCAGTTCGTCGGTCAGCGACTGCCACACGGGCAAGTCCGCACGACAGCCTCACCAGGAGGCCCAGGTCGCCAGCAGCACCTTGCGGCCGCGCAGGTCGGACAGCGCATGGTCGCGCCCCGCGAGATCCGGCAGGCGGAAGTCCGGCGCCTGTCCCGACGCCAGCGCTGCGGCACGCCGCGTGGCGCTGCTGCCCAGCACCCAGGCGCTGCCGGTGTCGTCGTGCAGCACCGGCTGACCGCTGTGGCGCCACAGGGCCGCCAGGTCCAGCCGGTCGTCGCGCACCCAGGCGGCACGGGAGGCCGGCGGCACCGGCACGCAGGTGTCGCCATGGCAAAGGCCCTCGGGCTTCCACTGCCAGCCAGTGGCCTGCTCGATGGCCTGGGCATCCAGCCACAAGGCGTTGCCATCAGCGGCGGCGGCGGGCCATCGGGTCTCGCGTTGGTCGTGCAGGACGGTGATCATGGTGGTCTCCAGGGGTGCGGGTCGGCCGGGCGATCGTAGCCGGCGGGGGGCCACCGGCCGGTTGCCGGCGACGCGTGACCGCGTGACGCCGGCATAACGCCCGTGCCGGCACACTGCCCGCATGTCGCCCTCGCACCTTGCCCCCATGCCCGACACCCGGCGCTCCGGCCGCGGCCCGGCGCTGGCCGCCGCCGCAGCGGCCGTGCTGGCCCTGAGCCCCTTGCCCGCGCCGGCACAGGCCGCCGGGCCGGTGGGTCCGGGCGTGAGCCCCATCGTCACCTTCGACCCGGACCGCGGCATGATCTCGCGCCCGCCCACCCGGCGGCCGATGACCGCGGCCGAGCTGAAGCTGGCGCAGCAGCGCGCCCAGGGCGTGTGGCAGGCCTTCCAGGGGGCGCCGGCCTTCACGCAGCCGGGCACGCGGTCCAGCTACCTGACCAGCTGGGCGGTGATCGACCCTATCGCCGGGCGCCAGCTGGAGCAGCACTTCATTGCCTATTGGTCCGACCCGCGCGACACCCGCCGCCATGCCGACGGCGCCTTCTACGGCGTGATGGGCGGCGCGCACCAGTTGCTGTGGGTCGAGGTCAACCGCCTGCCCAACCCACAGGTGGCGCCCGACCACAAGACCCGCGGCGACTTCAGCCGCACCGTCCGCATGCCGGCCGGCGAGGTGTACGTGCATGCCGCGCCGCGGCAGCTGGGCGAGCTGGCCGGCGGCATCGTCTACCCGAACACCATCGTGTTCACGCCCGACCGGCGCGGCCTGTATGCCCCGGCGCCGCTCGGCCCGCTGCTGGACGCCGAGCTGGCGCGGGTGCGCAAGCGCGTGGCCGAGCAGGCCCAGCTGTCGGCCCAGGCCCTGCAGCAGCTGCAGGCCAGCATGACGCCGGAGGCGGTGGCCCAGCGCCGCGCGAAACGAGAGGCGGCCTGGGCCCGCGAGACCCGCGACCCGGCCGCCATGGCCCGGCGCCTGGACGCCGCGCACCGCACCGACGAGGCCGACCTCCAGCGCCAGCAGGAGCGCCTGGCCGTACCCGCCGTGCGCGACCCGAAGTCCACCTACTGGGGCCCGCGCCTGCTGCTGGAGGTGCTGGAGGCCCAGGCCGCCACGCTCGATGCCGCCGCACGGCAGGCGCCGGCCTGCGGCCGCGTCGACCCGGCCTTCGGTACCGACGGCACGCTCAACGTCCGCTTCGTCCCGCTGGCCGGGGCCGGCGCGGACTGCGTGCCCATGGT
>JBJXHB010000350.1:0-3938 GCA_046160725.1 Aquabacterium sp.
GCGCCGTTCAGGCGCAGCCCGGAGCGATCGCAGCCGCCCCGTTTCGCGAGGAGCGCAGGGGACCTGGCCCGCAGGGACAGGCGCCTCATTCTGGCCGCCCAGCCCGTCGGCCCCAGCCTTGCCGCGCGCAAGTAAGGGGCGAGCAGTGGGTTCCATCGTCCGCAACGAGCCCAATGGCGTCACCCGAAAGCACGCTTCTGGAGACGACCCTGCATCAGACCTGCGGCAGCAGGAAGCGACGCTCCCAGGCGGTGATCTCGCGTTGATAGCTGGCGTGCTCCAGCGCCTTGACCGCCACAAACCCGGTGACAAAGCGCTCGCCCAGCAGCTGGTGCGCATCGGCGCTGCTGCGCATTGCGTGCAGCGCCGCGTCCATGCTGCCGGGCAGGCTGTGGGCATGGTCATAGCCGTTGCCTTCGACCGGCGCGGTGGCCGGCCGCTGCTGCTGCAGGCCGGCCAAACCTGCGGCCAGGGATGCGGCGATGGCCAGGTAGGGGTTGGCATCGGCACCGGCCAGCCGGTTCTCGACCCGTCGTGCCGCCGGCGGACTGGCCGGCACCCGAAGACCGGTGGTGCGGTTGTCGTAGCCCCAGTCCAGGTTGACTGGTGCCTGGCTGCCGCTGACATAGCGCCGGTAGGAGTTGACGAAGGGCGCATACAGCAGCATCAGCTCGGCGCCGTGCGCCTGCAGGCCGCCGATGAAATGGCGCAGCGCCGCCGTCTCGGCGCCGTCGGCGCCGGTGAAGATGTTGCGGCCCTGGGCGTCCAGCACGCTCTGGTGCAGGTGCATCGAGCTGCCGGCCGCACCGGCGATCGGCTTGGCCATGAAAACGGCGTTCAGGCCATGGCGCAGGGCGATCTCCTTGGCGGCGTACTTGAAGAGAAACGCCTGGTCGGCCACGGCGACAGCGTCGCCGTGCAGCAGGTTGATCTCGTACTGCGACGGGCCGACCTCATGGATCCAGGTGTCGGCGCGGACCTCCAGCGTGCGCAGCGCGGCGCGGAACTCGTCCCAGAACGGTGCCAGCGCATTGAGCTGGTTCATGCTGAAGGCGCTCTGGCCGACCTCGGTGCGGCCGCCGCCCACGTCCGGCATGGCCAGCGGCTGGGCCGGGTCGGTGCACGGTGCGGTGAGGTAGAACTCGATCTCGGGTGCCACCACCGGCGTCAGGCCCAGTGCGGCATAGCGGGCCACCACGTCCTGCAGCACGCTGCGGGCGGCAAAGTGGCAGAGGCTGCCGTCCAGCTCCCAGGCGTCGTGGATGACCATGGCGCGCGGCACGCTGGCCCAGGGGCACAGCCGCAGGGTGCCCAGGTCCGGCACCAGGCGCACGTCCGGGTCGGCGTCCGGGAACACCGGGTCGTACGAATAGTCGCCCGTCACCGCCTGCATCGGAATGGCCTGGCAAATGCGCAGCTCGCCGCCAGTGGCAAAGGCCTCGGCCGGCATCAGCTTGCCGCGTGGGTAGCCGGTGATGTCGGCAAAAATGCACTCGACATCGCGGATGTCGTGCCCAGCCAGGAAGCGGGTAGCGGTTTCGAGGGGCGTGGGTGTCATGGGCGGGTCGCGCCGCGCCGGCGGTGCTGCGGGCAAGCGGCGCTCGGTCTGCGTCAGGGCGGCCAGTGTAGGTAGGCGGCGAGCGGCCATACCCACCGCAGCCACACCCGCGCCGCCGCACGGCAGAATCACGGCGCATGAAAGTCCAGTCCATCACACCCGAGTTGCGCCAGTGGATCATCGAGCAGGCCCGCGCCGGCTGCCGGCCCGAGGACGTGCTCAGTTCGATGAAGTCCAGCGGCTGGGACGAGGAGGTGGCCGTCACCGCGCTGGAGGAGACGCTGCAGACCTACCTGACCGACCAGGCCAAGGCGCGCGAGCTGCCGCCGCCGGTGCCGGTGCCGGAGCCGGCGCTGCAGGACTCGCCGACCACGTTGCTGGTGGACGGCCACCCGGTGCGAGTGCTGTTGACCATGCTGCATCCGCGGGTCGTGGTGTTTGGCGGCCTGCTGACCGACGCCGAGTGCGACGAGCTGGCGGCTCTGGCCGCACCTCGGCTCTCACGCTCGGAGACGGTGGTCAATGCCACGGGCGGCAGCGAGGTCAACCAGGCGCGCACCAGCGACGGCATGTTCTTTGAGCGCGGCGAGTTCCCGTTGTGCGACCGCATCGAGCGACGCCTGGCTGCACTGCTGCACTGGCCGTTGGTCAACGGCGAGGGGCTGCAGATCCTGCGCTACCGGCCGGGTGCCGAGTACAAGCCGCACCACGACTACTTCGACCCCGCCCAGCCCGGCACGCCCACCATCCTGAAGCGCGGTGGCCAGCGCGTCGGCACGATCGTCATGTACCTCAACACGCCGGAGCGCGGTGGCTCGACCATCTTTCCGGACGTGGCGCTCGAGGTCGCGGCGATCAAGGGCAACGCGGTGTTCTTCAGCTACGACCGCGCCCACGTCAGCACCCGCACGCTGCACGGCGGCACGCCGGTGATCGCGGGCGAGAAGTGGGTCGCCACCAAGTGGCTGCGCTCGGGCGAATTTGTGTGATCCACACCTGACCCGGCCTGCGCCGCCTCAGGACGCGGGCGGGCTGGCGGCTCCGGCTGCGGTACGCCTCGCCGTGGCCAGCAACAGCACCAGCCCGGCCGCGGCCACGACCGCGCCGACCCAGCCCAGCCGATGCAGCCCCCATGCGGCCGCCGCGGCACCGCCCAGCGCGGCACCCAGGGCGGTGCCGATGTACAGCATCGAGGTGTTCAGGCTCAGCAGCAGCGGCGCCTGCCGGGGTGCCAGGGCCGCCAGTCGCGACAGCTGCGGCGCCATCATGCTGAAGCCGGCCATGCCCCAGGTCACCATCACCAGCAGCAGCATCCCATGGTGGCCGCGCGTCAGCGGCAGGGCCGCCATGGCCAGCAACAGCACCGTCAGCTGAACCCGCAGGCTGCGGGCCGGGCCGAAGCGGTCGACCGCCCAGCCACCCAGGAAGGTGCCGGCGACGCCGGCCAGGCCGAAGACCACCATGGTGGCGGACAGTGCGTCGGCATCCATTGGCACCAGGGACACGAACACCGGTGCTGAATACGACATGATGCTGAAGATGGCGGTGAAGTACAGCACCGTCAGCCCCAACACCGACAGCACATCGCCGCGCGCCAGCAGCGCCGGTGCGCCGATGAAGGACGCGCCGGGCGCGGCCACCTGGCGCGGCACGGCCACCGCCAGGCCCAGTGTGGCCAGGGCCGATGCCGCCGCGGCCAGCCACAGCGGCAGGTGCCAGCCGTGGTGGGCGGCCAGCCAGGTGCCCAGGGGCACGCCGATCACATAGGACAGGCTCATGCCGAGAAACACCCGCGACATCGCCCGGCCCTGTTGCCCGGGCGGTGCCAGGGCCACGGCAATGCCGGTGGCGATGGGGGTGAACAGGGCACCCACGCCCATCAGGAAGCGGCCCGCCAGCAGCTGCCACAGCTCCTGCGCCGCTGCCGACAGGATGCAACCCAGGGTGAACAGCGCCATGCAGGCCAGCAAGGTGGAGCGGCGCGACCAGCGGCCGGTCAGCAGAAGCAGCGGCGGCCCGACCAGCGCGATGCCCAGCGCGTAGGTGCTCATGCCCTGGCCCGCGGCCGGGATGGAGACGTTCAGGCCCTGGGCCAGCGGCGCCAGGATGCCGGGCAGCATGAAGGCGCTGGTGCCGATGACCAGGTTGACGGCAGCGAAGAGCCACAGCAGGCGCGGCATGCGCCGACGCTAGCAGCAGCGCTGCGGCGTCCACCCCAGGGAAGGCACGGTTGCGCGCGGGCCTGCCGGCAAGGCCGGGCACCCAAGGATGCGGCCGCTCAGCGCGGCATCAGCGGTTGCCGCGGCCGCGATTGCGGTCGGACTTGTGGGCCAGGGCCGGGCCGCTGCCAGGGCGTGCGGGGCTGGCACCCGGTGCCCGG
>JBJXHB010000351.1:0-7812 GCA_046160725.1 Aquabacterium sp.
ATCGCTTCGGGCAACAGCAGCATCTGCTGCGGTTCGTACGGGAGGTAGTTCGCGGCCATGGCCACCAAACGGACCTCAGCCCTCAACGGCAGTCAGGGACTTCCCTTCTGCCGCCCAGACTCCTAGGGCCTTTTACTCAGCAGTCCGAAATATGGGCGACAGACGGTGTTCCGAAGCATGAACGGACAAGACGACGACTTCTTTGCACGTCGTGCAATTGCTGTTCGATACGAAGCTGCAGTTTCTCGCCGGCCCGCAACGGGTTGCGAGCCACACCGGTGCGCTTGACGGGGCTCCACACCAGGTCGTCTGGATTCAGATCAGGCGCATAGCCCGGCAAGAGGTGCATCGTCAACTTGCCCCGAGTCGATGCGATGTATTCGCGCACGTTCAACTTCTTGTGCGCGGGCAGTCCGTCGACCACCAGGTGCACCGGCTTGCTGCGACCCTTCATCATCTTCTTGAGCAACTCGATGAACAGTTCGGCGTTCATTGCTCCCTGGTAGGTCGCAAACCAGAAGCCGCCTTTGGCGTTGACGGCCGAGGCCGCCGAAATCGACTGGCGTTGTCCGGGACGCTGGATGACGGGAGTCTTGCCTTTGAGCGCCCAGGTCTTGCCGTGCACGGTGTCGGCCCGGAATCCCGACTCGTCCCAGAAGTACACGTCGGCCCCACTTTGCCGGGCCGCAGCCGCAATGCCTGGGTAGGTCTCGCGCTGCCAGCGCTCGATGGCCTGCGGGTCTCGCTGGTAGGCCCGCTGCAGTGGCTTCTGCGGCGTCAGGCCCAAACGGGACAGCAGCCTCCCCACGGCCGTGACTCCCAGCCTGACTCCGAACTTCTGCTCGATCAGCGTGGCCGCGACATTGCGGGTCCACAACCCAAAGTCCAAGCCGTACTGCCTGGGATCCTTGCCGTTGATCCAGCGAAACACCTGCACCTGCTGCGCGGCCGTGAGCTTGGTGGGGCGTCCCGTGGCCGGGCGAGCCGCCAACGCGCGCTCTCCCTTGCCTCGACCTCCTGCGGCCTTCAGCCAGCGATAGATCGACGTACGGTTCATTCCAAGCGACTTCACCACAGCCGACGGCTTCTCGCCTTCGCGCACTCTGCGCAGTGCAAGCAGCCGGATATCCTCCAGCGTGGCGTGATCCAGGGCGCGACCGTCTCGTTTCATGCCTAGTGGACGCCGGGCAAGAACTTCTACTGCACCGGCGGCTTCGGGCCGTGGATGGTCACCGCGGACGATATCGCGCCTGGCCGCGTGATGTCGCTTGTGACCCGGCTCAACGGCCAGGAGATGCAGCGCGCCACCACCGACATGATGATTCACAGCATCCCGCGGCAGATCGCCTACATCTCGAGCTTCGTGCCGCTACGGCCGGGCGACGTGATCGTCACCGGCACGCCGGGCGGCGTCGGCAACAGGCGCACCCCGCCGGTGTTCATGCAACCGGGCGACGTGGTCGAGGTGGAGGTGGACGTGATCGGCGTGCTGCGCAACACCATCGCCGACGATTGAGAATGGGCCTGCCGCCGGAAGGCGGCTGAACCTTCCATGATTGGAGACACCCCATGGCCGATCCAATGGCTGCCGTCGTCACCCAACTGAAGAACATCCAGGTCAAGACCGGCAAGACAATCGCGGAGCTGCGCGCCGCTGTTGTGGCAAGCGGCGCCGTCAAGCACGGCGAAAGGCGCAGCTGGCTGATGGAGCAGTTCAAGCTCGGCTACGGTGACGCCAACACCGTCGTGCACTTGATGGACAAGCCGCTGCCCGACCTGGGCACAGGCACGCCGGCGGCGGCCGCGCCGGCACCTCCTGTCCAGGAGGGCGACCCGCTGGATGCCATCTACACCGGTGCCAAGGCGGGCCTGCGCCCACTGCACGAGGCGGTGATGACGGTCGTGCGCGGGTTCGGGTCCTTCGAGCAGGCGCCAAAGAAGTCCTACATCAGCCTGCGCCGCAAGAAGCAGTTCGCAATGGTGGGTCCGGCCACCAAGGACAGCATCGAGATCGGCCTGAACGCAAAGGATCTGGCACCGCACGTTCGGCTCAAGCTGCAGCCTCCGGGCAGCATGTGCAACGCGACCACGCGCATTGGCAGCACGGCTGAGATCGATGCAGCACTCAAGGTCTGGCTGAAGCAGGCGTACGACGCCGCCGGCTGAACCTGCTTTGCTCGGGTCAGACCCTTGGCGGCCGGGTCAGCGCGGCGCCGTGGTGATGCTGCCGAGGATGCCGGTTGACGTGCAGGCACCGCTGGGGTCGCACCAGGTCCGGCTGCTGGAACCGCCACCACCACCACCGCCACCACCGCCCGGCGGGCGGCACAGCGCCAGGTTGAAGACCGCAGGCCCGCCTTCAAAGCCGCCCAGGCCCCAGGCCGTCACCCAGTACCGGCCCGGTGCCACGGCGGTCTGGCAGGACAGGGCGATGTAGCGCACTTCGCCCTCGGTGAGCTGGCGGCCGTTGATGAAGACCGGCATGGTCCCGCGCGAGGCGTCCGCCCGCAGCGGCCCACCCAGCGCCAGGCCCGGCGCCATCTGCCCGGCCGGCGGTCCGCCCTCGGCGCCGTACAGGCCCGACACGGCGTCGTACCAGTAGCGTCCCGGCGCGATGGCCACCGGATACAGCCGTTGAAGCTGTGCCAGGGTGGCGGCGGTCAGCGGCTGTGCATTGACGACCACGCGGTCGGTCTGGGCCGTGGCCGGCAGGGCCAGCGCCGATGCCAGCGCGGCGATGGACAACACCCAGGTGTGCGCTCCCATGTGACCTCCGGTTCCAGCCCTGCCATGTTGCGCCAGGGCGCTGCGGCCTGCAACCGGGTTGCTGGGCTGCCTCATGGGCGGTCAGGGCCGCAGCGGGCCGCCAGGCTCGCCCGGCTCACGCGCCGGCGCCCGGCCCCGGGGCACCGGCAGCTTGATGCCGCGGCGCGCCAGGGCCTCGCGCAGCAGCAGCTCGGTCTGTGCATTGGCGCTGCGCAGTTCCTGGGCGGCCAGGCGCTCGACCTCGGCCCAGAGGGCAGGGTCGATGCGCAGCGCGAAGGCCTTCTTGTCGGGGCTGGCCATGGGCCGGTCGCTCGACTGCGGGCTCAGCTGTAGAGCGTGCCGGCGTTGATGACCGGCTGCGTCTCGCGGTCCGAGCACAGCACCACCAGCAGGTTGCTCACCATGGCGGCTTTGCGCTCGTCGTCCAGCTCGACGATGGACCGCTCGCTCAGGCCCTTGAGCGCGGCCTCGACCATGCTCACCGCGCCGTGGACGATCTTGGTGCGCGCGGCGATGATGGCCTCGGCCTGCTGGCGCCGCAGCATGACCTGGGCGATCTCGGGCGCATAGGCGAGGTGGCTGAGCTTGGCATCCAGCACATCCACACCGGCATCGGTGAAGCGCGCCTGCAGCTCCACCTTCAGGGCCTCGGCCACGGCCTGCTGGCCGCCGCGCAGCGTCACGCTGCTGGTGCCGACGTCCTCGCCTTCGTCATAGGCATAGCAGGCGGCCAGGTGGCGGATGGCCGCCTCGGCCTGCACCCGCACATAGGCCTCGTAGTCGTCGACCTGGAACAGCGCCTGCGCGCTGTCGCGCACCCGCCAGACCACCACCGCGCTGATCTCGATCGGGTTGCCGCGCTGGTCGTTGACCTTCAGCGTTGGCGCGTTCAGGTTGCGGTCGCGCAGCGATATCTTGTGCTTGCTGGCCAGCGGGTTGGCCCAGCGCAGGCCCTCCTGCCGGTCGGTGCCGGTGTAGGCGCCAAACAGCGTCAACGCGGCGGCCTGGTTGGGGTTGAGCATGTACAGGCCGGCCAGCACCAGGCCGCCGATCAGCAGCACCGCCACCCCGAGCAGCGGGTGGACGCGGAGCAACGTGTAGAGGCCCAGGACCAGCAGCAACAGGCCCAGGCCGACCATGGCATAGCCGTTGGTGGCATTCGCGGCGCGCTCGTGGGCGGGGTGTGAGACGGGTGCAGTCATATGGGCTCCGGTTGATCGGTATGCGCGAATGAAATCAAAGTGATATCACTTTAGCAGCCCAGGGCCCACCTGGCAAGCGCCCAGCGCTAGCCCGTGAAGTTGCCGTGGAAGCCCAGTGGCAGCCAGTAGGGCAGCACCGCCTGCGCCAGCGGGCCGTCCTCGATGTGCGCGGCGTCCAGCAGGTTCAGGACCGTGGCCTGGCGCCGGGCGTCGAAGGTGGTGCCCAGCAGCCAGGCGTCGAGTTCGCCGCGCCCGCCGGGCTTGGGCACGAAGACATGCTCCTCGACGATCTGGTGCGCGCCATAGTCGTAGCGGCGCACGCGGCCGCTGTCGGTATCCAGCAGCTGCACGCCGTGGAACAGGCCGATCGCGCGCCTGGCGCCATCGCCCCATGCAGCGCCAAAGGCCAGCTGCCTTGACGCCATGCCGACGCGCGCCGGGTGCATGCGCGGAAACTCCACGCCGCCGTCGCTGCCCGGCAGGCGCTGCAGCTGCGCCCGGCCGGTGGCCATGTCCAGCCGCGCCATGAAGGCATCCGACCGCCCGCCGTCGTTTGGCCGGCCGGCCATCATCGCCACCGCGCCCTGGTCCAGGAACCAGGCGTCGGGCGCGCCGACATAGCTGAGCATGATCTGGCCGTCGGCCGTCTCGTGCGCATTGCCGATGTGGAACACCATCTGCGGCGGCAACTCGAACACCCGCTGCTGCGCCAGGTCGTCCTTGCGCATGACCAGGATGGGCAGCGGCTCGCCCGGCGTCATCGCAAAGCGGCGGCGGCCGCCCTCGGTGGGCGCCATGAAGTCCATCCTCAGTGGCGGCAGCGGCACCACCAGGTGGCGGGCCGTAACGGCCATGTCGTGCACCATGCCGCCCGGGAAGGGCGAGTCTGTCAGCTGCACTTGGGCCAATGCGCCGGCCGGGTCGATGTGCCAGGCCACCAGCTTGCGGCCGGCGCTGCCGATGTTCCACAGGTGGCCCCGGGCATCGACCTTGGGGTGAGCAGAGAACGGCACCTGGGCCAGGTCGTTGCGCCAGGTGACGGGGCCGGTGGTGGCCAGGTCGTCGGCGCGCAGGGCATATGCCGAGCCGCCCTCCCACAGCGCCAGCACCCGGCCGGTATGCTCGATGGCATTGGTGTTGGCGGTGTTGAAGCTGTCGGGCCCGCTGGCCGGCGGCTGGCCGGGAAACCCGGTGCCCAGCGTGTTGACGATGAAGCGGCCGGCCTCGCGCTCCTGGCGCAGCTTGGTGGTGTGCACCAGGCGGCCGCGGTGCACCACGCGGCCGTCGCCGATGCGGTACTGCTGCACCATGCCGTCGCCGTCGAACCAATGGTGGTAGCGCTGGCCGGCGCGCTCGTACAGCGCCGGGCCGTTGCGGTAGAAGCGGCCACGCAGCCCGGCCGGCCAGCGGCCCAGCAGGCGGGCCTCGCCGTCACGGTCGCCGGAGGTGTCGGACACGCCCAGCAGCGGCGTCAGCAGCGGGTCCTTGGCAGCGGCGGCCGCAAAGTCGGCGGCGCGGGCGGCAGCCTGCGCCGGGCTGCCCAGCAGCAGGGCCGGCGCGGCGGCCGCGGCGGCGCCGGCCATCAACAGCTGGCGCCGGCTGGACAAGGCTGGGCCGTCAGGCGTTGTCATCCGGCTCGGGTTTTGGCAGTGTGCGGGCGCGCTCATTGGGACATCCTCACCACGATGAGCCTGCCGTCCAGCTTGACGCGGCCGGTGTCCCAGCTCGGGCCGAAGGTGCCGGGCGTGCCCGACGATCCCCAGGGCTCGGTCGGCATGCCGACCACATTGGTGCCCAGGCGGCCGTCGCTGTCCAGGTCCTGGAACAGCATCAGCGCCACCTCGCCGGCGCCGGCCAGGCCGCAGACGGCAAAGCGCATCGTGGTGCTGTCGCCTGCGGCCAGGCGCAGCTGGGTCAGGGGCTGCTTGCGCCAGGTGTCGGCGCTGGCGTAGGCCACCAGCATCAGATGGCCCTGCTGCGGGCGGATGTTGAGCACCTCCACCTGGGCACAGCCGTCCTGCGCGGCGGCGGGCGGCGCGGCCGTCAGCAGCGTGGCCGACAGCAGCGCAACGGCGGTGGTGGCCCACAGGGTGGCCAGGGCGTTGCGGTTCTTCATGATGCAGCTCCTTCACGGGTGTCAGTGGCGCCATGGTGTCGCCGGCCGGCCGCAGCGGCAGCCGCCGTGCGACGGACCTGCCGCAACGGTCGCGAAACGTCGCGGCAGCGGTGCCGGCCGTATCCCGGCATCAGAATCCAGGGCCTGTGCCAAGGCGATCACGAAAGGGCCGCACCCATGAGCGACTTCCCATGCCTGCCCGCCACCGCCACGGCGCTGGCGGCCCTGCTGGCCGGCGCCAGCCCGGCTGCGGGTGCGCAGGCCCTGAGCGGCGCCGCCCTGTATGCCGACGTGCTGCGCTATGAGAGCTTCGGCGTGCACCGCTACGGCTCGCCCGGTGCGGAGCGGGCCTTCGACTGGATCAGCACCGAGCTGGCCCGCGCCGGCTTCGCGGTGGTCGACCAGCCGTTCGAGATGGCGCGGCAGTACCAGCTGCGCCAGGCCCGCCTGCGCATCGGCGGCACGGAGCTGCCGGTGCTGCCGCATTGGTGGATGCCCGACGGCGCCGAGCGCTTCAGCCTGAGCGCTCGCATCGCGCCCCGCGGGGCCGCGGGCACGGCCGCGGGCGCATCGGCCGAGGGTGCCTGTGTGCGCGTGTCGGTGCCCTTCGATCAGGGCGCATACCTGAACGCATCCCACCGCCAGGCGTTGGAGGCCGCCTTCGCGCGCAAGCCGGCCGCGGTGCTGCTGACCATCGACCATCCCAGCGGCGAGATCTACACCTACAACGTGTCGCAGACCGAGCCGCCCTGGCCGGTGCCGGTGATCCTGGTCGCGGGCCGCCATGGCGCGCTGCTCGACGCCGCCGAGTCCGCCGGCACGTCGGTGGACATCGATATCGACGGCAGCCTGCAGCGCAACGTGCGCGGGCGCAATGTCATCGGCCGGTTGGACCGCGGCAAGGGCCGGGCCATCGTGGTGTCGACACCGGTCACCAGCTGGGACGTCAGCACCTGCGAGCGCGGCCCCGGCATTGCCGGCTTCCTGGCCATGGCCCGCATCGCCGGCGAGCGCCTGCGGGACGTGGACCTGGTCTTCGTGGCCACCGCCGGCCACGAGATCGGGCATGGCGGCATGGAGCACTTCATCCGGTCGGCGGCACCCAGGCCCGAGACTGTCGCGGCCTGGGCGCATTTCGGCGCCTCACTGGCCTGCTACGGCTGGCGGCGCGAGGGCGACCGGTGGGTGAGCGATGGCCAGGTCGACAGCCGGCTGCGCTTCGTGAATGCATCGGAGTCGCTGGCGCCGGTGGTCGAGCAGCACTTCGGCGCGATCAAGGCGCGGCGCCTGACGGGCGCCCAGGCGGCCATCGGCGAGCTGCGCGAGGTCCGCGCGGCCGGCTACGGCCACTTCATGGGCATGGCCGGCGGGCATACCTTCTTCCATACGCCGGCCGACACCGCGGCCGCCACCGGCCCGGAGATCCTGGAGCCGGTGATCCGGGCCTTTGCCGATGCGCTGGGTGCCGTTGCCGCGGGCGGCGCACGCTGAGGGCACCCACGCCGCCGGACGGGCGGCAACCATTGAAACCGGGCCGCGGCGCCCGGGAAGCGGGGCTGAAACCCCGTCTGCGCATCATTCGGTCCATCGCTTTCCAACCGAGGACCACCATGACGCCCCAACAGACCGCACTCGTGCGCAGCAGCTTTGCCGCCGTCGCACCCATCGCCGACACGGCGGCCGCACTCTTCTATGGCCACCTGTTCGACGCCGACCCATCGCTGCGGG
>JBJXHB010000352.1:0-4993 GCA_046160725.1 Aquabacterium sp.
CGAGTCTGATTGTACGCACAAAATACCTTGGCCGCGAAAGACGGCAGTGCAGGGGCTGCGTCGCTCGATGGAACGATCACGCGGGATCGCGGCGGCTTTCTTTCGCGCTCGCAGGTCAGGCCCAGGCGATAGTCTCTGCACTCATGAACCGCCCGATCTGCGGATCGTTCACCCGCCCGTTCATATTGATCATCCCCACCAGCGCATCCAGCGGATCGGCCCCACCGCCCCACCGACTCACACCGCAGTACCACCGTTCCCCTCCGCCGGCAACCCGGCGCGCCGGTCCACCAGCCGCCGCAGCCCCAGCCACTGCTGGGCCCAGAAGCCGCGGCCGTAGTCGCGGCCGTCGAGCTGGTCGCGGATGCCGGTCGGGCTGTCGGGCGTGCCCGGCGGATCGAAATGCGCGGTGCGGCCCAGGATGTCCCAGATCGGGAACAGCACCGCGAAGTTGCAGCCGCCCAGGGTGCCCGGTCCGCCGCGCGGGCCGCTGGCCTCATGCCCGATCCCGATTGCATGGTGCACGCGGTGATAGTGTGGGCTAACTAACAAACGGCCGAATACCGGTCCGAAATCGAGCCGCGCGTTCACATGGGACAGGCTTTCGATCAATTGGGTAACCGCCACCAGCGCCACGAACTGCCCCGGCGGCACGCCGATCGCGATGGCCAGCAACGCAAACAGGCTGTCGCGCAGCAGGTCGTCCAGCAGATGGTTGCGGTTGTCGCTCCATAGCGTCATCTGGCGTTGGCTGTGGTGCAGTGCGTGCAAGGCCCACCACCAGCCAAAGTGGTGCTGGGCCCGGTGCAGCAGCCAGTCCACCGCGTCGAAGAGCACCAGGTACAGCAGGAACGCCACCCAGGCCTGGTCGGTGACGCCAGGCCAGATGTCGTCCAGCGACGCCGTCGGCCAGCCGGCCAGCCGCAGCTGACCCACCACGGCGTCCCACAGGGGGTCGACGCTCAGGAACAGCACCACCCGGAACAGACCCAGCCTGTGGATCAGCGTGTACAGGATGTCCTCGCGTACCGCGGCGCGGTCGACCACCGCCTCGACCGGCCGCCAGCGCTCCAGTGCGCGGAACAGCAGCAGCATGACGCCGATCTGGACCAGCCCCACCAGCAGCCAGCCACTGGCCCGGTAGCCCTCGGCCAGCAGGTTGGCCATGCCCAGGGCCAGCATGATGGGTTGCAGCACCCCCTCGAACAGCGCCTGCTGCACGTTGCCGAAGCCTTGCGCCAGGGCATCCAGCATGGCTTCAGGCTCAGCGCTGGCCGGCGCGGCCATGCACCGGATGGTCACGCAGCGTGGCGAAGCAGAAGCCTCGCGCCTTGAGGCCGACGATCAGCGGCTCCAGCACGGCCGGCGCCCAGGGGTCGCGCCGTGACCAGATGCCGAGATGGGCCAGCAGGATGTCACCGGCGCGGATGTCGCGCAGGGCACGCTGCCTGAGCGCCTCGTTGGGGAAGCGGTCGCTGGGCAGCTCGTCGCCCAGGAAGCCGGCCGGGCTCCAGCCCACGTGCTGCCAGCCGCAGCCGCGGGCAGCCTCCAGCAGCCGCTCGCTGGTGCGTCCGCCCGGTGCGCGAAACAGCGCCAGCATGGCCTGGCCGGTCATCTCGCGCAGGCGCTGCTCCGGGCGCGCCAGCTCGGCGCACAGGGCCGTTGGCGTCAAGTCGATGGTCTTGCCGGCCTGCGGCCCCTGCGACGGCCGGACCCGGAACCCGACGGGGGTGTCGGCCTGCCATGTGCCATGGTCCCAGGTGTGCGACGCAAAGGCATGCCCCTCGGCGGCCCGCTGCCGCCACCAGGGTGCCCACTTTTCGTCCAGGCTGTGGCCGCCGTCCAAGGTGCGCTCGGCGGCCAGGAAGAACGTGGCCTTGACGTCGTGCCGCGCCAGCACCTCAGCCACCAGGGGCGCAACGCCCATGTGGCCGGTGTCAAAGGTCAGGTACAGCGGCCGACTGCAGGTGCCGCCGGCCGCCGCCGACGCCGCCACGGCCAGGACGGCGAGGACAGCGAGGCCCGCCCCACGCAGCCGCTCAGGTGCGCGGCGCATGGTCCAGGGTCCATACGCCGTGCGGCGACCGGCCCACGGCGACTTGGCGCATCACCTTGCGCTGGTCGATGTCGACCACGCTGAGCTTGCGCGCCCAGCGCGAGCTGACCAGCAGCGTTCGGCCGTCGCCCATCAGGTCCATGCAGTCCGGCCCGCCGGGCACGGCGACCGACCAGGCCACCTCCATCGCCTGCACATCGATCAGGCTGATGGTGTTGGCCACGCGGTTGCTGACAAACAGGCCACGCCCGTCGCCCCGGGCCCGGAACGCATGAGCGCCCTCGCCGGTGGTGATGCGCCGCATCAGCCGTGCCGTCGGTGTCGACACGTCGTACACCTCCACCACCTTGTCGCCGGTCATGCCGACGAACAGGCGCTGGTCGTCACGGCTGAGATACAGGTCGGCCGGCATGCGGCCGCAACGCAGCTTCCAGCGCGGCGCCTGTGTCGCCAGGTCGATGGCCAGCAGCTCGTCGCTGTCCTGCAGCGACGCATACACCACGCTGCTGCGCGAGTCGATGGCCAAATGGCTGGGCGTCTTGGGTGCCGGCAGGCGCTTGACCAGCCGCAGCGGGCTGTCGGGCGTCTTGGGTTCCCAGCGGTACAGGTCGACATGGTCCAGACGGTTGGCTGCGGTGACGAACCATTGCATGTCCGGCGAGAACCGCAAGTGGTAAGGGTCGACGATGCCGCGCAAGGTGCGCAGCAGCTCACCCTTGACCGGGTCGATCACGCTGAGCGAGTTGCCGGCGGCATTGGCCACCAGCAACTGCCGCTCGTCCGGCGTGAGGTACAGGTGATGCGGCTCCTTGCCGACGTCCAGGCGCCGAACCTCCACCCAGCGCGCCGGGTCGATGATGCTGACGGTGGCGTCGAGCGAGTTCAGCACATAGATCGGTGTGCCCTCGTGCGGACGGCGACCGCCCGCCGCAGCGTCGATCGGGCCCGACAGCGCTGCGCCGGCGGCCAGGCCGGCCCTCGCAATGAAGCGCCGCCTATTCGTCATCGCCACCCAGCACGCCCCCCAGCAACCCACCAGCGCCGAAGCCGCCCAGGACCGACCCCTCCTCGCGGCTGCCGCCGCGCTGCGGCGCCGCCGCGAAGACCCGGCTTGCCAGGCGGGAGAACGGCAGGCTCTGCATCCACACCGTGCCCGGGCCCGTCATGCGGGCGAAGAACAGGCCCTCGCCACCAAAAAGCGCGGTCTTGATCTTGCCGACGTACTGGATCTCGAAGTTGACCGACGGCGTATAGGCGACCACGCAGCCGGTGTCGATCAGCAACTGCTGGCCCGGCTGCAGGTCACGCTTGAGCACCGTGCCGCCGGCATGGACAAAGGCCAGGCCGTCGCCCTCCAGCTTCTGCATGATGAAGCCCTCGCCGCCGAAGAAGCCGACCGACAGTTTCTGCTGGAAGGCAATGCCCAGGCTGACGCCGCGCGCCGCGCACAGAAAGGCGTCCTTCTGGCACAGCAGCGTGCCGCCCATCTGCGCCAGGTTCATCGGCAGGATCTTGCCGGGGTATGGCGCCGCGAAGGCGACCCGCTGCTTCTGGTTGACGTTGTTGGTGTAGACCGTGGTGAACAAGGACTCACCGGTCACCAGGCGCTTGCCGGCACCCAGCAGCTTGCCGAAGAAGCCACCACCACCGCCTTTGCTGCCGTCGCCAAAGACGGTGTCCAGGCCAATGCCGGCGTCCATGAACATCATGCTGCCGGCTTCGCCGATGGCCGCCTCGCCCGGGTCGAGTTCCACCTCGACGAACTGCATCTCCGAGCCCTTGATCTCGAAGTCCACCACATCCATGGCCATAGCTGTGTACTCCGGCGCGCCGCTGGTCGCGCCCTTTCATTGATAGGGCCGACATGGTACCCAAGGGGCGGCTGCGCGGAGCCACCGCCGCGCTGGGCCGAGGTGCCGGCCCAGGCTTGGTATCCGAGGCTAGCGGGGGCTCTCGAAGAAGACGTAGGACGTGAAGGTCCCGACCTCGAAATACACCCGCTTCTCGCCGGAATCGGCGATGCCGTTCAGGTTCTCGTCCAGCACGCCATAGCCGTAGCGGTAGTCGCGCGGCTTGCCATCGCTGGTGCCCAGCGCGGTGGACAGCTTGTCGATCTTGAGGAACCGACGCACGACCTTCTCTCCGGCATAGACCTCGAGCACGCCATCGGTGCCGGTCCAGTTCTGGATGTCGCGCTTGATCTGGTTCTGCTGCTCCTGGGTACAACCCACGCTGGCGGCCAGCGTCGCCACCACCGCCAGCCCCGACAACAGCTGACGCATGGCGCTCACCCCTCGTCCTTGGTGCCGAAAATCTTGTCGCCGGCGTCGCCCAGACCCGGGATGATGTAGCCGACCTCGTTCAGGTGGCTGTCGATGGCTGCGGTCCAGCAGCGCACATCCGGATGCGCCTTCTCCAGCGCCCGGATGCCCTCCGGCGCGGCCACCAGCACCAGCGCCCGGACATCGAGGCAACCCTTCTTCTTGAGCATGTTCACGGTTGCGATCATCGACCCGGCGGTGGCCAGCATCGGGTCCAGGACGATGGCGGTGCGCTCGCTGAGGTGGCCGACGAAGCGCTCGAAGTAGTGCTCGGGCTGAAGGGTCTCGTGGTTGCGGGACAGGCCGACCACGCTGACCTTGGCATTGGGCACCATGTCCAGCACGCCATCCAGCATGCCCAGCCCGGCCCGCAGGATGGGCACCAGTGTCACCTTGCGGCCGGCAATCTGCTCGACCTGGATGGGACCACTCCAGCATTGGATCGTGGCCGCCTCCATCGGCAGGTCGGCGGTGGCTTCGTAGCACAGGAGACGACCAAGCTCATTGGTGAGCTCACGGAACTTCTTGGTCGAGATGTCGTGCTCGCGCAGCAAGCCGACCTTGTGTCGGACCAGGGGGTGGTGGACGGCGATGACAGGCATGGTGCGGCTCAGTG
>JBJXHB010000353.1:0-10899 GCA_046160725.1 Aquabacterium sp.
GCAGTCGACGCAGGGCACGCTGGACACCGAGCTGACCAGCCTGCTGGACCACGACCTGCTGCTGGTCAACGGCAACGTGGCGCTGAACGGCACGCTGGCGCTGTCCTGCCTGGGCAACTGCGGTTTCGGGGTGGGTGACGAGGTGGTGATCCTGGACGCGACGGGGCAGCTGTCGGGCAGCTTTGCGCAGGTGACGATGAGCGGCTTCGGGACCGGCGCCTTCGACGTGATCTACGACCTGGCGCTGGACCGGGTGGTGCTGCGGGTGACGGAGGCGGTGACGCCGGTACCGGTGCCCGAGCCGGGCACTTATGCGCTGATGGCTGCGGGCCTGGCGGCGGTGGGGTGGATGGCCCGCCGGCGCCGCATCGCCGGCTGACGCTGTCGGCTGGCATCAGCCGGGTGCAGGCTGTCGGCCAGGCGCCCGGCTGCCGTCGGCCGCATGAGGGATGGCGCACCCCCTCATTTGCGGGGGATCGGGCGGTGGATCCCCCTGTTCATGGGTAGTGGCACATCCTGTGTGGATCAAGGATGCAGGGGTGGTCTTGCGAGGGCATCCCGACGGGCGCCTACGCGACACCGGGCACCGACTTCCAAACACACCCCAGGAGAGCCGCCATGCGCAAGCCTTCCCGAACCCACCGCCTCAACGCCTGCCGCAGCGCGTTGGCGCTGGCCGCCGCTGTCGCTTGTACCGCGCCGGCTTATGCCATTGACTTTTTCTGGACCACGGGCGATTTCGTCTCCGGGGTCACCGCGCCCGAGCCCCTGTTGCTGGGCGACACCTTGTTCATCCAGGCCGGCGGCACCAAGCGCTTTGTCGGCGGCTTGTTCACCAACCAGGGTCTGGTGCGCTGGCAGTCCGACGTCCTGCAAGGCGGCAGCGCCTTGGTGGTCAACAGCGGCGTCTGGCAGTCGGAGTCGGACACGAACTCGTTTGTCCACGCCTTTGGTGGCCAACCGACCTTTCTCAACACCGGCACTTTCCGCAAGTCGGCCGGCGCGACCACCAACGTCGGCAGCTGGCGCTTCCAGAACGACGGCGGCCTGATCGATGCCCAGGTCGGTGACATCGTCTTCAATGCCGGCGCCAATGTTTTCAATGCCGGCTCCCGCTTCACCGGCGCGGGGCAGGTCCGCCTGGCCGCAGGGTCGTCTTTCGCCGGCAACTTCCAGGCCGACAACCTGCATCTCACCGGCGGTACCCACAGTGCCAGCGGCGCCAAATTGACCGGTGGTGCCGGCCTGTCGTCGGGCCAGGTCGGCTGGAGCGGCGGCGACCTGACCGGCGGCTGGACCTTTGCGGCCGGCACGACGGTCACGGCCACCGGAGGCGGCACCAAGCGGCAGAACGGCTCCAACATCGTCAACGACGGCACCTTCCGCTGGTCGACCACGGCCACGCTGCAGGGCGGCAGCTCGGCGTTCACCAACAACGGGCTGCTGGAGGTGACCGAGAGTGCGCTGTTCCAGCACAACTTCGGCGGCCAGCCGTCCTACACCAACAGCAGCAGCGGCACAGTCCGTGCGACCAACAATGCCACCTTGACGCTGGGCGGTGTCGTGCTGACCAGCGACGGCGGCACGTTCGAGGCCCATGCCGGCAGCGCCATCGTCTACGCTGGGGGTTCGAACCGGTTCAACGGCGGCACGCGCTTCATTGGCGACAACGCCGTTACGGGGAATGCGCGGTTTGTCGATGTCATCCAGTCCGACAACCTGCGCTTCGTCAGCGGCACGCAGACCGGCGGCGACGGCAGCCCAGGGTCCCGGGCACGTTTGGCTGGCCAGGTGGGCTTCGCGGGCGGCGACCTGAACGGCGCCTGGGAGATCCAGTCCGGCTCGACCATGACAGGCACCGGCGCCACCGCCAAGCGCCAGGTCGGCTCGGACATCATCAACAACGGCACCTTCCGCTGGTCGACCACGGCCACGCTGCAAGGTGGCAGCTCGGCGTTCACCAACAACGCGCTGTTGGAGGTGACCGAGAGTGCGCTGTTCCAGCATAACTTCGGCGGCCAGCCGGTCTACACCAACAGCAGCACCGGCACCGTCCGGGCGACCAACAATGCCACGCTGACGCTGGGCAACGTGGTCCTGACCAGCGACGGCGGCAGGTTCGAGGCCGATGCCGGCAGCGCCATCGTCTACACCGGCGGCTCAAACCGGTTCAACGGCGGCACGCGCTTCATCGGCAACAACGCCGTGACGGGCAGTGCGCGGTTTGTCGATGTCATCCAGTCCGACAACCTGCGCTTCGTCAGCGGCACCCAGACCGGCGGCGACGGCAACTCGGGGTCCCGAGGGCGCCTGGCCGGCCAGGTCGGATACGAGGGTGGCGACCTGAACGGTGCCTGGGAGATCCAGTCCGGCGCGACCATGACGGGCACCGGTGGCGCAGCCAAGCGCCAGGTCGGCTCGGACATTGTCAACAATGGCAGCTTCCTTTGGGCCACCACGGCCGTGCTGCAAGGCGGCAGTTCGCTGTTCACCAACAACGGCCGTTTCGAGTTCTCCGACGACGGCAGCATGACGCACAACTTTGGTGGCGTGCCCCGGTTGGACAACAACGGGCTGCTGGTCAAGACCGGCGGCGCCGGCGTCAGCTCGCTGGCCGGCCTCATCCTGAGCAACGCCGGCACCATGGATGTGCGCACGGGCGCCATCGCCTTGCCGACCAACTTCACCAATGCCGGCACGCTGATGGGAACCGGCGCGTTCAACCTGGCCGGCACGCTGACCAACAACGGCCACCTGGCACCGGGCGGGTCGGCGGGGACGCTGACGATCAACGGCAACCTGCTGCAGTCGACGCAGGGCACGCTGGACACCGAGCTGACCAGCCTGCTGGACCACGACCTGCTGCTGGTCAACGGCAACGTGGCGCTGAACGGCACGCTGGCGCTGTCCTGCCTGGGCAACTGCAGTCTGGGCGTGGGTGACGAGGTGGTGATCCTTGATGCGACGGGTCAGCTCAGTGGCAGCTTCGCCAGCGTGACGCTGAGCAACTTCGGCACCGGCGCCTTCGACGTGATCTACGACCTGGCGCTGGACCGGGTGGTGCTGCGGGTGACGGAGGCGGTGACGCCGGTGCCAGTGCCGGAGCCGGGCACCTATGCACTGATGGCCGCGGGCCTGGTGGCGGTGGGCTGGATGGCAAGGCGGCGGCAGGCGCCGGCCTGAGGCCGCGGCGTCGGTGATGCCGGTACCCTGCTGCTGCCGGGGGCCGGCTGCCGGATTTCACACGGTGTTGCAGCGACACCCGCATTCAGGGTGACACGGCGGCAGCCCGCTGTGATGGAATCAGGCGCCTTGATTCAAGAGCGCCGCCATGAAGCCGTCGCAGCCCATCTCGTCGCGCAGCCTGCGCCTGGCCTCACGCCTGGGCGTGCCGGGCGCCTTGTTGCTGCTGACGTTGGTCATGTCGGTCTTCGCGGCCGCGGTCGCTGCGGGCGCACTGATCGCCGTGCGGCCTGAGCAGATTCTTCCGGGGGCGGTCCTCGCGGCCGCCGTCGCGGCGGTCGTCACGCCGCTGGCGGGCGTGCTGGTTCTGGCCTTCATGTCCCGGCTGGAGCGCACGGCCCAGGTGCTGTCCGACCTGGCCCAGCCGGCCGGCCCGGGCGCGGCGCAGAACCGACGCCAGTTCCTGGTCGCCGCGCAGCGCGAGTGGGCCCGCTGCCAGCGCCATGGCGAGGATGCGGCCATGCTGCTGCTGGACGCCGACCATCTGCCGTCGTTGCAGAAGGCGCACGGCCGCGAGCCGGTCGACACCTTGATGCGCGACGTCATCGGCCAGGCCGCCCAGACCTTGCGCCAGACAGACCTGCTGGCCCGCTTCGGCGACGAGGGTCTGGCCGTCTACCTGCCACGCACCGACCCGCTGGGCGCGCTCGACGTAGCCGAGCGCCTGCGGTCGGCCATCGAGACCACGGTGGTGCGGGTCAAGGGCGAGGCGGTGCGCACCACGGTCAGCGTCGGTGTCGCGTCGACCGGGCCGAAGACGCCGTCGCTGGACGACCTGGTGCGTGATGCGGGCGTGGCCTTGCAGGCCGCGCGCGAGGCCGGGCGCAACTGCGTCCGGGCCGCGCCCATTCAGCAGCGCCGCAGCGGCGAGTTGCCGTCCAAGGCGGCGCGGTAGGCTCGTTGCGCCGGCTTGCCGGCCTGCGCTGCCGCTACAGCCTCAGAGGCCCGGCATAGCCGGTCATCTCCAGATAGCCGTGACCCGCCAAGCTGCCATCGGCACGCCGCAGCTCGGCCAGGCCCTCCCAGTACATCGTCCCCGTGCTGCCACGGCCGTCCATCTCCTGGGCGTCCAGCACGCTGCTGACATGCCAGTGGCCGGCCGGGGTCAGCACCTGCCATTTGACGGGATAGGCGGCGCCGGTGGCCGGGCTGCGCCATGACCGCTGCGGCATGAAGCGCACGGCATCTGCGTCGAAAGCCTGCACCGCACCGCCCGGCGCGCGCCAGCTGCCGCCAGCGCCCAGCACCCGGCCATCGGCGGCGCGCAGGCGAAAGGCCGTGAGTGCGCTGCCGTCGTCCAGGTTCATGCCGATCCAGTCCCAGCCGACGGCGCCGTCGGGCATCAGCGCATCGCTCCACTCATGGTCCAGCCAGGCTCGGCCCTGAACTGTTGTCCATTGGCCGTCGGCGCGCCGCACCCGGCCGGCGGCGGCCAGTTGCGGCTGGGTGTAGTAGTGGCTGGCCGCTGGCCCGCCCTTGTGCGACCAGCCCGCCTCGCCCTGCAACAACACCGGCTGGGTGGTCGCCAGCCGCAGGTCCAGCCCGATGTCGTTGTCGCGTTCCGGCGCCAGGGCGGCGTGATAGGCCCCATCCCGGGCGTCACGGCGAAGTCGCCAGGGGCCCAGACGCAGGTCGGTGTTGGCCCGTGTGGCCAAGGCACTGCCAACCGCGCCGTCGCCACTGTGCCGGGCCAGGCGCGCGGCATGGCGGTGCCGGCCAGGCCCGGCCTCGGTGAGGGCCGCATGGGCAAACAGCAGGTGCGTCGGCGTCAGCCGGCCGGCACCGGCATCGGCGATACCTGTGCGTGCGCGGAAGAACGTGACCTGGAATCCGGTCGTCTGACCGGCGGCGTCGGCCAGGCGGCCGGTCAGATACCACCATTCGATGCGGGCCTCATCGTGCAGGCCATGGTCGCGTGGGAATCGCAGCGCCCGGCCGCGCACGACGCTGGGCGTTGGCTCGGCACCGGCGGCTGCTCCCGGCCGGCCCAGCGCACTGGCCAGGACCGCGGCCAACCAGCGGCGGCGCCCGCCGATCACGCCTCGTCCTCTCGCACGGCCTGTGCCAAGGGCTGCCGCATCACCGCCGCGGCCGCCACCGCCGCCGCCACCATGCCTGCGGCCCAGACGCCGACGCCCAGCGCCGCCAGCCGGCCCGCCGGCCACTGCAGGTCCATGGTCCAGTGGAAGCTCTGTGGGTTGACCACCCAGACCAGCACCAGGCTGATGGCCGCGCCCAGCAGCAGCCCGGCCAGCACGCCGGCGGCCAGCCAGGTGCCGGCCTCCATCAGGACCAGTTGCAGGCGCTGTCGGCGTGCCAGGCCGAGATGGGCCAGCATCGACAGCTCGCGGCGTCGCGCCAGCACTTGGGCCGACAGGCCGGCGGCCACGCCGGCCAGGCCGATGGCGACCGCCACCACCTGCAGCACATGGGTGACCGCAAAGCTGCGGTCGAAGATGCGCAGTGACTCGCGCCGCAGCGCCTGCGTGGCGGCGAACTCCAGCGCACCGGAATCGGGCATCAGGCCGCGGACGGCGGCCTCGACCGCCTGGGCGTCGACGTCAGGCGCCAGCCAAAGGGCGAGTTCGTTGCGGCGCCGGTCGCCGGTGGCCTGGACATAGGCGTCGAGTGCCATCGCCATCGCGCCGGCAGGCCGCGAATAGTCGCGCCACACGCCGCAGACCTGGATCGGCAGCCGCTGCCCGGCCAGCGGCAGGTCGAGCCGATCGCCGACGCCCAGCCGGTGCAACGCTGCAAACGGCTCGCTGACGTAGACCGCGACGCGCCCGGGCGGTGCCGGCATCGTGGCGCCCAGCATCGGCAGGTTGCGGGCCGGCTCGGGCAGGGGCCTTGCCAGAAGCGTGCCCGGCGGCTGGTCCGGCTGCATCGCCAGCGGCAGGCTGCGGCTGGCTTGCACGGCCCGGACACCCGGCAGCGCGGCCAGCGCCTGCAGCAGCCGCTCGTCGAAGCCGGCCTGGCCCGCCACGGACGGCCCACCCACCGTGCGGGCATAGAGGTCGGCCGGCAGCACATCGTCCAGCCATTGCTGGACGCTGCCGCGGAAGCTGGACACCATCACCAGCAGCGCGGCCGACAGCGCGACGCTGGCCACGACGCCCGCGGTCATCGACACCGCGGCACCGCGCTCCTGCCGCGCTCGCTGCAGGGCCAGCCAGGGCACGGCGGCCAGCGGTGCGCGCCAGGGCGCCAGCAGCAGGCGCACACCCGCCGGCACCAGCGCGATGCCACCGACCAGCAGCGCTGCCACCGCGGCATAGGCGGCCACCGGCACGTCACCGATCGGGGGCAACAGCGCCAGCAGCACACCCGCGCCCAGCAGGGCCAGGCCCAGGGGTGCCGGCCAGCCGCCGCCGCCGGGCGGCAGTCCGTTGCGCAGGGCCTGCATCGGCCGCAAGGCCTGCGCGCGCCGGGCCGGCAGCAGCGCGCCGGCCAGCGCGGCACCGATGCCCAGCGCGCCGAAGGCAGCCATGGCCGCCGGCGCCGCCGGCACGGCCTGGCCCTGGTTGCTGAACCAGCCGGCGCCGAGGTCGCCGTCCAGCCAGTGCAGTGCGGCGGCGGCCAGCGCCCGTGCCAGTGCCAGGCCGAGCAGGGATGAGACGCTGCCGATCAGCAGGGCCTCGGCCAGCAGCCAGCGGCGGCGCCCGGCGGCATCCAGGCCGAGCACGCCCATCAGGCCCAGCTGGCGCGCTCGCTGCGCCACGGACAGCGACTGGACGGTGAACACCATGAAACCGCCGACCACCAGGGCCACCAGGGCCAGCACCGTGAGGTTGACACGATAGGCCCGCGAGACGCCGGTGGCACGGCGCGAATCGTCTTGCGGCGTGGCCCAGTCCCAGTCGGCGTGGCGGCCCAGCCCGGCCTGCACCGTCGCGAGCGTCACCGCCGGTGCCAGGCGCAGGTCGATCCGGGTCAGGCGCCCGGGCATGCCGAACAGCGCTTGTGCCGCGGCGACGTCCATCACGGCCATCGGCGCGCCTTCGGCCGCGACCTGACCGGCCATCGCCTGGGTCATCCAGCGTCCCTGGGCCTGCAAATCGATCGACTGCCCTTCGGCCAGGCCCAGGGCGCGCCGCGCCGCAGCATTGAGAAACACCTGCTGCGGCTGCAGTACCGCCAGCCGGTCAGCGCGGGCGGCCGACGCCGGTTGCGGCATCAGCGCCGGCGCGGTGCCGGCCAGCGTCAACGCATCGACGCCGACAACGCGCAGGGCGATCACGGCGCCGCCGGGCGCGCGCGCCTGGGTACGCAGCTCCAGCATCGGCATGGCTGCCTGCACGCCGTCCGCGGTGGCCGCCCGCTGATACCAGGCCTCGTCAAAGCCCGCAGGGCCACTGCGCATCGACGCGTCCGGCTCGCCATGCAGGGCGGTGACACCGCGGCCGAAGGCATCCAGCGCGGCCTGGTTCACCAGGTGCACCGCCGCGGCCAGCGCCACGCCCAGGGTCAACGCGGCCAACAGTGCCAGGTGGCGGCCGGCCTCGTGCCGCCATTGCAGCAGGCTCAAGTGCAGCAGGCGCAGCGTCAGGGCCATGTGGGCCAGGTCATGCGGCGACGCAGCCGTCGCTCAGCAGCCGCAGCCGCCGGTCGGCCCGCGCCGCGGCGCGCTCGGAATGGGTGGCCAGCAGGCAGGCGGCGCGCTCGTCGCGCACCAGCCGCAGCAGCAGGTCCAGCACCCGGTCGGCCTGGCGTGGGTCCAGGTTGCCGGTGGGTTCGTCGGCCAGTATCAGCGCGGGCCGATGCACCAGGGCGCGCGCCAGCGCGACCCGCTGCTGCTGCCCGCCCGACAGCTCGCCGGTCAGCCGATGGCCCAACCCGTCCAGCTCGCAGGCCTGCAGCAGTGTGTGGATGCGGTCCTCATCGCGGCGCCCGAGCAGCCGCAAGGGAAGCCCGACGTTGTCGTGCACGCTGAGATGCGGCAACAGATGGAAAGCCTGGAAGACGAAGCCGACGCGCTCGCGGCGCAGCGTCGCGCCCGCCGGCTCGCTCAGCGCCAGCACGGACTGTCCGTCCAGATGGATCTCGCCGGCGCTGGCCGGCTCCAGCGCCGCGATGCAGTTCAGCAGCGTGGATTTGCCGACACCCGACTCGCCGAGCAGCGCAACGCACTCACCGGCGTCAAGTTCAAGCCCGACGCCGGTGAAGATGGGGGTGTTTCCGTAGCGCTTGGACAGCCCGGTGACGCGCAGCAGCATGGCGGCATCATGCCGCAGCGCTGCGCGCGGGCCAGGGCGGTCAGGAGCGGTGGCGAGTGACGCAGCCGATGGCGGCCAGACCCGCGCTAGTTCAAGAGCTCGATGGCCCGGTCCAGCGCCAGCGCCTGAGCATCCGGCCCGTCGCAGGCGATGGTGGTGCGCGCCATGCCGCGCAGCCAGGTGAGCTGGCGCTTGGCCAGCTGCCGGGTGGCCGCGATGCCACGCTCGCGCAGCTGCGGCAGCGCGCCCTGGTCCAGCGCCTCCCAGGCTTGGCGATAGCCGACGCAGCGCATCGATGGCAACCCGGCCTGCAGGTCGCCGCGGGCCTGCAGGGCGCGGACTTCATCAACCAAGCCTGCGTCCAGCATGGCATCAAAGCGCCGTGCGATTCGGGCATGCAGCCAGGCCCTGGACTGCGGCTCCAGCGTCAGCAGCGGCCAGACCGGCCCCTGTCGCGCGCCGGCACCGGTGTGCCAGGCCGACATCGGCTGGCCGCTGACCTGCAAGACCTCCAGGGCGCGCTGGATGCGCTGGGCGTCGTTGGGGGCCAGTCGGGCTGCGGTCGGTGGGTCCAGCCGGGCCAGGTCGGCATGCAGGGCCGGCCAGCCACGGGTCGCGGCGTCAGCGTCCAGCGCCGCCCGGATGTCGGCATCGGCCGCCGGCATCACGTCCAGCCCGCGCTGCAGCGCATGCAGGTACATCATCGTGCCGCCCACCAGCAGCGGATGCCGCCCGCGCAAGCGAATGTCGGCCACCAGCGCCGTCGCATCGGCGACGAAGCGTGCCGCCGAGTAGGCCTGGGAGGGATCGAGGATGTCGATCAGGTGGTGCGGCACCTGTGCCCGGTCGGCTGACGTGGGTTTGGCCGTGCCGATGTCCATGCCCCGGTAGACCAGCGCCGAGTCCATGCTGATGATCTCGCAGGGCAGGCGCTGCGCCACGGCCATGGCCAGGGCGCTCTTGCCGCTGGCCGTGGGGCCGGCGATGACCAGGGCCGCCGGCTGGGCGTCAGCGGCCGCGTTGGAACCAGGCATCCAGCTCCTTGAGCGTGATGGGCCGCCAGGTCGGCCGGCCGTGGTTGCATTGGTCGGCGCGGTCGGTGCGCTCCATCTCGCGCAGCAGCGCGTCCATCTCGGGCAGCGTCAGGGCGCGGTTGGCCCGAACCGCGCCGTGACAGGCCATGGTCGACAGGATCTCGTCATGGGCTCGCTCCAGCACCCGGGCCGCATCGGCATCGCCTTGCTCGGCCAGCGCGCCCAGTACCGCGCGGGCCAGGGTCACCGGGTCGGCATCCGGCAGGGCCGCCGGTCGGCTGCGCACCGCCAGCACGCCCGGTGCCAGGACCGACAGCTCCAGGCCCAGCGCGGCCAGGGTGACGGCATGGCTGTCGGCGTTGGCCTGCTCGAGCGCGCTCGCGGCAAAGCTGGCGGGTATCAGCAGCGGCTGGGCCAGCGGTGCGGCGGTGGCACGCGCGGCCTTCAGGCGCTCGTACACGATGCGTTCATGCGCGGCATGGATGTCGACCACGATCAGACCCTGGGCGTTCTCGGCCAGCAGGTAGATGCCGCCGAGCTGGGCGATGGCCCGCCCCAGTGGCCAGTCGGCGGTGCCACCGGTGTGGGCCGCGTTGTGGGGGTCAGGCTGCGCAACAGACGTGGGCCGCGCTGGCCAGGCCGCAACGGGCTCGCTGGCATACAGCAATGCCGCGTCGGCCAGCACCAGGTGGCCCTGGCGCTGGTTGGACAGCGGCATGAACGGCGCACCGCGGAAGGCGCTGGCTGCACCCGTCGCTGAGCCGATGTCCTGATGCGTCGGGCCGTCGCCGACATCCGCGGCCGCCAACAGGCTCGCATCGGCCACCTGCCCGGCCCGCGGTACGGCCAGCGCCTGCTCGACTGCCCGCCGCACCGCCTGGTGCACCGGCTGGGCATCGCGGAACCGGACCTCGATCTTGGTCGGGTGCACGTTGACGTCCACGGCGTCCGGCGCGATCTCGATGAACAGCACCCAGCCGGGCTGGCGCTGGCCATGCAGCACGTCCTCGAATGCGCTGCGCACGGCATGGCCGATCAGCCGGTCACGCACGAACCGGCCATTGACATAGGTGTACTGCTGGTCGGCGCGGGCCCGGGCCGCCTGCGGCACGGTGACCCGGCCGCCCAGGCGCATCGGGCCGGCCAGGTAGGGTGGCACCAGCAGGCTGCCGGCCAGGAAGTCGGGGCCCAGCACGTCGCCCAGACGGCGCTGCGGGTCGCCGGCCCGCCACTGTGCCGCCAGCCGGTTCTCGTGCCAGACCGCAAAGCCCACGTCCGGCCGCGCCAGCGCGTGGCGCCGCACGGCCTCCAGACAGTGTCCGAATTCGGTGGCCGCGCTCTTGAGGAACTTGCGCCGCGCCGGCGTGGCGAAGAACAGCTCCTGCACCTCGACCGTGGTGCCGGTG
>JBJXHB010000354.1:0-3476 GCA_046160725.1 Aquabacterium sp.
CACGTGCCCTACAAGGGCAACGCGCCTGCGGTGGCCGACCTGCTGGGCGGCCAGGTGCACATGATGTTCGACAACATTCCATCTTCCTTGCCGCATATCCGCGCCGGCAAGCTGCGCGCGCTGGCCACCACCGGTGCCCGCCGCGACCCGACGCTGCCGGACGTGCCCACGGTGGCCGAGGCGGGTGTCGCGGGCTACGAGTCCGGCGTCTGGTTTGGCCTGATGGTGCCGGCCGGCACGCCAGCGGACATCGTGGCCCGGCTGAATGCGGCGGCGGTGCAGGCGAGCCGGTCGCCCGCGTTCGTCAAGCGCATGACCGAGTTGGGCTACAGCATCATCGCCGGCACGCCGGAGGACATGGCCGCTTCCATCCGGGCCGAGGTCACCCGCTGGGGTCCCATCGTCAGGGCCAGCGGCGCCAAAGTGGACTGACCAGACCGCCGCGGTGACCCGCGGCAATCAGTTGTTACGACTGAAGCATCCCGCACCCTGCGCGGGATGCCCGCGAACGCCGACAAGAAGTGACGCCCGCCGTGGGCCGATCTCGAAGAGCGTCTCGCATGTCTGCATCCCACCGCCGTGTCGCGCTGTTGGCGCAACTGATGATCTGTGTCTACCTGTCAGCCTGCGGCGGTGGTGGCGACAGCAGTGGACCCGAGCTGCCCCAAGGCGGCCCCGCCCCGACGCCCGCACCCGCACCCGCGCCCGCGCCCGCGCCCGCACCCGCGCCTGCACCTGCACCTGCACCTGCACCTGCACCTGCACCTGCACCTGCACCTGCACCTGCACCTGCACCTGCACCTGCACCTGCACCTGCACCTGCGCCTGCGCCTGCACCTGCACCGGCACCGGCACCGGCACCGGCGCCGGCGCCGTCGTCCCCGGTCATCGCCGCCCTGGGCTCTCCGCGCATCCTGGTGGCCGACGCCGCCACGCTGTCGCGGCTGCGCACCGCGCTCAACGGCAACCTGGCCTCGGCCACGCGCTTCCGCAACATGGTCAATGCGCAGATCAACGGCGCCAACTACTACGGCTTCCAGCCCTGGTATGCCGCGCTGATGGCCCAGGTGACCGGCACCGCGTCCTACTGCACCTATGCCGTCAACCGGACAGAGTCGTTCGTGGCATCCGAGGAGGCCCTGATCAATGCCAACCAGCGCGCTGTCGTGGCCGGCGACAGCTATCTGGAGGTGGGCGAGCTCATCGGCAACATGGCCATCGTCTACGACTGGTGCCGTGCGCAGATGAACACCAGCCAGCGCACGCGCTGGGCCACCTACGGCAACCAGGCCGTCTGGAACGTCTGGAACCACACGCAGGCCCGCTGGGGCAACACGGTGTACGCCTGGAGCGGCTGGTCCGTCGACAACCCGGCCAACAACTACTACTACTCGTTCCTGCGCGCCACCATGCTGCTCGGGCTGGCCACCCACGGCGAGAACAGCTCGGCCCAGGGCTGGATCGACAAGTTCCGGACCGACAAGATCGCCAACCAGCTGGTGCCCACCTTCAACCGCGACCTGCAGGGCGGTGGCTCGCGCGAGGGCACGGGCTATGGCACGGCGCTCAAGGGCCTGTTCGACCTGTATTACTGGTGGGAGAAGTCGACGACACAGCGCATCGCCGACCTGACGCCGCACACGCTGGCGTCGATGGACAAGTTCCCGCACGACATGGTGCCCACGCTGGACCGCATCGCCCCCACCGGCGACCATGCGCGCGACTCGACGGCGGCGTTGTTCGACTATCACCGCGAGTACCTGTCCATCCTGGCGCGGCTGTATCCCAGCGACAGCATGGCCGGCGTGGTGAAGACGGTGCTGGCCCAGTCGTCCGTGCCCGTCATGGCCAACAGCTTCGAGATCTGGGTCGACTACCTGTATGACCTCACGGACCTGGCCGCGCAGCCGCTGTCGCGCCTGCCCACTGCGCGCTGGAGCAACGGCACGGGCCAGTTCTCGACCCGCTCGGCCTGGGCCACGGATGCCGCCTATGCCAACCTGATCTGCGGGCCCTATACCGAGAGCCATGCCCACCGTGACCAGGGCAGCTTCGTGTTCTTCAAGGGCAACTGGCTGGCGCTGGACGCCAACCTGTTCTCGCACTCCGGCATCTACCAGAACGAGGCGGCGCACAACCTGGTGCGCGTGGAGCGAAACGGCAGCGTCGTCACGCAGGTCTGGAACGCCAGCTGCAACCTGCAGGCGCTGGCCGACACCCCGCACTACAGCTATGCGCGGGCGGTGGTGACGCCGATGTACGCCGGCAAGCCGACGGTGGTGAAGATGGAGCGCGAGTTCCTGTTCATCAAGCCGGGCACGCTGGTGGTCCTGGACCGCGCCCAGACCAGCGGGACAGGCGTGCGCCGCGTGTTCACCCTCAACCTGCCGGCCGCACCCACCATCAGCGGTGCCCAGCTGAGCGTGGCCAGCGGTGGCAACCAGCTGGACGTGCATCGCCTCGCACCCACCGGCCTGACCTGGCAGGCCCAGGCCTGGCCGACGCTGGATGCCGACATGAACGCCGGTTACCGGGTCGATGCCGGCGACACCGCCGGCGACAGCACCGTGTTCCTGCATGTGCTGGGCGCCGACCGCGCCGTCAACACGGCCACCCGGTCGGACGGCAGCGGCACGACCGGCGTGCAGGTCAGCCTGGCCAATGGCGGCACGGCGCTGGTGCGCTTCAGCACCAGTGGCAGCGGCGGCACGCTGGACCTGCGCGACGGCACGGGAACGGTCCTGTTCAACGGCGCGCTGCCCACCACGGTGCAGACGTTGCCGCGCCTGGCCAACTAGGTACCGGGACAGACGCAGCAGGGCGGCCCCTACCATCGGGGCGCCTTGTCCCAACCCACGCCCACCGACGCAGCACCCCGGCCGTTGACGGCGCGCCGCCTCGCGATCGTCGGCGCGGTAGAGGCGGTCGCGCGCGGCCTGCCGCTGGCGGTCTACCCGCTTGCCCAGTACCGCGCCTGGGGCGATGCCGCCACCGTGTCGACGATCTACCTCGCTGTCGGCATCCTGTCCCTG
This sequence comes from Aquabacterium sp., assembly GCA_046160725.1. Lineage (GTDB taxonomy): Bacteria > Pseudomonadota > Gammaproteobacteria > Burkholderiales > Burkholderiaceae_C > JBJXHB01. The sequence goes on from JBJXHB010000354.1 coordinate 3,033, forward strand.
GCCATGGTGCTGCTGGTGCCGCAGCTCACGCGGCGCCTGCCGCGGCGCTGGACGCATTCGCTGGCGGTGCTGCTGTACCTGGTGTCTGCCGGTTTCGGCATGGTCGGCGGGCGCATGACGTCGGTGGCGCTGCTGTGCGCGGCGTTTGCCACCGCCATCTCGATGGTCTGCTACCAGAACAATGTCCTGGACCACGTCGACAAGGCCGACCTCGGCAAGTTCGAGACCCGGCGCCTGTTCTATGCCGGTGTGGGCTGGACCGCAGGTCCGTTCATCGGCGTCTGGCTGCTGGGCCAGTGGCACGGCGCGCCCTTTGTCGGCGTGGCCGTCGCCGCTGTCGTGATGCTGGCGCTGATCTGGCGTTTCGGCATGGGCAGCACCGTCGTCGTGCCGCAGCAGGGTCGGGTCTAGTCCAACCCGCTGCGCTATCTGCGGCGGTTCGTT
>JBJXHB010000355.1:0-4121 GCA_046160725.1 Aquabacterium sp.
TGGCAAAGCGCACGAAGGATCCCACCAGCGCCATCTTCGCGACCCGGAAAATCGGGGCCGCCCGCGGGTTGGGGCAGCCAAAGCTGAGGTCGAAACGACCCTCCGCCAAGCGCACAGCCGTCCGCAGCAACATGATCGCAGGCCCCAGCGCGCGATGCACACGATTGACTGCGAAGTCAGCCAGATTGGCCGCCGCCACAGGCCGGTCACCCATCCACATTCGTCGCGGATGTATACCAACCGTACCTTGCAGCTCAACACCGCCATCGAAACGCAGCCCGATGATGGATGCCACACCGGCAGGATTCTCAAGATAGCCCAGGCGGAACTTCTGACCGGCGCTCTGCGCGGTGTAGCCGGACAGGTTCCGCTCCCAGAGGGCACAGATCTCGAGGCCGTCCTTTGCCATGTCCAGTTCGGCCGTGGTGGGTGCCTCACTCACGCTTGTGCCCTGTCATGGATGTCTTAGGACGTTTGCCCGATGCCCGATCAACGGTCGCTGGGCAGGGTTTTCGGTAGTCGCGCCAGGAACGTGACCGACGTGGTGCACAAGTCTTCTTCACTGTAGTGCCGGAACGCCTCCGCAATCACAGGTGGCGGCGACTGCTGCATCAAGGCATGCCGGACCGTCTGGATGTCGTGCAGGATCTCCAGGCCAGATGAGCGTGCCGCCTGGATGAAGTCCGATGGTCGCAGCCGGTTCTGATACAGGATGTCGTTGTTCCACCGTCGCCAGTCGGCATTTGAGAAGCGCAGGTAGTGGATCGGGCTGATGCGCCGGTCGAAGTAGGCATAGTGGTCGCCGCAGTTCACGCTGTGCAAGACATGGCCACTTTCTCCGATCAAGCGAGCCGACTCCCGCATCAGCGGATGCAGGACCGTTGGCGAGACGTGTTCGAGCACGCTGTTGGAAACGATCAGATCGACGCTGCCGTCGGGCAGGCCGGTGGCCGAAGCATCAGCGGGCGCGTGATAGCGGATGCCCAGGTCGGTGGCTGCGCCGGTGCTGGCTTGCTGGCGCAAGGCCTGCCAGCGGCCGCGTACCACTGGTTCGGGCTCCCCGCTGCCCTGTGCGATCTCCCCCAACAACGGCTCGATGTGTGTCAGCACCGTGGCCCGAGCGTCGTCGCGCATGTGTCGGCGCAGATCGAACGTATGGACCTCGCGCGCACCGGCCAACAAAAAGCACACCGGAAACACCGGCAGCCAACCTGTCCCGATCTCGAGAACCGATCGCCCGGCGACGCTGATCCCGGCATCGTGCAGCATCTGCATCATCACCAGCCAGTCCGCCCGGACTTTCGAAGCCACATGGCCGGCGGTATCGCGCCGGCCTCCCTGCCAAACCTGCAGCAGGTCGTTGACGGCCACGCCGCCCGGCAGCCTTGCCAGCAGCCCTTGCGCAAGGCCCTTGATGCGCCAATCCATATCTCGGGTCCAACGGGCTTGGTTGCGATCCGCCCCGGGCCTTACCCGGCACGGGCGAAGCGCTGCAGACCCAGGACCCAGCCCGACAGGCCGCGTCCGGGCCCACCCAACCGGGCCAGACCCTGGCTGATCAGCGCATAGTCGCCAGCGGTCAGCGTGCGCAGCACGACGCACATCGGCACGTAGATGACGACGAACACCAGCGAGCCGACCAGGAACGCGAGCTTGACGTGCCACAGTTCGGCCACCTCGTAGCCCAGCAGGCCGGCGACAACGGCGGCAAAGCCTTGCTTGAGCATTGGCATCCACGGCAGGCGTACCGGTACGCGCTTCAAGGCGTAATGCCAGCACAGCAGGAGTTCGGTCGCGTGGGCCAGCACTGTGCTGGCGATCGCGCCGTTCAGTTCATAGCGCGGGATCAGGACCAGTCCGGCGATGGCATTGACCCCCAGTGTCACCAAAGCCACCCTGATGCGGTCGACCTGGCGGTCACTGGCCGTCAGGACAGCAGCAGCGGCGCCGCTGGTGACCATCGTGCCGGCGGCGACCAGACTCCAGTTCAGTGCGGTGATGGCGCCGTCGTACTGTTGCCCGTACAGCAGGTGGATCAGACCGTCCGATGCAGCAAGCCCCAGGCCCGAAATCACCAAGCCGATCATCCAGTACACCCGCGCCGACTCGACCAGGATGCCACCCAGCGCCGCCGTGCCACCGACCCCGAAGCGCCGGGACATGGCCGGCAGCAGCACGGCTGCCAGTCCGCCCACCACGATCATCGTCGCGCCCCGGGTGAGGGCCGTTGCGATGGCGTAGTAGCCGACAGCCTCCGGTCCCGAGAAGGCCTTCAACAGCGTCAGCTCGATGCCGCGCCCGACAAACACCCCCAGCAGGATCAGCAGTCCAGTCAGTCCCAGGTGTCGCACGAAACGGCTGCGCAGGTCCGTGGGTATCGGACCCGCTCGGCCCCTGATGTCGCGCTGTCGGAGCATCCAGCGCAGGAACAGATTGCTGATCACGCCCAAGGCGGCGTACAGCGCAAAGTAGTGCACGATCCCTGCGCCGAGAAAAGCCATCACGACGACGGAGACCAGATTGAGCACGGCCATGAGCATCAGCGACAGGTTGGCCGGCGCAAAGTCCTCGAATCCCTCGCCGATGGAACCCCACATCCAGAATCCGGCACGCGACCAGACGGCCACCAGCGCGATCAACAACATGACTGGCAGGTTGTCGGCCCAGTATGGCAAGGGCCAGATGAACATGGCCAGTGCGAACCCGCCCAGCACCAGAGTGCTGCTGATCCATTGCAGCCGCGCCAGCCAGGACACGATGGCCGCCGCGAGCAACGGACGGTCGGACCCTCGTGTCTCGGCAATGAACTTGATGGCCGACGAGGGCAGGCCATGGTTGCTGGTGGCCAGAAGAGCGCCGCATACCCAGATGCCGTAGGCATAGTAGCCATAGTCGGCCGGCCCAAGGGCCCGAGCGATAAACACACCGACGATCAAGCCGACAGCAGCCTCAACATAACCAGCCGCAGCCACCCAGGCCACACCACGCAGGAGTGAGTTGCGCTCGGCGGTCATTCTTGGACCTGTCGCTCGACTGGGCGACCCAGCCTTGGCCGTACCGCGCGACCATGCCAACGCTGAGTGGGCCATTGCAGGACCGTGCGAAAGCACCCCCCCCGAATGCGGTGTGACCGCCGAATGCGCGCTGGACGAGCAGGGCCGGGTGGCAGAATCTTTCGAGCCCCGTGCCAGGGATTTTCGGCTTCGGTGCAGGTCCGCATGGGCCTCGGTGTTGTGGTGGTCAGGCTTGGCACTCGACCCTGCGTCGGCAGGCGGATGGTGTAAGCAGCCTCGCGCCGCAGGTCAGTATGCGCAGGCCAGGCAGGCACGTCCAGAGCGCGCGCAGACGCCCGGTGGTGTGATCGACCTGTGGGCACCGTCAACGATGAGAGTGCAGGGCGCTTGTCCTGGCAGAACGAGAAGTTGCTCAGAATGGATCGCGTCATCGAAGTTTCGGCCGTCATTCCAACCTATAACCGGAAGGGCCGTGTTGAGCGTGCTGTACGCAGCGTGCTTGCGCAGACCAAGCCTGTCGAAGAGATCATTGTCGTTGACGATGGATCGACCGACGGTACCGCTGCGTCATTGGAGACGACATTCGGAGGTCGTGTCCGTGTGATAAGACAAGCGAACCTGGGGGTATCGGCAGCACGCAACAGTGGCATTCGAGCAGCCGTCGGCCGCTACCTGGCGCTGCTGGATAGTGACGATGCATGGTCACCGGACAAGATCAGGCTTCAGCACGACTGGTTGCAGGCGCGGCCGGACTTCGGCATGGTCCTTTGCGACTACGACCGCATCGAGGCCGACCAGTCCGAGCCCCGCGCCTTTCGCCGCCGCGAGGCGATACCGCTGGACGGGTTCGTTCTTGAGCATGTGCTGCGACAGCCCTCGCTGGCGCCGTCGACGGCGATGATCCGGCGCGAGGTCTTCGACCAGGTGGGCGGCTTCGACGAGACATTGCGCACAGCCGAGGATGTCGACTTTCATATCCGCGTGGCCGCACGCTGGCAGATTGGTGTCATCGAGCAGGTGCTGATGAGGGCTCACATGGAGAGCAGCGGACTGTCCAGCCTGGAGCAGAGCTACGACGACTACGAGCTCGTCATCGAGCGTGCCATC
>JBJXHB010000356.1:0-5167 GCA_046160725.1 Aquabacterium sp.
CGTCGCCGGTCTCGCCGTCGGCCGGACCGTCCACCGGCGGCTTCATCCAGGCCGACCCGTCGACCAACTCCCTGATCATCACGGCGCCGGAGCCGACCTACCGCCAGCTGCGCGCCATGATCGAGCAGCTCGACACACGGCGCGCGCAGGTCTACATCGAGAGCATGATCGTCGAGGTCTCGGGCGACAACCTGGCCGAATTCGGCTTCCAGTGGCAGGGCCTGCTCGGGCAGCAGGGCGACCGCTTCGGGCTGGCGGCCGGCACCAACTTCAATGCGCCCGGCGGCCCCGGCATCGTCGCGCTCTCGGCATCGCTGGCCGCCGGCAGCGGCACCGCGCCCGGCGAGGGCCTGAACATCGGCCTGCTCAAGAACTACGGCGGCACCTATGCGTTGGCGGCCATCGCCCGGCTGCTGCAGACGCAGACCTCCACCAACATCGTCTCCACGCCCAACCTGATCACGCTGGACAACGAGGAGGCCAAGATCGTGGTCGGCGAGAACGTGCCGTTCATCACCGGCCAGTTCACCAACACCGGCAGCGCCGTCAGCAACCCGTTCCAGACCATCGAGCGCAAGGATGTCGGCATCACGCTGCGCATCAAGCCGCAGATCGGCGAAGGCGGCACGGTGCGCATGACCATCTTCCAGGAGCAGAGCGCGGTCAAGACCGCGGTGGCCGCCGGCACCACCAACGCCGGCCCGTCGACGACCAAGCGCTCGATCGAGTCCAACATCGTGGTCGACGACGGCCAGGTCATCGTGCTGGGCGGCCTGATCGAGGACCGCTTCGAGGAGACCCGCTCCAAGGTGCCGCTGCTGGGCGACCTGCCGTGGATCGGCCAGCTGTTCCGCAGCGAGAGCCGCGAACGCCGCCGCAGCAACCTGCTGGTGTTCCTGCGGCCGGTGGTCATGCGCAATGCCGACGATGCCAACCGGCTGTCGATGGACCGCTACGAGCTGATCCGCGCCCGCCAGCAGGACGCCCAGCCGGCCCCGCACCCGGTGCTGCCGATTGACGCCGCCCCGGTGCTGCCGGCGCGCCCGCCGGGCCCTGCCATGCCGTCGGGCCAGGTGCCGGCCACGCCGCCGGCGACCCCGCGCAACTGACGCGCGGTCACGCGCGCCTGCCGTCTGGCACCTGAACCGCGCCACCCATGACCACCCGACATCCGCTGCCCTACGCCTTTGCCAAGGCGCACACGCTGCTGCTGGAGGACCGCGTGCTGTACTGCGCCGAGACCACGCCACCGTCGGCCCTGTCCGAGGTGGTGCGGGTGCACGAGGTGGCCGCCTTCGAGCGCGAGGCCGCAGCCACGCTGGCGCAACGCATCGCGGCGGCCTATGCCGGCGGCGAGAGCAGCGCCGCCGCAGTGGTCGGCGAGGTCGAGAGCGCGGTCGACCTGGGCCGGCTGATGCAGGACCTGCCGGCGGTGGAAGACCTGCTGGAGGCGGCCAACGACGCGCCCATCATCCGCATGCTGAACGCGCTGCTGACGCAGGCCGCCAAGGACGGCGCCAGCGACATCCACATCGAGCCCTACGAGCGCTCGTCGGCGGTGCGCTTCCGCGTCGACGGCACGCTGCGCGAGGTGGTGCAGCCGAACAAGGCGCTGCATGCCGCGCTGATCAGCCGCCTGAAGATCATGGCCGAGCTGGACATCGCCGAGAAACGCCTGCCGCAGGACGGGCGCATCTCGCTGCGCATCGGCGGGCGTGCCATCGACGTGCGGGTATCGACGCTGCCTTCGGCCCACGGCGAGCGTGCCGTGCTGCGCCTGCTGGACAAGTCGGAGTCCAAGTTCACGCTCGAGGGCCTGGGCATGAGCGGCGAGCTGTTGCGCCGCTTCGACCACCTGGTGCGCCAGCCGCACGGCATCGTGCTGGTGACCGGCCCTACGGGCTCGGGCAAGACGACCACGTTGTATGCATCGCTGGGCCGGCTGGACACCAGCGGCGCCAACATCCTGACGGTCGAAGACCCGGTCGAGTACGAGCTGACCGGCATCGGCCAGACCCAGGTCAACGTCAAGATCGACCTCACCTTCGCCAAGGCGCTGCGCGCCATCCTGCGCCAGGACCCCGACATCATCATGATCGGTGAGATTCGCGACTTCGAGACCGCGCAGATCGCGATCCAGGCCTCGCTGACCGGCCACCTGGTGCTGGCCACCCTGCACACCAACGACGCGCCCAGTGCCGTGACCCGGCTCACCGACATGGGTATCGAGCCGTTCCTGCTGTCCAGCTCGCTGCTGGGCGTGCTGGCTCAGCGGCTGGTGCGCAAGCTGTGCACCGCCTGCCGGCGTGCCGACGACCGCGGCCGATGGCACCCGGTCGGCTGCGAGGCCTGCAGCCGCACCGGCTATCGCGGCCGCACCGGCATCTTCGAGCTGATGTTGGCCGACGAGAAGGTGCGCGGCATGATCCACAACCGCGCGGCCGAGAGCCAGCTTTTTGTCGCTGCCGAGGCGGCCGGCTTCCGCTCGATGCGCGACGACGGCCAGCGCCTGGTCGACGAGGGCGTGACCTCGGCCGAGGAAGTGCTGCGGGTCACGCGCGAATGACCCCGCGGCGCCACCCCTGCCCCAGTCTCTGCCCGTTCGCCCGGGCCGGCCGCCCGGTGCGCGCCGCCGGCGCCTGAGATGCCGGCCTATCGCTTCGAGGCGCTGGACGCCGCCGGCAAGTCGCGCCGCGGCGTGCTGGAGGCCGACAACGCCCGTGCCGCCCGCGCGCAACTGCGCCAGCAGGCGTTGGTGCCCATGGACGTGCGGCCCATCGTCCAGGCGCCCGACAGCATGGGCAGCCGCCTGGGCGCCGGCCGCGTGTTCAACGCCACCGGCCTGGCCGTCTGGACGCGCCAGCTGGCCGGCCTGGTCAGCGCCGGCCTGCCGCTGGAGCGGGCGCTTACCGCGCTGTCCGAAGAGGCCGACCTGCCGCGCCAGCGCGACCTGGTGGCGCAACTGCGCGCCGAGGTGAATGCGGGCCATCCGTTTGCCCAGGCCCTGTCCAGCGCGCCGAGGGAGTTCGACGATGTCTACCGGGCCGTGGTCGCGGCCGGCGAGCAGAGCGGCGCCCTGGGCACCGTGCTGGAGAGGCTGGCCGACGACCTGGAGGAGCGGCATGCACTGCGCGCCAAGCTGATCGGCGCGGCCCTGTATCCCGCCATCGTGTCGCTGGTGGCGGTGGTCATCGTGGTGTTCCTGGTCACCTACGTGGTGCCCCAGGTGGCCGGTGTGTTCACCAGCAACAAGCGCGCCCTGCCCGGGTTGACCATCGCGATGCTGGCCATCAGCGACGCCATCCGCCAATGGGGCTGGCTGATGCTGGCGGTGGTCATCGCCGGCGCGGGTGGGTTGCTCCTGGCGCTGCGCAACGCGGCGTTCCGGCTGCGCTGGGACGCCGCCTGGCTGAACCTGCCGCTGGTCGGACGCCTGTCCCGCGGCTACAACGCGGCACGGTTTGCGGGCACGCTGGCCATGCTGGCCGGTGCCGGCGTGCCGATCCTGAAAGCGCTGCAGGCCGCCGGCGAAACCCTGCACAACCGCGCGCTGCGGGCCGACGCGTTGGATGCCCAGGTCCAGGTGCGCGAGGGCGCGCCGTTGGCTGCGGCGCTTGCGGCGCACAAGCGCTTCCCTGGGCTGCTGGCCATGTTCGCGCGGCTGGGCGAACAGACCGGCCAGCTGCCGCCGATGCTGGATCGCGCCGCGCGCCAGCTCAGCGGCGAGGTGCAGCGCCGCGCGCTGGCATTGGCCACCCTGCTGGAGCCACTGCTGGTGGTGGCCATGGGCATCGTCGTGCTGTTGATCGTGCTGGCAGTGCTGCTGCCCATCATCCAGCTCAACACCTGGGTCAAGTAGCGCCCCGGCGCCGGTACCGCAGGACTCGCCGCCACTCGGCACGGACGCGCACATGGTCATCTCCCGCCGTTGGATCGTCCTGGCCTCCGTGGTGCTGGCGCTGGGGCTTGGCGCCGTGCTGGCCCTGTCGTGGGTGACCCAGCGGCTGCACACCGCGGTGCTGGAAGCCCTGGGCCCGCAGGCCCGGCTGGGCCGCATCGACGTCGGCTGGTCGGCCATCGAGCTGCACGACCTGGTCATCACCGCCCGGCCCGGCAGCGGCTGGCCGACCGCGCAGGAGCTGAGCGCCCGGCGCATCCGCATCACGCCGGACCTGCGCAGCCTGTGGCCCGGCCAGCCCTGGCGGCTGCGGGCGATCGAGGTCGATGAGCCGCGCCTGACCTTGCTGCGGCGCCGCGACGGCAGCCTGGGCATGCTGCCGTCGCTGCTGCAGCGGCCAGCCGGGCCCGGAGCGCCCGCCACCGGCACGCCCGCGCCGGCCGCGGTGGTCGTCGGCGAGATCCGCCTGCGCCAAGGCCATGTCGACTACTTCGATGCCACGCTGGGCAACCCGCCACACCGCATGGCCCTGGCGGCGCTGCAGGCCGACATCGGGCCGCTGCAACTGCCGCGCCCCGACGGTCCCGTCCCGCTGGCGCTGTCGGCACGGTTGGAGGGGCCCACACGCGCAGGCACCCTGAAGCTCGACGGCCGCATGAGCCTGCCGCCGCGCGACGGCGCGCTGGCGCTGCGGCTGCGCGGTGCCGACCTGTTGGCGCTGCAACCCTATCTGCTGGGACGTGGCGACGCCGCGCTGCGGCGCGGCGCGCTGGACCTGGACATCGACGCGAACCTGGACGCGGCCCGCCTGAAGGCACCCGGGCGGGTGGTGCTGTCCGACCTGCAATGGCGCGACGACAACCCCCTGGCCAGCGTGGCCGGCGTGCCTCGCGCCGCCGTGACCAAGGTGCTGGCGCGCGATGGCCGCATCGAGCTGCGCTTTTCCATCGACGGCCGCATCGACGACCCCCGCTTCTCGGTCAACGAGAACCTGGCGGGGCGCTTTGCCGTCGGCCTGGCCGAGTCACTGGGCGTGTCGGCCCAGGGCCTGGTCCAGGGCATCGGCGGCATGGTGAAGGGGCTGTTCGGCCGCTGACTATCCCGGCACCGGCGGCAGCCCCACCTCCGGCAGCGTCGGTCGCTCGGCCAGCGCGGCGGCCATCACCGTTTCGACATGGGCCCGGTCGGCGCCCTCCAGCGCCAGCCGCGGCGGCCGGGTGCGCCAGGTGCCGCGGCCCATCAGGTGCTCGCACAGCTTGATGCACTGCA
>JBJXHB010000357.1:0-29728 GCA_046160725.1 Aquabacterium sp.
CTGGTCTGGACCGCCGCACCGGCCCGCGCCGACGGCGCTGGCGGCGGCAACGCGACAGCGCCCGGCGGCTCGCAACCGGCAGCGGCCATGCCCCCGACCGCACCGGCCACCTCGGCCACCACGCCCGTCGCGCCCGCCATGCCAGACACCGCTGGCGCGGCGGTGGCGCTGCCGATCACCTTCGAATCCGGCTCCAGCCGGCTGACCCGCGAAGCCCAGGCCTACATCGAGCCGATCGCGCTGCTGCTGAAGGCCGACCCGGACCTGCGCATGCGAGTCGAGGGCCACACCGACGCCATTGGACAGCCGCGCGCCAACCTGATGCTGAGCTGGGAGCGTGCGATGAGCGTGATGCGTGTGCTGGTGGAGCGCCACGGCATCGAGCCAGGCCGCCTGCAGCCGCTGGGCAAGGGCGCGACCGAGCCGCTGGACGGCACGACGCCGGAGGCGGCGGCCAACCGCCGCGTCCAGCTGCGTCCATTGGGTTGATGGCCATGCGGCGCCGCGACCTGCTGCTGCAACTGCGCCACCTGGCCGGCGCAGCCGCCTTTGGCGGCCTGGCGCTGGCGCCGGCCGCGTCCGCAGCCGCTGCGCCGCAGCGGCTGGCCCTGGTGATCGGCAACGACAGCTACACCCGCATTCCGGCCCTGACCAACGCGCGGCACGACGCACGGGCCATGGCCCAGGCCCTGCAGCTGGCCCAATACCAGGTCACGCTGGCACTCGACCTGGACTACCGCGGCCTGCTGGCCGCGCTGCGCCGCTTCAAGGGTTCGGTCAACGGCGGCGACGAGGTGGTGGTGTTCTTCGCCGGCCACGGCGTGCAGCTGGGCGCAGCCAACTACCTGCTGCCGGTGGACGTGCAGGCCGACACCGAGGAACAGCTGCGCGACGAGGGCATCGCGATGCAGCGCGTGCTGGACGACCTGGCCGAGCGCCGGGCCCGCTTCACGCTGGCCATCGTCGACGCCTGCCGCAACAACCCGTTCAAGGGCCAGGGCCGGTCGGTGGGTGGCGGCCGCGGCCTGGCGCCGACCAGCGCCGCGACCGGCCAGATGGTCATCTACTCGGCCGGCACCGGCCAGCAGGCGCTGGACAGCCTGTCGGAGCGCGACCCGGTGAAGAACGGCCTGTTCACCCGGGTCTTTGTGCAGGAGATGCTGAAGCCCGACCTGCCGATCGACCGCGTGCTCAAGAACGTGCGGCTGCAGGTGCGCGACCTCGCTGCCTCGGTCGGGGCCGAGCAGGTGCCGGCGATCTACGACCAGGTGGCCGGTGACTTCTATTTCGTCCGTGGCGCGGGCACGACACTGGCCACCGCTGCGCCGATGCCGTCAACGGCCCGCCCGGCACCGCCGGCCGTGCCCGGCCAGGGGGCACCGGCCGGACGGCCCCTGGTCCCCCGGCCCCCCGCCGAGGTGTCGGCCACCGAGGACGACGACGATCTGGTCGCCATCTGGCAGCGCATCAGCGCCGGCCAGCATCCCTCCGTGGGACAGCGTCCTGCGCGGCGCTGAGGCTGCTGCACAGTGGCCGGGCCACCTGTGACGGGCGCAGCTTCACCAACGGGCGCAGCCGGGCCGCCCAGGCCGGTCTTCAGTTCCGCGACCCGGCTGCCGAGAAGCCGTCTATCGCACCCGGCCCGGGTGCGGGAGACCTCGCATGCAGGTGCTGACCCTTCGATATGCCGCGCCGTCCGGCTGGAGCACGCCCCTGCCCACCGATTGGGACGGCCCCGCCACCCTGGTGCTGGCCTTCTGCGCGCCCGACCTGATCGACCAGCCGCAGGTGTTTGATGACCTTGCGGCGGCCTTCCCTCGGTCGGTGCTGGCCGGCTGCTCGACGTCCGGCGAGATCGCCGGCAGCCAGGTCCACGATGCCAGCATCAGCCTCGCCGTGGTCCGTTTCGACCACACTGTGCTGCGTTCGGCCGCCACGCCGGTGGCCGGCGCCGTTGACTCCTACAGCGCCGGTGTGCGCCTGGGCGGGCAGCTGGTCGCACCCGAGGGGGGCCAACGGCTGCGGGCGGTGTTCCTGCTGTCGGACGGCCTGAACGTCAACGGCACGCCGCTGGTGGCGGGCCTGAGCTCCGTCCTGCCACCCGGCACCGCCATCACCGGCGGCCTGGCCGGCGACGGCGCCGCCTTCCGCCGCACCTGGGTGCTGGCAGGGGGCCAGGCCCGGCCGCAGCACATCTGCGCCATCGGGCTGTATGGCGAGCGGCTGCGCATGGGCCATGGCTGCGACGCCGGCTGGAGCGACTTCGGTCCCCAGCGGCGCATCACGCGCTGCGAGGGCAACGTCCTGCACGAGCTGGACGGCAAGCCGGCACTGGACCTGTACAAGAGCTACCTGGGCGAACGGGCCCGGGAGCTGCCGGGCTCGGCGCTGCTGTTTCCGCTGGCGGTGCGCCGCCACGAGGGTGACACCGAGCCCCTGGTGCGCACCATCCTGGCGGTCGACGACGTGCAGCGCACGATGACCTTCGCCGGCGACCTGCCGCAGGGCGGGCTGGCCCAGCTGATGCGGGCCAACTCCGACAAGCTGATCGACAGCGCCGGCACGGCCGCCCGCCAGTCCGCCGGCACGCTGGCCGGCGACCAGCCGGCGTTGGTGATCTCGGTGTCCTGCGTCGGCCGCCGCCTGGTCCTGGGCGAGCGCACCGACGAAGAGGTCGAGACGGTGCTGGAGGGCTCGCCCGCCCAGGCAGGCCATGTCGGCTTCTACAGCTATGGCGAGATCTCGCCGGCGGTGGCCGGCGGTGCCAGCGAGCTGCACAACCAGACCATGACCGTCACCATGTTCAGCGAGGCCTGAAGGCCGGTTGAAGGATCGCTCCCCGGATCGCGCACCCATGTCCGAACTCCATCCGCTGCTCAAGCGGCAGCTCAAGCGCCTGGGCCTGGACCCGGCCGATGCACCGCAACCGCCCTGGGCCGAGCTGCTGGCCCGTGTCAGCCGGGCCTATGAGGAGCACGACCAGGAGCGCCGGCTGCTGGAGCACTCGCAAGACCTGGCGTCGCGCGAGATGGCGGCGCTGTATGCCACCGTGCGCGCAGACCGCGACACGCTGGAACGCCGCGTCGATGAGCGCACCGAAGCGCTGCGGGTGAGCGAGGCGCGCCTGTCCAGCCTGCTGTCGCTGTCGGCCGACTGGATCTGGGAGCAGGACGCCGAACTTCGATTCACCTATCTCTCCGAGGGCATCGCGAGCGCCGTCGGCCTGGCGCCGGCGGACATGATCGGTCGCCGGCGCGAGTTCGACGACCGCTACCACGCCGAGCCCGAGGCAAGGGCCGCCTACGAAGCCTGCCTGGCGGCCCGCCGGGCCTTCCGCGACTTCGATTTCCGGCTGGTGCGCGCCGATGGCGTCACCCGCTACATCCGCATCAGCGGCGAGCCGGTGTTCGACGAGGCCGGCTGCTTCCGGGGCTATCGCGGTGTCGGCCGCGACATCACCGCAACAGCCGTGGCCGAACTCAAGGTGCAGGAGCTGGCCCGCTTCGACAGCCTGACCGGTCTGCCCAACCGCAGCATGTTCCTGGGCGAGCTGGACCGCGCCATCGCTCGTGCCGACCGGCGTGGCGACGGCTTCGCGGTCTGCTTCATCGACCTGGACCGCTTCAAGTCGATCAACGACACGCTGGGCCATGCGTCCGGAGACGAGCTGCTGAAAGTCATGGCGCGCCGCCTGCGCGGCGTGCTGCGCGAGACCGATCTGGTGGCGCGGCTGGGCGGCGACGAGTTCGTCGTGATGCTCGACGGCGACGCCGAGCCTGGCACCCGTGCGGCGGTCGCGCGCAAGTTGCTGGACGCCATCGGTGAGCCGTTGAGCCTGTCCGGCGTCGCCGTCCAGGTCTCCGGCAGCATCGGCATCGCCTGCCATCCGCTGGACGGTGACGACGCCGCCACCCTGCTCAAGCATGCCGACGCCGCGATGTACCTGGCCAAGGCGCGGGGCAAGGCCAACATCCAGTTCTACACCGCCGAGCTGGCCGAAGAGGCGACGCGCGCATTCGAGATCGAGTCCGAGCTGCGGCTGGCGCTGGTGCGCAGCGAGCTGCTGCTGCATTACCAACCCAAGATCGACCTCGCCAGCGGGGCGATGTGCAGCGTCGAGGCGCTGCTGCGCTGGCGCCATCCGGAGCGCGGCATGGTCAGCCCGGGCGACTTCATTCCGCTGGCCGAGGAGCGCGGGCTGATCGTGCCGATCGGCCGCTGGGTGGTGCAGGCCGCCTGCCGCCAGATCCGTGACTGGCGCTCGGCCGGCCTGCAGCCGGTGCCGGTGGCGGTGAACCTGTCCGCGCGCCAGTTCGCCAGCGACAGCCTGGTGAGCGACATCACCGACGCGATGCGCCTGTACGGCGTGGCGCCGCACGAGATCGCCTTCGAGCTGACCGAGAGCGCGTTGATGGCGGAGCCGGAACGCGCCAATGCGGTGCTGCACCAGCTGGATGCCATGGGCATGGCCATCGCCATCGACGACTTCGGCACCGGCTACTCGTCGCTGTCCTACCTGAAGCGCTTTCCGGCGCGCCAGGTCAAGATCGACCGCAGCTTCGTCAAGGGCCTGCCCGGCGACCGCGACGATGCGGCCATCACCCAGGCGGTGATCGCCATGGCCCACAGCCTCGGCCTCGGCGTGGTGGCCGAGGGCGTGGAGACGGATGCCCAGCTGCAGGCCTTGCGGGCCATGGGATGCGACGAGGCGCAGGGCTACCTGCTGGGGCGGCCGATGCCGGCGGCCGACCTGGCCGGCCGCCTGAGCCCGGCATCCGGCCAGCTCGACGCGGCCTGACTGCCGCCGCCGGTCAACGCCCTGCCGCTGGCGAATCCATCAGCTGGCGGGCCAGCATCGACAGCGAGGCCTTCAGGGTCGCCCAGCCGTCGTCGCTGCGGATGTCGATGCCACCGAAGACCTGGATGCGCCGCGCCCGCACCAGCAGGTACTGCACGCCGGCGATCACCAGCAAGGTCAGGTGCAGCAACTCGGCACGCCGCGCGAACTGCGGCCCGCCCAGCAGCTGGCCGACCTGCTCGCCCCAGCGCTCGCGCTCGGTCTCCAGGATGGCGGCCAGCTCGTTGCGGTCGTTGACCTCGGAGGCCAGGATTTCCAGCGTCAGCGGCCGCGCCCGCAGGCCGTCGATGAAACGGCCGATGAAAACGCCCCAACGCTCGCCCTCGGGCAGCGCCCGCATCGCGGCAGGGTCGGGGCCCAGCATCTCGTCCACGCCGGGCCAGAAGCTGCCGCTGGCGCCGAAGGCCTGCAGCAGCTGCGGCAGGCCGCCGTAGTAGCGGTAGATCAGCACCTTGTCGACGCCAGCCTGGCGGGCGATGGCGTTGATGCCGATGCCACCGAAGCCGTCGCGGGCCAGCACCTCGCCCACCGCCGCGACGATGCGCTGGGCGGTGTGCTCTCGGTTGCGTTCAGGCGCCGCGCGGGTCACGCGCGGATGATCGCATCCACGCCGCGGCGCGGCGTGTGCGGCTGGTCGTCGGCATGGCCGATGCGGCAGAACATCTGCACCACCTCGGCGTCGGCCGGCCGGCCCAGCGTGAGCTGCTGCAGCCGGGCGCGGTGGGGTGCCATCTCGGCAAACTCCTGCGGCGCCTGGCTCATCGGGTGCATCTGCAGGCCGAGCTCGGTGGCCTTGAGCTGCAGCCGCATGTAGGCCCGGCCGGCGCGGACCTCGGCGCTGCGGCTGCGGCCGGCGGCGGCGTCGTCGGCAAAGCGCGTGGACAGCCAGACGAAGCCCATTGCCGACAGGCTCTGGCCCTCGAAGCGGCCCATCATGTTCTTGTAGGCGCCGCTGCCGGGCTCGGGTGGGCGGGTGCGGTCGAACAGCCCGACGGCGGTCAGTGCGCGCGGAAACAGGCCGTTGATGGCGATGCCGTCGCGATGCCGGGCGATCTCCGCCGGGCCGACACGGGTCAGCCGGATGCTCTCCATGACCGTGCGCTCGGTGGTCAGCTCGGTCTGGGCCGACTGCCAGCACAGCTCGCGCAGCGGCACCAGGGCAGCGGCGTCGACCGTTCCGCCGAAGCGGACCTGCTCGTCACCGACCACGCCGGCCAGTTGGGCCAGGACCGCCGGCGCCACCGGGCGGCTGGTGTCATAGGGCACCTTGGCGGTATGGCGGCGCAGCAGCTGGGCGAACAGCGGGTCGCGGGTCGCGCCGGCGGCGGCCGGCGTCCAGTGGATGCGCGCTACCGGCCGGTCGTCCAGGGTGCGTGGCGCGAACTCGCCCTGCGGGAACAATTGCACCTGCGGCACGACGCCGCGCTCGCGCAGCGCGATCACCAGGGACTCGATGAACGTGCCCTGGCTGACAACGATCTGTCGGAACCACGGGTCCGTTTCCGGGAGCAAGCGCTCACGGTCGACATACAGCGTCAGCGCATCCGGCTCGCGCAGATCGACCAGCCAGGGTTGGCGGTTATGCGAGTTCGGCGCCAGGATCGCGAAGCCCAGCGCCCAGCGGCGCAGGTCGGGCTCGGTGCCCGGGCCCGCCCAGGGCGCCACGGCCTCGGTCGGGTAGGCCGAACTGCAGCCGGTGGCGCCAGCGGTGGCGGCCAGCACCGCTCCACCGCCCAGGACGCGGATGAAAGATCGTCGTTGCAGCATGGACTTGCTCCTTGTCACCAAATGGTGACCGAAGCATAGTCACTTGCTGGTGACAAGTCAAGGGTCGGTCGATGCGGCCAGTGCGGCTTCGATGTCCGAGGCCATGCCGGCCGGCGAATCCTGCGGCGCATAGCGCTTGACGACGCGCCCGTCGCGGCCGACCAGGAACTTGGTGAAGTTCCACTTGATGGCCTGCGAGCCCAGCAGCCCCGGTGCCTCGGCCTTGAGCCACTGGAACAGCGGATGGGCCTGTCCGCCATTGACCTCGACCTTGCCCATCATGGGGAAGCTGACGCCGTAGTTGAGCTGGCAGAAGGACGCGATCTCGTCGTTGCTGCCCGGGTCCTGGGCACCGAACTCGTTGCTTGGGAAGCCCAGCACCACCAGCCCCTGGTC
Organism: Aquabacterium sp.; assembly: GCA_046160725.1. GTDB lineage: Bacteria > Pseudomonadota > Gammaproteobacteria > Burkholderiales > Burkholderiaceae_C > JBJXHB01. The sequence continues at coordinate 7,022 of JBJXHB010000357.1, forward strand.
CTTGTAGCGCTCCCACAGGGCCTCCAGCCCGCCGAACTGCGGCGTGAAGCCGCAGGCGCTGGCGGTGTTGACCACCAACATCACCTTGCCCTTGTGGGCGGACAGCTTGACCTTGTGGCCGTTGATGGCCACCGCTTCGAAGTCGCCAATCTGTTGCTGCGCCATGCGGTCGGCTCCACCAAGGGGATGAGGGGCGCGGATGTTAGCCCCAGCCCGCGGGCGATATCCCCTAGAAGGGGGCCTTCACCACGTTGACGCCGGGGCGGCGCGGGCCTCAGCATCGGGGGCCATGGCCGAACCGCACCGCGTCATCCTGCTGGGCTTCTCGGCCTTCGAGCGCAGCGCCATGGGCTCGTACTTCCGGCTGGCCACGCACCGCGATCCACGCTACGAACTGGTCGCCGACCTGGACGAGGCCCGGTTCATCGTCGCGGATGCCGACCATGCCGGCGTGCTGCCGACCGTGGTGGCCCGCGGCCGCATTGCCGACACGGTGTTCGTGGGCGCGCACAGCCCGGCCGGAGCGCCGTCCTGGATGATGCGGCCGATCGACCCGATGCATGTGATGCGCGAGCTTGATGCCCTGGTGGTGCGCGACGGCGCGGCCGGCGTCACCGTCTCGCTGCCGCTGTCCGGCGCCATGCCGCTGGGGCCGGCCTCCACGACCCCGCCGGACGCCGTGCCGGCGCACCGCCGGCCACGCCGCCGCGCCGACGACACCGCGCTGCCGGCGATCGTGGACGTGGGCACCGCCATGCCGGTGGCGGCCGCAGCACCGGCACCGCCGGCCGACGTGCTGATGGTGGACGACAGCGACATCGCGCTGCGCTTTCTCGAGAAGCAGCTGCAAGGCTGGCAGCTGCGGGCGGAACGTGCCGGCAGCAGCAACCGGGCGCTGGAGCTGCTGGCGCGCCAGCCCTTCGACTTCGTCTTCCTGGATGTCGAGCTGGGCGAGCGCAGCACGCTGGACGGCCTGGCGCTGTGCCAGCACATCAAGCGCCAGCATGTGCACCCCGGCGGCCGCGCGCCGGTGGTGGTGCTGTTGTCGGCGCACCAGGACCCGGTGGACCGGGTGCGCGGCACGCTGGCCGGTTGCGACGCCTATCTGGGCAAGCCGCTGGACCTGCAGGCGCTGGGCGACCTGCTGGCCCGCCACGGCGTCAAGGCCGCCGCCGCCTGAGCGGTGCCGGCGCCGGCTCAGCCAGCCTTCAGCCGGTCATTGGCCGGGAACATGGCGCGCTGCGCCTCCTCGTCCATCTCGGCCTTGAAGGCATGGCGCGTGCGCAGGACATCGACGCGCTGCGCGGCCGGGCGCGCACTGATGGCGTCGAAGTGGCGCTTGGCATTCGGCAGCTGGGCCCAGGCGTCATCGCCGAGCACGAACTTGACAGCCCGCGACCAGCCCCACAGGGCCATGTCAAGGTAGCTGTAGCTGTCGCCGACCAGCCATTCACGGCTGGCCAGCCGGTCGTTCAGGATGTTCCAGTGGCGCCAGGCCTCGAAGTCGTAGCGGTTGATGGCATAGGGCAGCTTCTGCGGGGCGTAGTGCTTGAAATGCACGGCCTGGCCGCTGAACGGCCCGATGCCGCTGGCGATGAACATCAACCAGCTTAAAGCGGCACCACGCTCGGCCGGCGCCGGCTGAAACTGCCCGGTCTTGTCGGCCAGGTACAGCAGGATCGCATTGCTGTCGAACACCACCGTCTCGCCGTCCACCAGCACGGGCACCTTGGCATTGGGGTTCAGCGCCTTGAAAGCATCGGCATGCTGCTCGCCGCGCCGGGTGTCCACCGGTACCGGCTCGTAGGCCAGGCCAGCCTCCTCCAGGTACAGCGCCACCTTCATCGGGTTGGGGGCCAGCGAGTAGTACAGCTTCAGCATGAGGGATCCTTGTGAGCGGGCAGGGCCGGGGCGGCCTGGAGGCGGGCAACGAGGGACACGGCATCTAAAGCAGATTCTCGTTGACGAAAACCGACTGCAGCAGCAGCTTGAGCCAGATCCAGCCGTCGAAGTGGGGGCTCTCGGTGCTGGTGCGGGCTGTGCCGTCGACGTCGGTCCAATTCCAGCGCGTGGTCAGGCCGTCGCTGTCCAGCGACAGGCGGTACATGTTGAGGAACTGCTCGCCGGTGATCAGGCGTCGCGCCTGTTGCGCCAGCACCGGCGAGTCCAGCGCCACCAGCATCTCGGTGTTGAGCAGGGCCGAACGCGCGTCCAGGTTGACCGAGCCGACCAGCAGCCAGCGGTTGTCGATGATGCCGCCCTTGGCATGCAGGCGCGCCAGCGAGCGGCCGAAGCTGCCCAGCGTCTGCGTGCGTTGCGGCAGCGTCGGCGACAGCTCATACAGCTCCATGCCCAACTTGAGCATGCGCGAGCGCTTGCGCGAATAGTAGAAGTAGGCCAGCGGCTCGTCGGTGGAACCCAGCGAGTTGGTGACGAAGATGCCGCGGATGCCCTTGTCCCGTGCCGCCGCCATCAGCTGCAGGCCCTGCTCGCTGGGCACGAAGTACGGATTGACCAGCACCACCTCGGATGTCGCCGACTCGATCAGCTCCATCTGCCCGCGCATGGCCGCCGTGGGTTCGTCGAGCACCGCTGCGGCCATCACCTTGGAAGGCGGGTCGGCATAGACGGCCGCATCGGCCCAGTGCAGCGCCAGGCGTCCGGCCGCCAGCTGCTCGCCCACCGGCGTCTGGCCCAGCGGGTCGCGCGGCACCACGGCGACCTTCAGCGCCAGCCGTGCGCTGTCCTGCTCGAACGAGGACTGGATCAGCGCCGGCTGTCCCGGCAGCCGCTCCAGGTCGGCCAGGGGCCAGGCGTGCTCGCTGTTCCAGTAGCGGTCGAAGACGCGAGACAGGTCCTGCACCACCCGCCCTGCGGCCAGCATGTCCAGGTCGATGAAGTTGGCATCGCCGCCACGCGCGAAGTACTCGTCGCCGATGTTGCGGCCGCCGAACACCGCCAGCACGTTGTCCGCGATGAACAGCTTGTTGTGCATGCGCCGGTTGGCACGGTCGAAGTCGTCGGCCGAGCCCAGCAGGCGCAGCAAGGCGTCGCCGCGCCGCGCCGGTACCGGGTTGAAGAAGCGCACCTCCACGCCAGGCTCCACCGCCAGCGACTTCAGCCACGGCATGATGGCCGCGTTGTGCAAGTCGTCCACCAGCAGCCGCACACGCACGCCCCGCCGGGCCGCGTCGCGAAGGCTGCGCAGGAAGGTGGCGCCGGCCGAGTCGTGGTGGATGTGGTAGTACTGGGCATCCAGGGTGCGCTGCGCCAGCCGGGCGATGTCCTCGCGCGCGGCGAAGGCATGGTCAGCGATCGGCAGCAGGCGGAACCCCGAGTCCGCCGCATCGCCCGCCGGCCAGCTGGCCTGGGCGATGCGTGCCAGCGCGGTTTGATGGTCGACCACGGCCCGCGATTCCGTCGCCGGGCCGCGCTCGGGCAGCACGGCGCAGGCCTGCAGGGCGATCAGCCCAGCGATGGCCAGCCCGCAGCGGGCATGCCGCAGCCATCGGATGGCAAGGGATGGCCGGCAAACGTTGCCGGCAGGCCAGTCAGGCATTTCGGTGGGTCGGCGGCAATGGCAGGACGGCGATTGTCGGCGCACGTCCCCCGTGACAGCCCCGGGCCTCAGGGACCTGCTCAGGGTCGCACCGCCGGCGTCTCCACCGGCAGCCCGGCACCGCGCTGGCGCAGGTACACCTCCAGCGCCAGCCATTCGTCGGCGCCGGGCGCGAAAGGCTCGGCCCGCACACCGGCCAGGCAGGCCCGCAGGCGGCGCTGCAACGGGCCCAGCGTCTGCCACTCCAGCCGGTACAGCGGATAGCCGTTGGCATGGCCCTGCGGAATGGTGGCGCCGGCCAGTTTGAGGCCGGCCCGCTGGTCGTGGCAATGCACGCAGGCCAGGTCGAGCTGGCCGAAGCGCTGCTGCCACAGCGCGGCACCGCGCTCGAGCCAGGGCTTCAACGCCGGCTCGGTCACCGGCTGCAGCGGCATGCCGCGCGACTGCATCGCGACAAAGGCCTCCAGTCCCAACGCGGCCTCGGCATCCAGCGCACGCGGCGACAGGTTCAGGCGCTGCACCCGGCAATGTTCGATGCGCTGGGCCAGGCTGACCGGGCGCGCGCCGGCCGCATCCCAGGCCGGGTGGCGCGTGGCGGCGCCGCGCATCGATGTGGCCGCCTCGCCATGGCAGCTGGCGCAGCTGCGCCCGCCGGGCTGCGAGCGCGACGACGGGTGGCTCCATTGCGCCTGGCCGTCGGCCACCCACAGCATGGCCGGGTTCCGTGCGTCGTCACGTTGCAGCGCCTGCAGCGCCGGGCTCATGTCGGCCAGGCCGGAGCGCAGCGGCACCTGGGCCGCAGCCGCCGTCGCCAGCAGCCACGTGCCGGCCATCAGCGCAAATGCCACACGGTGGCGGCTCGCGCGGCTCATGTCGCCCCATTCACCACCAGCGGGCGCGTCTCGGTGTAGCTGAAGCCGCGGTCGCCCTCCCAGCGAAAGCTCAGCGTGCCGGAGGCCGTGGCCCGCAGCGCGAAGGCGATGTACGGGTTGGCCGACATGGCCGCATGCAGCTCGGCGGCAAACACGCGTTGCCCGTCCAGGTGGCAGGAGAAGCGCCGGATCAGGTTGCGCGGCAGCGTGCGGCCGTCGTTGTCGATGCGAAAGCCCGTCTCCATCGGATGGCCGATGGTGGCGCGGATGTCGACGATGCTGCCCCGCGCCGCCGACGGCGGCACCTGGATCAGCGTGCGGACGGCATCGGTCATGTCAGAGCTTGTGAAGTATTCCGGCGCGCCCGAGCGGGTGTCCGAATCGGTGCCGATCAAGACGCAAAGCACAGCCATAGCCCAAGCTATGGCGAGCATTTGCAACGCAGAGCGGCGCCGTTTCGGGCGCACGAGTGGGTGTGGCGGAATGCTTCACAAGCTCTCAGTCGACACAGGCGGCCAGCGTCACGACCACCTCCACATGATGGGTCCAGACGCTGCCATCGCTCATGCGCGCGGCCGCCACCACGGTCTGCGAGGTCGCCAGCCGCATGCGCGTGGACACCTCGGCGCGGCCGTTGACCGGGCCGAGCGCGAACACCGCGACATCGCGCTGCTGGTTGCGCTCGTTGAACAGCGCGATGGCCACCACATGGTCGGCCTCGGTCATCGGGCTTTCCACGCGCACCGTCACAGGGACCACGTTGCCGTTCTCGACCAGCTCGGCGATCTCCAGGCGGACCCGGCCCTCGGTCGCCGGTCGACCGCCGCCGAAGGACCGCACCGCCTCGCGCAGGCGCTCGGCCAGCATGTCGGCATCCTGTGCGCGCGACAAGCCGGTTGCGACCAGTGCCCATGGCGCCGCCACGGCGCTGACCACCAGTCGCCGACGCCGGGCCGAGTGCGGTGGCACGCTCATCGCAATGTCGCCAGCCAGGCCACGACATCCTCCACCTGCTGCGGCGTCAGCACCGGCCGGCCGGCCACGCCGGGTGCCGGGCGGTTGAAGCCGTCGCTGCGGCCATAGGCCGGCATGATGGTGTCGGGGTTGAAGGCGCGCGGGTCCAGCAGGCGCTGCCGCAGCTCGTCCGGGCCCAGCCGCGCGCCCACACCGGCCAGGTCCGGCGCCAGGTTGCCCTGCAGCCGCTGCTCCGGGATCGGCACCGGGTGGCACAGCAGGCACAGGCCGACGCTGCGGCTGGCCACCACCGCCCGGCCGCGCGCCGGGTCGCCCGGCATCGTGGCGGTCGCCGTCGCGGCCTGCACACCGGCGGTGGCGGCCGCCAGCAGAGCCAGCGACGCCGCCGCTGCCAGCCACGCCGTCGTTGCCATGCAGGATGTGCGCCCGGGCATCAGGCCTTGGTCAGCTGGTCCTTCAGCGGCAGGCTGCGGATGCGCTTGCCGGTGGCCGCGAAGATGGCGTTCAGCACCGCCGGCGCGGCCACCGCGATGGTCGGCTCGCCGACGCCGCCCCAGAAGCCGCCGGACGGCATCACGATGGTCTCGACCTTGGGCATCTGGTCCATCTTCAGCACCGGGTAGGTGTCGAAATTGGTCTGCTGGATGCGCCCGTCCTTGACCGTGCATTCGCCGTACAGCGCGGCCGACAGGCCGTAAACGAACGAGCCCTCGACCTGGGCCTCGATCTGCTGCGGGTTGACGGCATGGCCGCAGTCGGTGGCGGCGACGATGCGGTGCACCGTCAGCTCGCCCTTGGCCGACACGCTGACCTCGGCACAGGCAGCGACATAGCTGCCGAAGCCCATGGTCTGGCACAGGCCGCGGAACACCTTCTGCCCCTTGACGTCTGCCGCCGGCCGGCCCCAGCCGACACGCTCGGCCACGGCATCCAGCACCGCCCGGTGCTTCGGGTGGCTGGCCATCAGCTTGCGGCGCAGCGCCAGCGGGTCCTGGTTCGTGGCATGCGCGATCTCGTCGATGAAGCACTCCAGGTAGACCGCGTTCTGGTTCAGGTTGACGCCGCGCCAGAAGCCCGGCGGCACATGCGGGTTGCGGATCGCATGGTCGACCAGCAGGTTGGGCACGGTGTAGCCGATCGAGGCCTCCGGGCCCGGCGGGTTCAGGCCCTGGAAGGCCACCGGGTCCAGCCCGTTGCGCACATTCTGCGGAAACACCGCCGACAGGATGGACTGCCCGGCCAGGCGCATGTGCAGGGCCGTGACATTGCCTTGCGCGTCGACACCGGCGCGCAGCTTGCACATGGTGACCGGGTGGAACCGGCCTTGCAGCATGTCCTCCTCGCGGCTCCAGATCAGCTTGACCGGGACACCCGGCATCTCCTTGGCAATGGCCACGGCCTGGCGCACATAGTCGGTCATGCCGCGGCGGCCAAAGCCGCCGCCCAGGTGCAGCTTGTGCACGTCGCACTGTGGCGGTGGCAGGCCGGCGGCCTCGGCAGTGGCGGCCAGTGCGGCCTCGCCGTTCTGCGTGGCGGTCCAGACCTCGCAGCGCTGGGCTGTCCAGCGCGCGGTGGCGTTCATGGTCTCCATGCAGGCATGGTTCTGGTGCGGATAGGCATACACCGCCTCGATGCGCCGGGCCGCGCCGGCCAGTGCGGCGTTGACATCGCCCACCTTGTTGGCGGCCGGCGCCTCCGGCACGTCCAGCGCCGCACGCATGACGCCGGCAAAGGCCTCGCTGCTGGCGCCTTTGTGCTCGCCCTCGTCCCAGACGATGGGCAGCGCCTCCAGCGCGGTCTTGGCCCGCCACCAGGTGTCGGCCACCACGGCCACGGCGTTGTCGCCGACGGCCACGACCTTCTTGACACCCGGGCGGCTCATCACCGCCGCCGCATCGAAAGACTTGACCTTGCCGCCGAACACCGGACAGGCGCGGATGGCCGCGTTGAGCATGCCGGGCAGGCGCAGGTCCATGCTGTAGACCTGGGCGCCGGTCAGCTTGTCCAGCGTGTCCAGGCGCTTGAGCGACTTGCCGGCGATCTTCCAGTCCTTGGGGTCCTTGAGCTTGAGCGTGGCCACCTCCGGCGCCGGCAGCTTGGCCGCATCGGCCGCCACCTCGCCGTAGCGCAGGCTGCGGCCGCTGGCACGGTGGCTGATGACGCCGCTGGACACGGTGCAGTCGGCCGCCGGCACGCCCCAGCGCGCGGCCGCGGCCTGCACCAGCATCAGCTTGGCCGCGGCGCCGCCCTGGCGCACGTACTCATGGCTTTCGCGCACGCCGCGGCTGCCGCCGGTGGAGAAGTTGCGCCAGACCCGGTTACGGGCCAGGTTCTGCCCCGGCGTGGGGTATTCCGTGGTGACGCGGGCCCAGTCGCAGTCCAGCTCCTCGGCCACCAGCTGGGCCAGGCCGGTCAAGGTGCCCTGGCCCATCTCGCTGCGGGCGATTCGCACCACCACCGTATCGTCGGGCTTGACCACCACCCAGGCGTTGATCTCGGCAGCAGGGCTCTGCGCCCGGGCCAGCGGCACATGGAAGCCGAAGGTGAAGGCGCCGGCCGTGCCGGAGGCGGCCAGGAAGCGGCGGCGTGAGAGTTCAAGCGTGGTCATGATGTCGGTCTCCTGGTGCGGCTCAGGCCTGGCCCGACGCGACCTTGATGGCGGCCCGGATGCGGTTGTACGTGCCGCAGCGGCAGATGTTGGTGATGGCGTCGTTAATGTCCGCGTCGGTCGGCTTCGGCTTGTCCTTCAGCAGCGCCGCCGCCGTCATCACCATGCCGCACTGGCAGAAGCCGCACTGCGGCACGTCCAGCTGGGCCCAGGCCTTCTGCACCGGATGCGACCCGTTGGGGCTCAGGCCCTCGATCGTCACCACCTTGGCCCCGGCCTCCACGGTGGACACCGGCCGCACGCAGGACCGCACCGGCTCGCCGTCGATGTGCACCGTGCAGGCGCCGCACTGGGCGATGCCGCAGCCGTACTTGGTGCCGGTCAGGCCGAGCTGCTCGCGCAGCACCCAAAGCAGGGGCGTGTCGGGCTCGGCGTCGAAATCGCGGACGGTGCCGTTGACGTTGAGGCGGGGCATGGTTGTCTCCTATGGCCGATCGAAAGGTGGCGGATGATGCGGCGCCGGCCGATCCACCGCAAGCCGGGGGACATCCTGGCGTCCCAGGTTCAGTGGCCGCCACCTTTGGTCGGTCGGACCGGGCCTACGGGTCGCGGGTCAGCGTGGCCGACAGGCCCGTACACAGCAACGTCCCCGGCTCGGCCAGGTCCAGGATGATGTCAAAGTGGTTGCGGCCGGCGACCTCGAGCGTCCGGACAGCCACGCCGGCATCCTGCAAGGCGGCCGCATAGGCACGGCTCTGGTCCTTGAACGCGGCCGTCTCGTGTTCGCCCCAGCACACCAGCGCCGGTGCGGCGCCAGCCAGCGGCCGCGGGCCCGGGCTGGCGGCGCGGGCCTCGGCGGCATCCATGCCCAGTGCGTCGTTGATGCCGGTGCCCACCAGCGGCTCCAGCCAGAACACGCCCGACACCAGCACCGCGGCGGCCGGCCGACAGCCCGGGGGATACGCCGCCGTCGCCTCGCGCAGCGCGCACATCGCCGCCAGGTGGCCGCCGGCCGAGCTGCCGGCGACGACGACGCGGCGCGCGTCGATGCCCAGCGACGCTGCCTGCGCGAACAGCAGGCCCAGCGCCTGCCGGCATTCGGCCACGATGTCGCCGACGCGCGCCTGGGGCGCCAGGGTGTAGTCGATGGCCGCAAAGGCCATGCCGCGCCCGATGCACGCAGCGGCGGCAAACAGCGAGCGCTCGGCGTCCAGCTCCTGCCAGTAGCCACCGTGGATGAACACCAGCAGCGCGGCCGCCGCGGGCCCGGGCGGCGGCCGGCACAGCTCGATGCCCTGGCAGGGTGACGGGCCATAGGCCAGGCGCTGCCAGCGTCCGCCGAGCCGTGCCGCATCGATGCGAGCCTGCGCGCTGCGGTCGGCATAGGCCTGGATGAACGGCCCGTAGTCGCCGCCGATCACGCTGCTCGGCGAATAGGCCCGCTCGCGCTCGGCAATCGTCCAATGGCGCCAGGGCGGCAGCGGGTCCGACGGTAGATCAGACATCGGCAGCCTCGACCCGGGTCACCAGCGGTGGCAGCGGCGGCGCGGCCGGGCCCAGCGCGATGCAACCCGCCAGCCGGGCCAGGGCCGCACCGGCCGCCGCTTCATCGGCCGCATGCACCCACAGCAGCGGCTCGCCGCGGGCCATGCGCTGCCCGGGCGTGCAGACATCCGCCAGGCCGACCCGCGGGTCCACCACGTCGTCCACCTGGCGCCGCCCGCCGCCCAGCGCCACCACGGCCTCGCCGAGCGCCCGGGTGTCCATGGCCGACACGAAGCCGTCCAGCGGCGCCGGCAGCAGACGCCGCACCGGCGCCCGGGGCAGGGCCGCCGCGACCACATCCACCGGCCCGCCCAAGGCCGCCACCATGCGGGCAAAGCGCTCGGCCGCGGCGCCGCTGTCCAGGGCCTGTCGGGCCATCTGTCGGGCGGCCGCCTCGTCGTTGGCCAGGCCACCGGCCACCAGCAGCGGCGCGGTCAGGGCCAGGGTCACCTCGGCCAGGCGCGGCTCGCGGTCGTCGCCGCGCAGGAAGGCCAGCGCCTCCACCACCTCCAGCGCATTGCCGGCATGCCGGCCCAGCACGGCGTTCATGTCGGTGATGCGCGCCACCGTGGGCAGGCCGGCGCCGGCGGCCACGTCCACCAGGGCTTGTGCCAGCTCGCGCGCCTCGGGCAGCGTGGTGCGGAAAGCGCCGTTGCCGACCTTGACGTCCATCACCAGCGCGTCCAGCCCGGCCGCGAGCTTCTTGCTCAGGATGCTGGCCACGATCAGGGGCAGCGACTCGACCGTGGCCGTGATGTCGCGGATGGCATACAGCCGCGCATCCGCCGGGGCCAGCGCGGCACTGGCACCGACGATGGCGCAGCCGGCGGTGTGCAGCGCGGCGCGCAGCACATCGGGCGGCGGGCGCACGGCATAGCCGGGGATGGCCTGCAGCTTGTCCAGTGTGCCGCCGGTGTGGCCCAGGCCGCGGCCGGAGATCATCGGCACGGTGCCGCCGCAGGCGGCCACGATGGGCGCCAGCAACAGGCTGACCTTGTCGCCGACGCCGCCGGTGGAATGCTTGTCCAGGAACGGGCCGTCCAGCCGCCAGGCGTCGGCGTGGCCGGGCCCATCGCGCCAGCGCAGCCGCTCGCCGGAGTCGGTCATGGCCCGCGTCAGCGCCACCACCTCGGCGCGGTCCATGCCGCGCAGCACGATGGCCATGGCCAGCGCGGCGGCCTGGGCATCGCTCCAGCGGCCGTCGACCAGGCCGCGCACGAAGGCGCCGATCTGCGCCGCGTCCAGCGCGTGGCCGTCGCGCTTGGCGTGGATGACGGCGCGCGGGTCGGCGTCGGGCAACGCTGGCCTGCGGTTTGTCAGTTGACGCGCCGCACGGCGTCGCCGGGCTCGTAGGGCGCGGCCTTCAGCGGCGACAGGCGGGTGATGTAGCTGCGCAGCACGTCGGCATCGACGAAGCCGGTGTCGACATAGCCGGGCAGGTCGCGCACCGGCGGATAGCCGTCGCCGCCGACGGCCACGAAATTGTTGATGGTGAGCTTGTAGCGGCGTTGCGGCTGCAGCGGCTGGCCGCCGATGCGCACGTCCAGCGCCCGCCCGCCCTGGAAGGTCATGGTCGCGCCCACGACGTGGGCAAAGGCACCGGCGTTCGGTGCCATGCGGGACGCGACATCCAGGTAGGCCTGCAGCTGCTCGCCGGTCATCTCCACCAGCCCGATGGTGTTGCCGAAGGGCAGCACCTTGAGCACGTCGCGGTAGCTGACCGGACCGGCAGGCAGCGAGTCGCGCAGGCCGCCGGCGTTGAGCACGGCGATGTCGGCAGCGGTCTTGTCCATCATCGAGCGGCCGACCAGCTGGCCCAGGTTGGTCGGGCGCAGCCGCACGCTGCCGCGCTCGCCGTCGAACTTGACCTCGCTGCTGCCCACCGGCACGTTCAGGCGCGCCTGGCCGGCCTCCTGGAAGGGCTTCAGCAAGGCCAGCAGCGCCGGGTCCTGCGCGATCTCCTCGGCCGCGAAGCGCGGCTTGCCGTCTGGCCCGGGCAGCTTGAGGTTGACCGGCAGCAGCTGGTAGCGCTGCAGTTGCAGGCCCTGCGGGCCGAGCGTGAAGTCGGCGCGGCCGACATACTTGCCCCACTCATAGGCCTGCACGATCCAGGCGCCGTTCTGCCGGTCCGGGGCGCAGGGTTGGCCCGGCACATGGGCGTCGTTGCGGCGGTTGTCCCCCTGCATGCACACCGGGTTCTGGCTGTGACCGCCGACGATCAGGTCGAAGCCCTTGACCTCGCGTGCCATCTCCACGTCGCCAGGCGCGTTGACGCCAGAGCGGCCGTCGGTGAAGTGGCCCATGTGGGTGACCGCCATCACCACGTCGGCCTGCTGGCGCAGTCGGGGCATCAGCGCGGCGGCGGCCTGGGCCGGCCGCACGAAGTCGAGGTCGGCGATGTTGCCGGGCAGCACCATCTTGCGCGTGTCCTCGGTGGTCAGCCCCATCACCGCGATGCGCCAGCCGCCGCGCTCCAGGATGCGGTAGGGCTCGAACAGCGTGCGGCCGTCGGCGCGCCGCACGATGTTGGCCGCCAGTTGCGGGAAGGTGGCCCAGCGGCGCTGCTTGTCCAGCACCTCGCGCGGCTTGTCGAACTCGTGGTTGCCCACCGCGACCGCGTCATAACCGATGGCGTTCATGCCCCGGATGTCGGGCTCGGCGTCCTGCAGGTCGCTCTCCGGGATGCCGGTGTTGATGTCGCCGCCGTCGAGCAACAGCACATGGCCGCCGGCCGCGGCCACCTCGGCGCGAATGCGGTCGACCAGGGTCTTGCGCGCGGCCAGGCCGTACTCGCCGTCGCGGTTGGTCCAGAAGCGGCCGTGGTGGTCGTTGGTGTGCAGCACCGTCAGCGCGATCGGCGCGCGTGGCGCGGCTGGCGGTGGCGCCGCACAGCCAGCGGCCAGCGCGGCGACGGCCGTGACGGCCAGGGCGAACAGATGACGGCGTTGCATGCGGTGTCCTCGGGCGTGGCCGATGCTACTGCCGCGGGGGGCCGGGCGGCAGCGCCCACAATGACCGCGCCGATACGACACCTGAGCGCGACATGCCCGACCTGCTGCCCATCGAGCCCGCCCCGCCGCCGGGCGCCGGCGACCTCCACCTGCTGGGGCCCGACACGACCGCCCTGCTGCGCACGCTGCTGGACATGGTGCCGGCGCGCGTGGTGGTGCTCGATGCGGCCGAGCAGCTGGTCTATGCCAACCACGAGTTCTTCACCTTCACGCGGCTGCATCCCAAGCAGGTACTCGGTCGCACCATCGCGCAGATCATCGGCCAGGACGGCTATGGCCGCTACCAGCCGGCGCGCGAACGCCTGGCCCGGTTCGAGGCCGCGCAGTGGGAGGGCTGGATCCCGCTGGCCGGCGTCGGCCAGCGCTGGATGCGCGAGCACCTGATCCCCTGCCTGCTGGTCGACGGCACGCGCGGCACCATCGTCATCAGCCTGGACATGACGGCGCTGAAGGACCGCGAGGCCGAGCTGTCGGCCAAGGTGCTGGAGCTGCAGACCACCGAGGCGCTGAAGTCGGCCATCGTCGACCATGCCCTGGCGGCCATCATCACGGCCGACGCACGCGGCCGCATCGTCGAGTTCAACCCGGCCGCCGAGGCCATGTTTGGCGTACCTCGGGCGCAGGCGGTCGGACGCCCTGCGGCCGAGCTGGTGCCGCAGCGCTTCCGCAGCCACCATGAGCACCAGATGGGCGCGCTGGCCGCCGGCTTCCAGCCGGCCAACCTGGGGCGCCGCCTCGAGCGCATGGCGATCAAGGCCGACGGCACGGAGTTTCCGGTCGAGGTGGTGGCCTGGCGCACCGAGGCCGCCGGCCGGGTGTTCTTCACCGCCAGCGTGACCGACCACACCGAGCGCCGCGCCGCGCAGCAGGAGATCGAACGCCAGCGCGAGGCGCTGCGCCAGAGCGAGAAGCTCACCGCCATGGGCAGCCTGCTGGCCGGCGTGGCCCATGAGCTGAACAACCCGCTGGCCATCGTGATGGGCCGCGCCAGCCTGCTGCACGAGCAGCTGCAGGGCACCGCACTGGCGGCCGACGCCCAGCGCGTGCACGACGCTGCCGAGCGCTGCGGGCGCATCGTGCGCACCTTCCTGAACCTGGCGCGGCAGAAGCCCGCCGAGCGCGGCCCGGTGGCGCTGAACGCGCTGGTGACGGCGGCGCAGCAGATGCTGCAGTACGGCCTGCGGTCGCATGGCATTGCGCTGCAGCTGGAACTGGACGAGTCGCTGCCCAGCGTGCGGGCCGACGGCGACCAGGTCGGCCAGGTGGTGTTGAACCTTCTGGTCAACGCCCAGCAGGCGCTGGCGGCGCAGGACGGCGCGCGCCACATCCGGCTCGTCACCGGGCGCACCGGCACCGGAGCCGACGCGGCGGTCTGGCTGCGGGTGCACGACAACGGCCCGGGCGTGGACCCGGCGGTGGGGGCGCGGGTGTTCGAGCCCTTCTTCACGACCAAGCCCGAGGGCATCGGCACCGGCCTGGGCCTGGCGGTGTCGCGCACCATCGCGCGCGAGCATGGCGGCGACCTGCGGCTGTTGCCGGCGGACCACGGCGCCTGCTTCGAGCTGAGCCTGCCACTGGCCGGGCCGGACGCCGCCGGCGCGGAGCCATCAGCGCCCATGGCGGCGCCTCCTGCCGAGCCGCGGCCCACGCATGTGCTGGTGGTCGACGACGAGCCGGAGATCGCAGAGCTGATGCAGGCCTTCCTGGCGGCCGAGAAGCTGCGCGTGACGGTGGCCACCTCGGGCCGCGACGCGCTGGCGATCATCGACCGCGACGCCGACATCGACGCGGTGGTGTCGGACCTGCGCATGCCGGACATGGACGGCGCGGCCCTGTGGCGCGCCGTGCGCGAGCGCCACCCGGCCCTGGCACAGCGCATGCTCTTCGTCACCGGCGACACCCTGAGCCCGGGCGCCGGGACCTTCCTGCGCGAGGCCGGCTGCGCCAGCCTGGACAAGCCCTTCACACGCGCCGCGCTGGTGGCCCGGCTGCGGGAGGTGCTGGCGGGGTCGTGAACAGCGGGTACGTGACGCAGGCCGCAGGCGCGCTGCACCGCTGGGCCGCACAACCTGTGGCCGCCAGCCCGCGGGCCCGGCGCCTCTCGCGACCGGCGTCAACGCAAACCGAGGCTGCGCAGCGCCCCGAGCATGCGCTCTCGGGCCGCCGCATAGCGCGGTGTCGTACCCGGCAGCCGCGCGAGCAGGGCGGCGCCATCGAACCCGGGGTGGCGGGCGGCGAACTCGTCCCAAGCCCGCTGAGCCGCCTCCCGGTCACCGGCCTCGATCAGCGCCGCGGCGTGGATCGGCGGCCAGGTCAGGCCGGGGTTGGCGCGCTGCCCGGTCTCGCTCCACTCGCGCGCCTGGCTCCACCGGCCGGCGATGTAGTGCGCCAGGGCAAGGCGGTACTGCCACTCCGCGCGAAAGCCCTCCCGCGGGCTGATGCGCAGCGCGCGCTCAAGTGCCGGCACGGCCTCGTCGGGTCGGTCGTTGAAGATCAATGCCGGGCCCAGCGTGCCATAGGCGTGGGCATGCCGGTGGCGCAGCGTCCAGCCCTCGGCCAGAGCGAGCATGCGCGGCCAGTCCTTCTGCTGAAACGCCCGGATCACCCGGGCCTGGAAGCCGTAGTAGCTGTCCGGGTCGAGCGCCTCGACCCGTGCGCCAGCCTCGGCCACGCGGCGGCGTGCGGCGGCGCGGTCGGCAAGCCAACCATTCAGGTCGGCATGCAGCGTTGCGTAGCCGACCCCTGCCCAGCCATGCAGGTTGCCCGGGTCGATCGCGATGGCGCGCTCGAAGCGGTCGATGGCCGCGAGCACGTTCTCGCGGGTGACGCCCCGCTGCCACAGCGCGATGCCCTGCATCGCCAGGTCGTCAGCGCCGACCTGATCGGGCGTGAGCCGCGTCGCGCGCGCCGCGCTTGACGCATAGATCTCATTGACGAGCAGCCTTGACAGCGTCTGCGCGAAGTCGTCAAGCAGCCGCCGCAGCTCGGCACGATCGGACTCGAAGGACTCGATCCAGCGCTGCGCACCGGTTTCGCCGTCGATCAGCACCGTCTCCAGGCGGACCCGCTCGGCGGTGTAGCGCACGCTGCCACGCACCACCCAGCGCACGCCGAGTTCGCGGGCCACCTCACGCGGATCGACCGCGCGGCCCTTGTAGGTGAGCGCGGTGTCGCGCGCGATCACCATGCTGCCGTCGATGCGGCTGACCTCGGCGATCACGTCGCCGAGCAGCGCCTCGGCAAACCATTCGGTGCTGGCAGCGCCCGTGTCAACCGCCAGCGGCAGCACAACCAGCGACACCACGGGCGGCCCCGCCGTCGCGGTGCGGCTGCCAGTCCCTCGCCTCACGAACCAAACAGCGCTGCCGGCCGTGGCGAAGATTCCAGCCAGCATTGCTACCAGCCCGCGACGCATCGGCGCCACGACAGATGGCCGAACGACCGCCTGCGGCGAGGCGACGTCGCCAAGAGAGCCTTCAGTTCCTGGGTGGGTGGTGGCCGATGCGGGCGTCGCAGTGGCCGCAGGAGCATCGACATGGGCAGGCGCTGCAACAGGCGCAGAGGCAACGAGGTCCGGCACGAGCATGTAACCGCGCCGCGCAATGTTTCGCACGTACCGGTGTTCGCTGTCACCGAGCACACGTCGAATGTCCACTACCGCCGCGGACAGGGATCCATCGCCGACGACCACGTCGGGCCAGACCAGGCGCATCAGGTCGCCTTTGGTCACCACCTGGTCGACCTGTCGGCCCAGCACAAGCAGCACGTCGAGCGCCTGCCGGCGCAACGGAGCAGGGCGGCCATCCGCGCCCAGCAACTCGCCTTGCGCGAGATCGAGCGTATGGGCGCCCAACGGCAGCCGATGCGAAGCTGCCTCGTCTGCCGTGAACCGAGCACTCATCGCGGCCTCCTGCTTCGCATCGTAGTTCTTTCGATCCGATTTCGACGTTCTTTGACGACTTCCCTTCGCCGGCGCCCTACCGTCGTGGACACCCCCTCCCCCACTTGAGATGCCCATGGACGCACTGTCGCTTCGTCGCCTGGCCACTGGCTTGGCGCTGCTGATATCCACCACCGCGACCCTGGCCGGCGAGATCGTGGACGCGGTCTACGTCACCGCTGCGCAGGCGCGCGGCGCCATCGTCTGGGATGTTCGCGACACGAAGTCCTACGCTGAAGGCCACTTGCCAGGCTCGATCAACATGGGCGACGTTGCCGCCATCCTGCGCGACCCGACCCGCGAGGACTGGCTGCCGATGGCACAGCTGCAGGAGGTGCTCGGGCGCGCCGGCATCGACCTGTACAACCGCGAGGTCATCGTCTACAGCCGCACCGGCGACCCGAATCCCTATTGGGTTCAGAACGGGCTAAGGCATTTCGGTGCGAAGGCGAGCAGGGTCTTCCACGGCGGGCTCGACGCCTGGCAGGCCGCCGGGCTACCGGTCAGCAGAGAGGCGGCCACCCGGCCGCCGCTGGCGCTTTCGTTGTCGTCGGCCAATGGCGACTTGATGACCACGCCCGAGATGCTCCAACGGCTCAGGGCCGGCCGGCTGCAACTCGTCGACGCCCGCACACCAAGGGAATTCTCAGGTGACGACGTGCGCGCGATCCGCGGCGGCCATATTCCCGGCGCCGTGAACCTGCCTTTCGAGAACAACTGGGTCGACCCGGAGACATCCACCAAGCTGGCCAACAAGCAGGTGACCAGCCGCGCCGGCATGAGCCTGAAGTCGGCGGACGATCTGCGCGATCTGTACGCCGGACTCGACCGCGACAAAGAGGTCGTCGTCTATTGCCAGAGCGGCGTGCGCGCCGCCGTGACGGCCAGTGTCCTGCGTGAACTCGGGTTCCGCGACGTCAAGGTCTACGAGCCGAGCTGGCTTGGCTACGCCGGCGTGCTGAGCGCACCGGCGGAGCGCGAGGTGTTCCTGAACGTTGGCGCGCTCAACGGGCGCATCGCGGGCCTGCAAGGCAAGGTGGCTGAGCTGGAAGCCGAGCTGCTGCGCCTGAAGGCACCACGTTGAATGACCGGGGGCCCCATCATGCTGCAAGCAATTGCCCTCGTTTTGGCTGCTGCGCTGACCGGTACGCTCGCTGGCTGCGAAAGGATGAAGGCTCAGGGCGACGTGCCGACCTATCCGGACAGCAAGCTCGAGGCGATGCGCGCCGTGACCGGATCAGCGTTGCCCCATGATCCTCATCGGGCAGGTGACCTGGCGCCGGCGGGCGGGCCAACGGTACGTCCGGCTTCTGCCGCATCGGCTTCGTCCACTGCGCGTCCAAGCCCGTAGGCCGAACCGGCAAGGATGGTCCATTGCTGCCTGAAGTTCCAGTCAGCACGGGTCACCCGGCTGCGCCCGGTGCTGGCGGGGCTGGGGCATTGCGGATGGTGGGCCGCCGACAGCATAGGCCGCCGCAGTAGGGAGCCGGGAGGGGGCTCCCCGGCTCGGATCGGGATCGCGCCCGCCCGCATACCGCCTCCCAACCCCCTGCGACCACCATCGAGGACTTCGCAGGGACCCACGCCGGAAGCAGGATGGCCAGCGTGCCATCCGGCACCGGCGGCGCCGCCGCGAGATCGTCAAGCGCCTCCTTCGGTTCCGCAAGGTCGTGGGTGGGGGTCGCGAGCGGGCGGGCAGGCGATCCGAGCCGACGAACCTGAGCGCGCAGCGCGATGTGAGGAGGGCCCCGCGCTGCAAGCGCGGGGTCGAAATGCGGACGAGCATTTCGACAGCCGGGCGCGCAGCGCCCGGCCGAGGCAGCTCGCCTGGACGAGCCGATCGCGTGCCCCTACCCACGGCCTTGCCGCAGCGGTCGTCGAACGCGTGTCCCCTTGCGACGCAGCCGCACCGCCGCTCAAGAGGCGCACATCCCAAAGAAAGCGGCCGCACGTTGGCGGCCGCAGCAGGCAGACCCGACAGCGCAGCCGCAGCCGCGCCCGCGGTCAGAACTCGTACTTCAGCGTCACCTGCGCCGACCACTGGCTCTCGCCGCGGGTCTGGCGCACCTGCACCGACTCGGGACCACCGGTGAAGGTGCTGTAGATGTACTTGCCGTCGGCCGTCAGGCCCTTGTAGTTGACGAAACTGCGGGCCTGGGCACCGTCGGACTGGAACAGCACCTCCTCGATGCGACCCCAGCGCTTGTTGATCAGGTTGCCGAAATTCAGGATGTCCAGGCTGATCACCCCCTTGTGCTTGGCCATGAAGCCCGGCAGCTCCTGGCTCAGGCGCAGGTCGAAGCTGTTGACGAAGCCCGTGCGGCTGCCGTTGCGCTGCACGACCTTGCCCTTGGCCGCGGACAGCTCGGCATTGGCATCGACGGTGGCCCAGAAGCGGGCCTCGTCCGTCGCGCCGCCGGCGAACACCACCTCGCCGGAGCCCGGCGCGCGCGGGATGTACATCAGGTCGTTGCCGGCCAGGCCGTCGCCGTTCAGGTCGTTGTTGTAGGTCCAGCTGAAGGGCTTGCCGGCACGGCCCTCCCAGAACAAGCCGACGCTGGACTTGTACTTGCCGATGAAGGCCTGCTGCCAGGTCACCGCGGCGCTGAAGCGGTCGCGGGTCAGGTAGGCCGAGTTGGCGGTCACCTCCTCGTTCGGGTTGAACACCGAACGGCCGCGCCAGTTCGACAGCGCCACCGACGAGGTCAGCGGGCTGACCTCCTTGGCGTTGCTGCGGCTGTAGGCCGCGTTCCACTGCAGGCCCGGCAGCGGGCGCTGCGACAGCGACAGCGTCAGCACGTCGGCGCTGCCCTGGCTGGTGGGCAGCGCCAGCACCACGTTGGAGAAGGCGCTGTTGCTCAGGGCGCGTGAGCGCACCGTGCCGGCGCCGCAGGTCTGGGTGGTGCCGGTGGTGGTCCAGCAGTTGGTGTCCTGGCCGGCGGCGTTGTAGTACAGCTCGCGGCCGTCGGTGGCCGAGGTGCGCATCACCGGCCCCAGGTTCAGGTGCTGGTAGTAGATGCCCTTGTTGACCTTGGTGTAGAGCCATTCCGCACCGAACACCAGGCCGGCAAAGGGCAGGTCGGTGTCCAGCGCCAGGTTGGCCTTCCAGACCGAGGGCTGGCGCAGGTCCGGATGCAGGATGTCGACCCCTGGTGACGGCGGGTTGCCGCCGGGCCGGGGCTGGTTGTCCGGGTTGGCCGAGAAGATGCCGGTGGTGCAGGCCGCGCGGTTGACGCCGCCGATCAGCTCGCTGCCGGAGCCGCAGCCGATGAAGCCGACCGCAATGCCGGTGTTGGAGTAGGGGTTGGACAGCCACACATTGGCCGCCTGGCCCTCGAACAGGCCGATGCCGCCGCGCACCTGGCGCCGGGTGTTCTTGTCACCCAGGTTGAGGTTGAAGCCCACGCGCGGCTGCACCAGCTGCTTGCCGTCCAGCGTCACCGAGTTGTCGTAGCCGAAGCCGCCGGTCTGCGCCGTGTTGTTGCCGGCGTTGCCCGGCACCACGGCGGCGGCCACGGCGGCGTTCTTCAGCGGCTTGTCGGGCATGCCGGTGGTGTCCACCCGCAGGCCCAGCGTCATCGTCAGCTGCTTGTTGACGGCCCAGGTGTCCTGCACGAACAGGCCGGTGTTGTTCAGGCGCCAGCGGGCCACGCCGTCATCCAGCGTCCGGCCGGCCAGCGGCAGCTGGGCCTGGTAGGCGCTGGGGAAGCCGTTGCGGAAGTTCTCCAGCACCGCCGACTCGATCTCCTGCGTGGTGGCGGTGGCGCAGTTGATGGGCTGGTTGTTGTTGAAGGCGTAGTTGCGGTTGGACTCGCACTGGAACTTGTACTGGCCGTTGGCGTCCTGCAGGAAGGCGTTGTAGATCTCGTTGCTGGACAGGTCGGCGCCGAACTTCAGCTCATGCGCGCCCAGCGTCCAGTTGGCGCCCAGGTAGGCGTCGCTGGTGTTGGTGCGCAGCAGGTTGAAGTGGCGGCTGCGCTCGGTACCGATCCACAGCGTGCGCTCCAGGCTGGACACCCCGGGCGGGGTGGCGCCGGTGAAGTCGAAGGCGATGGCCGGCAGCCGCGCGTTGTTGTTGTGCAGCTGCTCATAGTCGCGCTTGGACAGGCGCACCTCGGTGGACAGGTTCGGCGTCCAGTCGGCGAACCACTGACCGACCAGCGTCTCGATGGTCTTGGCCTGGGCATACCAGTGCGAGCTGAGCGACAGCGAGCGGGTGCCGAAGTTCGGGAAGAACGGCTCGCTCTGGTCGGTCAGCGTGTAGCGCAGGTTGGCGCGGTGGTTGTCGTTGATGGTCCAGTCCAGCTTCAGCAGCGTGTCCTTGACCGTCACCGCCACGCCCTTGGGCACGGTGGAGCCGCCGGCATCGAAGCCATACTGGGTGCTGGCGATGCTGCGGATGGCGTCGATGGCGCTCTGGGTGATGCCGACGTTGGTCTGCGGCGAGCCGATCGGGCCGAAGTCCGGGCTGGTGCGCGAGCTGAACAGCTCCTCGTAGCCGGCAAAGAAGAACAGCTTGTCCTTGATGATCGGCCCGCCCAGCAGGAAGCCCTTGGTGTCCTCCTTGAAGCTGGGCGCCGTGGTGTAGCCGCCGGTGGTGCGGTTGAAGCGGTCGCCGGCCATCGAGGTGTCGCGGTACACGTAGTACAGCGCGCCCTTGAGGTCGTTGGTACCGCTCTTGGTGACGGCGTTGATGTTGGCGCCGGTGTAGCCCTTCTGGGTGACGTCGTAGTTGCTGAGGTTGACCTGGACCGACTGGATGGCGTCGATGGAGATCGGCTGCTTCAGCGTGGGCAGGTTGTTGCTCTCAATACCGAAGGTGTCGTTGATGGTGACGCCGTCGATGGTGATGGAGTTGAAGCGAATGTTCTGGCCGGCCGCGGAGATCTCGCCGCGCTCCTTGTCCGTCTGGGCCAGGCGCGGGTCGGTGCGGGCATAGTCCTGCAGGTTGCGCTGCACCGAGGCCAGGGCGTTGATCTCGCGGCTGCCGATGTTGGTGCCGCTGCCCATGCTGGCGCGGTTGAAGCGCTCGTTGTCCAGGCGGCCGGTGACCTCGACCCGGGCCGTGCCCAGGACCGAGTCCAGGGCCGTGGTCTCGGCCAGGGCGAGGAAGACATCGCTGCGGCGATCGGTCAGCCCGCCACGGCTGACGGTGATGGTGTAGGGGCCGCCGGCGCGCAACCCGCGCAGCTGCCAGCGGCCGTCGGCATCGGCCACCGCGCGGCCGACGCTGCCGGACTCCACATGCAGCACCTCGACCGTGGCGCCGGCGGCGGGGCTGCCGTCGGCGTTGCTGACCCGGCCGGAGACCGACGACGTGGTGGTCTGGGCCGCCACCGGCACGGCGGCGACGATGGCCACCACGGCGGCGCTCAGCGCCGACAGCGGAAAGGCGGACAGGTTCTGGGGTTCAAAGGCGCGGCGCAGGCTCATCGGTATCTCCTGGAGTCGGACTTCGCGACGTGTCACGCCGCGGTCATGTTCGGTTGGCTATAGCAACAAATGTACCGACGCGCTACCGTGGGAAGCTTCGGGTTTTCAGTGTCTGTTGCGGTGTGGCCAAGCACGATGCCGGCGCCAGATGTCAACGGTCTGACAGCGTCGCTCCCGAGCCACAACTGACCGACCGCCGGCCACGGCGCACGGCTCAGCCGGGTGCCAGGCCCTGCTGCCGGCCCCAGCCGTCGATGCGCTGCAGGGCTTGCTGGCGGGCCGCCGCCGGCAGGAAGGACGCCTGGGCCGCCAGGCGCTGCATGCGCAGCAGGTCGACCCAGCCCAGGCCGGCCTGTGCAACCACCGCCTGGACCTCGGACGACGGCGTCACCAGCGACATCAGCCGGTTGTCCGAATGCACCGACAGCGACACGCCGGCCGCCCACAGTGCACGTATCGGGTGCGTGGCCAGCGACGCCGCCGCACCGGTGTGGATATTGCTGGTGGGGCAGACCTCCAGGTGGGTGCCGTGCGCGGCCAGCTCGGCCGACAGCGCGGGCCAGGACGGCGTGCCGAGCAGGTCGGCCAGCCGCACGCCATGGCCGATACGCGCCGCACCCAGGCGCACCGCTTCCAGCACCCGCTCACCGGCGTCGGATTCGCCGGCATGCAGCGTCAGCGCCAGGCCGCCGTCCAGGGCCATGCGCAGCGCCCGGGCATGGTCGCCGGGCGGATGGCCGCGCTCGGCGCCGGCCAGGTCGAAG
>JBJXHB010000358.1:0-2508 GCA_046160725.1 Aquabacterium sp.
CGGGGGCGCCGGCCACTCCGGCCGCCGCGAACGACGCGTCCCCGGACAGCTCGCCGCGTATCACCACCTCGGACCGATTGGCCAGGGTCACCGAGGCGACGCCGCCGGCCGGCGTCGATTCGCTCGCCGCCAGTTCCAGCGTTGCGGGCGCGCGCGCCTCCTCGCTGCCGCCGCGCGCGCCGTCGCCAGGCAGCGGCGCGCGGCTGGCGCGGGTGGCGGTGCCGGTTCCCGCGCGCGCCAGGTCCACGCGCACGGCGGCGTTGTCGGACAGTCGCAACGCGCTGGTTCCGGGCGTGGCCTCGACGCCGGCCGCCAAGGGCTGGTGCGCGAACTCGGGCAGGGCCAGGTTGCGGACCACACGGGGCGTGATCAGCAGCACCACCTCCGTCTTCACGCGCTGGTCGCTGTGCAGGCCGAAAAGCCGGCCGACCACCGGCAGCTCGGCCAGGCCGGGCACGCCGCTGACCGTCTTGCCGTCGTCGTCGCGGATCAGCCCCGCCAGCACCTGGGTCTCGCCGTCGCGCAGGCGCAGCGACGTGCTGGCCTGCCGGGTGCCGATCTGGTAGCCCACGGACCCTTGCGGCCCTGCGACCCGGCCGATCAGCGTGCTGACCTCCAGTGCCACCTTCATCACCACGTCGTTGTCCAGCTGCACGCTGGGTTCGACTTCCAGCTTCAGGCCGACGTCCAGGTAGCTCACCGATGCCGAGACCCCCACGTTGGCGGTCGAGGTGGTGGTGAAGACCGGCAGCTTCTCGCCGATGAGGACCTTGGCCTTCTCGCGGTTGCGCGCGCGCAGGCGCGGGTTGGCAAGGGTGTTGGAACGCACCGCGGTCTCGCGCAGCGTGGCCAGCAGGGCCGGGTTCGCCACCGCGGCACGGAACTCGCTGCGCCGCCCCAGCGGGGCGGTCGCGCTGCCGTCGAGCAGGCCCAGGCTTACCTGCTCCGGCCACTGCAACCCCAGTTCGTCCAGCCGGTTGCTGGCCACTTCCAGCACCTCGACATCCAGCATCACCTCCGGCTCGGCGAGGTCGATGGACTCGATCAGGCGCTGCACCATCAGCACCGCATCCGCCGTGTCGCGCACGACCAGCAGGTTCAGTCGCTCGTCGACAAACAGGTCGCGGGTCTTGGCAATGGCGCGGACCAGGGCCTGGGCCTGCTTGACGTCCGCGTTGGCCAGGTAGAACGTGCGCGTGACCAGCTCCTGGTGCTCGCGCTGCTTGGGGGCGGTGTTGGGGTAGATCAGCAGCGTCTGCGCGTTCAGGGCCTTGGAGGTCAGGCCCTGGGTCGACAGGATGACCTTCAGCGCATCGTCCAGGCTCACGCCTCGGAGATGGACCGTGACCCGGCCGTCGCCGCGGACCTCGCGGTCGAAGACGAAGTTCAGGCCATTGGTCCGCGCCAGCGCGTCCAGCACGCTGCGCAAGGGGGCGTCGCGGAACTCCAGGGTGATCGGCGGGCGTTGGGTGACGGTGGCCGCCGGTGGCGGGACAGCCGCCTCCGCACGGTCCTGCAGCCGGCCCAGCAGCGCCCGCGCGCCCGGGTGCCCGGGCGCATCCGCCAGCAGCGGGCGCAGCGCCTGGCGCGCGTCCTCGTGGCGCGAGGCGTCGGCCAGGCGCTGGGCCTGGGACAGCTGGCGCGCCTGGCGCAGCTCGCGTGCCAGTGATTGCTCGAAGGCCATGACCTTGGGGTGGGTGCCATGCAGCGCCTGGGCGCGCTGCAGCAGGCCCAGCGCCGCTTCGGCCTGTCCGCCGGCGCGCGCCACTTCGGCCTGCATCAGCAGCGCCGCCACGGCCAGCTCGCGCTGGCGCAGTTCCGCACTGCGCACCGCGGCATCGCCCGGCATCCGGCGGCTGGCCTCGGACAGCAGCTGCCAGGCCTGCTCATGCTGGCCGCGCTGGGACAGCTGACTGGCCTGGTCCAGCTCCGGTATGCCGGCGCAGCCCGCGCCGACCAGCAACAGGACCAGGGCCGGCCAACCGCGCCATCGATGCTTCGACCCGGAAACGCGTTGCAGAGTGCTCATGAAGGCTTGAATCCCATACGGTGCTCTCGCCCGTCGCGCCGGTGGCGCAACAGGACCTCGTCGCCCGGCAGGGCCATGACCTGCCATTGCCCATCGACGATGTCGCCGACGGTGACGGCCTGCGTGCGTTGCGGCCCGGACAGCACGGCGCGCGGGCCGCTGCCATCGTCCAGACGGCCGATGAAGACCCAGTCCGCCAGCGGAACGGCTGCGGGGGGCGTGGCAGGAGAAGCCGGCAACGCCGCGATCGGTGCAGCGGCCGGAGCCAGGGACGCCCATGCGGCCGATGGCGTGACCGCCGCGTCCAGCCCGATCGCGCGTGGCCCGACAGGCGGCCAGCCGGCCGGCACGGACATGACGTCGCTGTTGTTCACCGGACGCGCCGGCCGACCGGGACCGACATCGGGTCCGGTCGCTGCGGCCGTGCCCCGCGCCGGGCGCGCCGCCGGCACGGCGATGCCGTCCGGCTCGGCCATGGC
>JBJXHB010000359.1:0-16375 GCA_046160725.1 Aquabacterium sp.
CCAGTGTCCCCGCCTGCTGCAGCCGCAGCAGGCAGTGCGGCGTCAGCTGCACCGCTCGCCGCATGACTTCCAAGGCGGACCCGAACTCGCCCTGCTCGACCAGGAGGCGGCCAAGCAGGTCACAGGCGTCGGCGCCGCCATTGCCGCTGTTGACCTGCGCATCGACCAGCCGCCTGGCGCCGCCTATGTCGCCGGCCGCCCAGCGCGACCGGGCCACGCCCAGCTGGGCCCAGGGCTGCGGCTCGCGAGCCTGGATGTCCTCGAACAAGGCCCTCGCGGCGTCGGTATTCTGATCGCGCAGCATCCACTCGGCGGCCAGACGGGCACAGAACAGGGCATAGGGCATGCGATCGCGCCAGCGTGTCAGGCAAAGCGCCTGCGCCTCGGCACCGCGTCCGCCCTGCGCAGCGTCAAAGATGGGCTGCAGCGTGCGCTTTCGGCGGCGTGCCTCGGCCAGCCGCTCACCCAGGGCCGTGGCGGTGTAAGGGCGCACCAGCACGCTGTCCAGGCCGCCTTCGGCAGCCTCGGTGATGCGGGCAAAGGTTGCCTCTGCCGTGATCAGGATGAAGACGGTGCCGTAAGGCATCAACTGCTCGCGACGCAATTCGTCGAGCAGTTCCTGGGCGGATCGACCCTTGGTGTCGAGATCGTCGTCGCACAGAACAATGTCGTATTCCTGGCGCTCCAGCATCAGCCGGGCTTCGCTCAGCCGCGAGCTGGACCGCACGTCCTGCAGTCCCAGGTCGTGCAGCTGAGCCACCATCAGCGAGCGGGCGCCGGGATTGCCGGCGATCACCAATGCGCGTGCCTTGTATGCGTCTCGGTCCATGTCGTCCAGGGCCTGTCGACATGGGCGATTGCCGTCGATGGCTACAGACGGATATCGGCCGCCGGCACCTGGGCTTGAGCGGTGGCGCGTCCTCCAGCCCGATCGGCGTCCAGCCGGGCCGGCCGGCGCGGGACCTACTTGAACATGTCCCGGATGCGGTCGGTCCAGCTCTTGGCGTTGGGCGAATGGCGCTCGCCGCCCTTGCGGAAGGCGTCGTCCAACTCTTTCAGCAGCTTGCGCTGGTGTTCGGTCAGCTTGACCGGCGTCTCCAGCGACACATGGCAGTACAGGTCACCGGGGTAGCTGGAGCGCAAGCCCTTGATGCCCTTGCCGCGCAGGCGGAAAGTCTTGCCGTGCTGCGTACCCTCGGGCAACTCGATCTCGGCCTTGCCGCCCAGCGTGGGCACCTCGATCGCCCCGCCCAGCGCCGCGGTCGTCATGCCCACGGGCACCGTGCAATGCAGGTCATCGCCGTCACGCTCGAACAGGTCGTGCTGCTTGATCCGGATCTCGATGTAGAGGTCCCCGGCCGGCCCGCCGTTGGTGCCGGGCTCGCCGTTCCCGGCCGAGCGGATGCGCATGCCCTCGTTGATGCCGGCCGGTATCTTGACCTCCAGCGTCTTCTGCCGCTTGATCCGGCCGGCGCCGTTGCAGGTGGTGCAGGGCTCGGGAATGATGCGGCCGCTGCCCTGGCACTGCGGGCAGCCCTGCTGGATGCTGAAGAAGCCCTGGCGCATGTGCACGGTACCGGCGCCGTTGCAGGTGGTGCAGGTCTTGGCGCTGGTGCCGGTCTTGGCGCCGGAGCCGCCGCAGGTCTCGCAGTTGTCCCAGGTCGGAATGCGGATCTGGGCCTCCTTGCCCAATGCCGCCTCCTCCAGCGTGATGTCCATCGCGTAGGACAGGTCCGCGCCCTTGTAGACCTGCCGACCGCCGCCGCCGCGCCGCCCTTGGGCACCACCGAAGATGTCGCCGAAGATGTCGCCAAAGGCCTCGGCAAAGCCGCCGAAGCCCTCCGGACCGCCACGGCCCGCACCACCCATGTTGGGGTCGACGCCGGCATGGCCGAACTGGTCGTACGCGGCGCGCTTCTGCGCGTCCGAGAGCATCTCGTAGGCCTCCTTGGCCTCCTTGAACCGCTCCTCGGCCTTGGCCGCGTCGTCACCCTGGTTGCGGTCAGGGTGGTGCTTCATGGCCAGCTTGCGGTAGGCCTTCTTGATGTCGTCCTCGGTGGCGTTCTTGGGTACGCCGAGGACGTCGTAGTAGTCACGCTTGGTGGCCATGGGCTTCTCGTGGCGGGTCAATGGCAAACGCCGCGCCGCGCTGCCGCAGGCAGCGGCAACACGGGCGCGGCGGCGGAGCTTGCGGCTCCGCGGCGCATCACTTCTTCACTTCCTTGAAATCGGCATCGACCACGTCGTCGTCCTTGGGCTTGGCAGCCGCGTCGGCTGCGCCGGCAGTGGCTCCCGCACCCGCAGCGCCCGCCGCACCGGCGGCGCCGGCGGCCGCCTGGGACTCGGCATAGATCTTCTCGCCCAGCTTCTGGCTGGCCTTCATCAGCGCCTCGGTCTTGGCCTCGATGTCGGCCTTGTCGTCGCCCTTGAGGGACTCCTCGCTGGCCTTCATCGCGGCCTCGATGGCGTCTTTCTCGGCAGCATCGATCTTGTCGCCATGTTCAGCCAGCGATTTGCGCACTGTGTGCACCATGCCGTCGGCTTGGTTGCGGGCCTGCACCAGTTCCAGCTTGCGCTGGTCCTCGGCGGCGTTCAGCTCGGCGTCCTTGACCATCTTCTCGATCTCGGCCTCGCTCAGGCCGGAGTTCGCCTTGATGGTGATCTTGTTCTCCTTGCCGGTGGCCTTGTCCTTGGCCGACACGTGCAGGATGCCGTTGGCGTCGATGTCGAAGGTGACCTCGATCTGCGGCACGCCACGCGGCGACATCGGGATGCCCTCGAGGTTGAACTCACCCAGCATCTTGTTGCCGGACGCCATCTCGCGCTCGCCCTGAAACACCTTGATCGTCACCGCCGGCTGGTTGTCGTCGGCCGTTGAGAAGGTCTGCGCGAACTTGGTCGGGATGGTGGTGTTCTTCTTGATCATCTTGGTCATCACGCCACCCAGCGTCTCGATGCCCAGGCTCAGCGGCGTGACGTCCAGCAGCAGCACGTCCTTGCGCTCGCCGCTGAGCACCTGGCCCTGGATGGCGGCGCCGACCGCCACCGCCTCGTCGGGGTTGACGTCCTTGCGCGGCTCCTTGCCGAAGAACTCCTTGACCTTGTCCTGCACCTTGGGCATGCGGGTCATGCCGCCGACCAGGATGACGTCGTCGATCTCGCTGACCTTGACCCCAGCGTCCTTGATGGCGATGCGGCAAGGCTCCATGGTGCGGTCAATCAGGTCGTCGACCAGCGCCTCCAGCTTGGCGCGCGTCAGCTTGATCAGCAGGTGCTTCGGCCCGGTGGCCGGGTCGTGGGCGATGTACGGAATGTTGATCTCGGTCTGCGCATTGCTGGACAGCTCGATCTTGGCCTTCTCGGCGGTGTCCTTCAGGCGCTGTAGCGCCACCACGTCCTTGGACAGGTCGATGCCGGAGTCCTTCTTGAACTCCGCGACGATGTAGTCGATGATGCGCTGGTCGAAGTCTTCGCCACCCAGGAAGGTGTCGCCGTTGGTGGACAGCACTTCGAACTGCTTCTCGCCGTCGACGTCGGCGATCTCGATGATCGAGATGTCGAAGGTGCCGCCGCCCAGGTCGAACACCGCAATCTTGCGGTCGCCCTTGCCATGCTTGTCCAGGCCGAAGGCCAGCGCGGCAGCGGTCGGCTCATTGATGATGCGCTTGACCTCCAGGCCGGCGATGCGGCCGGCATCCTTGGTGGCCTGGCGCTGACTGTCGTTGAAGTACGCCGGCACGGTGATCACCGCCTCGGTCACTTCTTCACCAAGGTAGTCCTCGGCGGTCTTCTTCATCTTGCGCAGCACCTCGGCGCTGACCTGCGGCGGCGCGATCTTCTTGCCCCGCACCTCGACCCAGGCGTCGCCGTTGTCGGCCGCGGAGATGGTGTAGGGCATCAGGTCGATGTCCTTCTGCACCTCCTTCTCGGCAAACTTGCGGCCGATCAGGCGCTTGACGGCATACAGCGTGTTGCGCGGGTTGGTCACCGCCTGACGCTTGGCTGATGCGCCGACCAGGACCTCGCCGTCCTCCTGGTACGCGATGATGGACGGCGTGGTGCGCGCGCCTTCGCTGTTCTCGATCACCTTGGTGGTGTTGCCCTCCATGACGGAGACGCAGGAATTGGTGGTACCGAGGTCGATGCCGATGATCTTGGCCATGGTTCGAATGCTCCTGAAGCGATGGATGACGGTTGTCTGGGATGTGTGGCCGGCGACCGGGCTTTCAAGGCCGCGGGCACGGGTCTTGCATTACTTCGGTGCGGAGACCGTGACCAGAGCCGGACGCAGCACGCGATCGGCGATCAGGTAGCCCTTCTGCAGCACGCTGACCACGGTGTTGGCCTCCTGCGTCGACGGCACCATGCTCACGGCCTGGTGCTGATGCGGGTCGAACCTCGTGCCCACCGGCGGGGCGACCTCGATGACCCGGTTGCGCTCCAACGCGGCCGACAGCAGGCGCAACGTGGCCTGCACACCCTCCAGCGGCTTGTCGGGCGCGCTGGCGCCGACCGTCAGCGCAGCCTCCAGGCTGTCCTTGACCGGCAGCAGGCTCTCGGCAAAGGACTCCACAGCGAACTTGCGCGCCTTGGCGATGTCCTCATCGGCCCGGCGGCGGGCATTCTCGGCCTCGGCCTTGGCCCGCAGGTAGGCATCCGACACCTCGACATGCCGGAGTTCCAGCTCGGCCAGGCGTTGCTCGGCGGACACCATTGATGCGGGGTCGTCCGCCGTCGATGGATCGGGGGCAGCCGTTTGGCCAGGCATCTGGCCGGCATTGGCTGGCGGCATGGGGGAGTTCTCCGGTGAGGTCATGGCAGGTCCGAGCAGACGGTGATGACGGATGGGGCAGGGCTGGCGACCGGTGAAGTCGCCTGCAACCGGCGGCATCTGGGGGCGACCAGCCGGTGTTCAAGACCCGGCCGTTGCTGCAAACGGCCGCGGCATGGCTGATGTCAGATGTCGTCCCAGCGGGCAGACCAGCGGTCCCAGGCCGGCGCCTGCCCGGTCTGCCGGTCAAGGTCGCGTCGGTCGCGCTTGGTCGGGCGGCCCTGGGTCAGGCCGAGCGCCGGCTCCGGGGCCAGGCGCCGCTGTTCCTTCCAGGCCTGCTGGGCGGCCAGACTGGTGGGCGTGTCCCGCAGCAGCAGCGCCGCCATCGGTGCCGGCCCGCGCGTCGGGCTCAGGCCCAGGACTTCAACCTCGCGCGTCCAGCCCTCCTGGCGCAAGGCCAGGACGTCGCCGCGCCGCAGGTCTCGGCCGGGCTTGGCCGGATGACCATTGACCAGCACGCGTCCGCGGTCGACCGCCTCGGCGGCCAGGCCGCGAGTCTTGAACAGGCGCGCCGACCACAACCACTTGTCCAGGCGCATGGCCTCTGGAGATGTGCTCACAGCGAAGGATTTTCCGCCAATGGCAGCCACACCACGGCATCCAGCCCGGCGATGCCTTCGGGCCCGGACCGGTTGTTCAGCTCGATCCGTCCACCCAGCGACGCCACGATCTCCTGGCAGATGGCCAGGCCCAGGCCGCTGCCACCGGTGGACGACGATGCGGCGAACGGCTGGAACAGGTCCTTGCGTCGGTCGTCCGCGATGCCGGGGCCGGCGTCGGCCACGGTCAGTCGGGCCTGGCCGTCAACGGGCCGTACATCGACGTTCAGCAGGCCCGATGGTCGACTGGCGCGGATGGCGTTGTGCAGCAGGTTGCGCGCCAGCTCGCGCAGCCCCCACTCGTGGCCTTGCACCACAGTAGCGGCGGTCTCGATACCGAAGTCCAGCCCCCGCTGCGCCGCCAAGGGCGCCACATCCAGCGCGACGCCGCGCACCACAGCGGCCAGATCCATCGGCTGTGGATTGCCTTGCTGACGCAACTGCTCGACCTTGGCCAGGGCCAGCATCTGGTTGGCCAGCAATGTGGCGCGATCGACGGTGCCTTCGATGTCGGCCAGCGCCTGTGGCGCCGGTAGATCGCCGCGGCGTGCGGACTGGACCTGCGTTTTCAGTACCGCCAGTGGCGTGCGCAACTGGTGCGACGTGTCCCGGATGAAGCGTTTCTGGTGCGCCAGCAGGTCCGACAGCCGCTGCATCAGCTGGTTGGTTGCCTCCAGCAGCGGCCGCATCTCGGCCGGGGCGCTGTCGGCGGGCAGCGGCGTCAGGTCGTTCTCGGCCCGCGCATGCATGGCCTGGCTGAGTTGCAGCACTGGCCGCGTGGCGCGCCGGATCACCCAGGCCACCACCAGCGCCAATGCCACCACCAGTGCCGCCTGGCGCCAAAGGGTGTCACGCAGAATCTGCTGCGCCAGCACCCGGCGCAGCTCAAGGGTCTCGGCGACCTGGATCACCGCCATGCCTTGTCCATGCAGGCTGGCCACCGGCTGCTGCAGCACCGCCATGCGCACCGGCTCGCCGCGGTAGTGGTCCTCGTAGAAATGGACCAGTGCCGCATAGGGGCCGCGTCGCGAATCGTCCGGCCGGGGCGGCGGCATGTCGCCGAATCCCGACACCATCTCGCCGTTGAAGCCGATCACTCGGTAGTACAGGCGGCTGCGGTTGTCCGCCTCGAAGGGCTCCAGGGCGGCATAGGTCAGGCTGGCGGTCAGCCGTGGCTGGCCGTCGGCCGGCTCCACGTCGAGCAGTTCACCAATGGATTTGGCGGTGGCCAGCAGGGTTCGGTCATAGGCGGTGTCGGCCGCCGCCAGGGTTTGGCGGTACAGGCTGGCGGTGTCGAACACCACGAACAGCAAAACCGGCAAGCCGATGCCCACCATCAGGGTGCGGCGCAGCGAGCTGCCGCCGGGCATGCCCGTCATGGCCATGGCCTCCACGCTGGGCCGACACCGCACCGTCTGCGTCCACCTGGCCCGCTCAGGTTGATGACCCGGCAGGGCAGGCTCATGACAGTGACCGCAGCAGGTAGCCCAGTCCCCGCAGCGTGACCAGTTCCGTGCCGGAGCCGCCCAGCTTGCGTCGCAGACGGTAGGCCACGACCTCCAGCGCCTGCGGTTGGGCATCGGTTGCATCGCTGAATACCTGCTCGAACAGGCGCTCCTTGGCGACCGCCTTGCCGCCCTGGGCCAGCAGCGCCTTCAACAGGGCCGACTCGCGCGGGCTGAGCTCCATGGGCGTGCCGGCGCTGCTGACGGCACCGCTGGGCTCGACCCGCAGATGCCCCAGCGCGGTCGCCAGGCCTTCAGCCGCGCCACCGGCGGTCCGCCGGGCCAGCGCCCGGACCCGGGCCTCGACTTCGTCCAGGTCGAAGGGCTTGGCGAGGTAGTCGTCGGCGCCCAGGTTCAGTCCCAGTACGCGGTCACCGACCGTGCCGCGTGCCGTCAGGATCAACACTGGCGCGGCCATGCCCTCCGCCCGGGCCCGACGCAGGATTTCCAGGCCGTCCAGGCCGGGCAGGGTGAGGTCCAGCAGGACGACATCGGGCACGCCGGCGCGCCAGCGCTCCAGCGCCCGGTTGCCGTCGGCGCAACTGGCCACCTGCATGCCGGCATGGCGCAGCGCGCGCTCCAGGGTCGGCCTCAGCGCCTCATCGTCCTCGATCAGCAGCACCTTCACGGGCTGCAGTTTGCGCGCGCCCTGGCCGGCTTGGCGTCTCCGCATTTCCCCTAGTGCGGCGGACAGCCGATTGACAGCCAAGCGGCGCAACATGCGCCACCGTCATCCACCATCCGGCCATCGTGCCGTGGAGTCCACCACCATGCGTCGAGACGACTTCCTCAAGGGGCTGGCAGCCCTCGCGTCCCTGTCCACCTTGCCGCTGTCGGCCCAGGCCAGCGTCGCGCTGAAGATGATGATCCCGGCCAACCCGGGCGGCGGCTGGGACACCACCGGCCGGGCCCTGGGCAAGGCGCTGCAGGAGGCTGGCGTGACCTCGGTCAGCTTCGAGAACAAGGGCGGCGCCGCTGGTGCCATAGGCCTGGCGCAGTTCGTCAACGCCGCCAAGGGCGACGGCAACGCGCTGATGGTCATGGGCGCGGTCATGCTGGGCGGCATCATCACCGGCAAGCCGCCGGTCAGCCTGAGCCAGGCCACACCGCTGGCGCGCCTGACCAGCGAGTACAACGTCTTCGTTCTGCCGGCCTCGTCGCCGCTCAAGACGATGAAGGATGTCGTCGAGCAACTCAAGAAGGACCCCGGCAGCGTCAAGTGGGGCGGCGGCTCGCGTGGGTCCACCGAGCACATCGCAGCCGCGATGATCGCCCGCGAGGTGGGTGTCGACGCGTCCAAGATCAACTATGTGCCGTTCCGGGGCGGCGGTGAGGCCACGGCCGCGATCCTGGGTGGCAATGTCACCGTCGGCGGCAGTGGCTACAGCGAATTCCAGCAGTACATCGAGTCCGGCAAGATGCGCGCGATTGCCGTCACGTCAGCCGCTCGCCTGAAGGGCGTCAATGTACCGACGCTGAAGGAGCAGGGCATCAACGTCGAGATCGGGAACTGGCGCGGCGTCTACGGCGGCCCGGGCATCACGCCGGCGCAGCGCAAGGCGCTGACCGACATGCTGCTGAAGGCCGTCAAGACCAAGAGCTGGGCCGAAGCGATGGACAAGAACGGCTGGACGCCGGCCGTGATGACCGGCGCCGAGTTCGACGACTTTGTTGATCGCGAGTTCGCGAGCCTGCGCGCCACCATGGTCAAGGCCGGAATGATCTGATCGATCGTCGTCCGGGCGCAGGTCGTCCGGACGCAGCCTCGTGAAGGCAGGGCAGGGGGACCGCATGACCGATTCATCATCCAGCGCCCGTGCCCAGCAGTTGCGCATCGGCATTGCCGTCGTCGTGCTGGCCCTGCTGCTCGGCTGGGGTGCAAAGGACATTCCTGCGGCCGCCGGCTACGCCGGGGTCGGCCCCAACTTCCTGCCCTGGGTCGTCGCTGGTGCCTTGCTGCTGTGCGGCCTGGGCCTGGTCCGCGCCGCACTGACAGGTGGATGGCAGGACGTGCCGCCGCCTTCGGGCGGCGCCAAGGGCGACTGGCGCGCGCTGGCCTGGGTGTCGGCGGGCGTGCTGCTGGTGGCGCTGTTGATCACCCGCGCCGGGTTTGTCGTCTGCTGCGTGCTGTGTTTCGTCCTGGCGGTGCGGGGCCTGCGCGGCGCCGAGGGACGCGACACCACGCTGCGCCAGACCCTGGTGGACACGCTCACTGGGACCCTGATCGCATTGCCGGTGTTCTGGCTGTTCACGCTGGTGTTGAAGATCAACCTGCCGGGCCTGACCGGCACCGGTTGGCTCTAGGCCCGGACGGGAGCGCACATGGTCGATCTCTGGACCAACCTGGCCGGCGGCTTTGCCACCGCGCTGACCCCCATCAACCTGCTGTGGGCCTTCGTCGGTTGCGCGGTCGGCACCGCCATTGGCGTGCTTCCTGGGCTGGGACCGGCCGTCACGGTGGCCATGTTGCTGCCCATCACCACGCAAGTGGAACCCACCGCATCGATGATCTTCTTCGCCGGCATCTACTACGGCGCGATGTATGGCGGATCGACCACGTCGATCCTGCTCAACACGCCGGGCGAGACCGGCACCATGGTCACCGCGCTTGAAGGCTTCAAGATGGCCAAGAGCGGCAGAGCGGGCGCGGCGCTGGCGACATCGGCCATCGGTTCCTTCGTCGCCGGCACCATCGCCACCGTGCTGGTGACATTGTTCGCGCCCATCGTGGCCGAGTTCGCGGTCAAGCTCGGCCCGCCCGAGTACTTCCTGCTGATGCTGCTGGCCTTCACCACGGTCAGCGCCGTGCTGGGCGGCAGCACGCTGCGCGGCCTGACCGCGCTGTTCGTCGGCCTGGCCATCGGGCTGGTGGGATTGGACCAAATCACCGGCCAGGTCCGCTACACCGGTGGTGTGCCGGAGTTCACCGACGGCATCGAAGTGGTGCTGATTGCCGTCGGCCTGTTTGCGGTGGGCGAGACCCTGTACACCGCGCTCTACGAGGGCCGCACCGAGGCCAGCCTGAACACCACCGGCCGGGTGCACATGACGCGCCAGGAGTGGCGCCGGTCGTGGCCGGCCTGGCTGCGCGGCACCGCCATTGGGTTCCCCTTCGGCACCATTCCGGCGGGTGGGTCGGAGATCCCCACCTTCCTCAGCTATGGTGCCGAGCGCAAGCTCAGCAAGCACCCGGAGGAATTCGGCACCACCGGCGCCATCGAGGGTGTGGCCGGACCCGAGGCGGCCAACAACTCGGCGGTCACGGCAACATTGGTGCCCTTGCTGACGCTCGGCATCCCGACCTCGGTCACGGCCGCCATCCTGCTGAATGCGTTCCAGAACTACGGCATTCAGCCGGGGCCGCAGCTCTTCCAGACCAGCTCGGCCCTGGTGTGGGCTTTGATCGCGTCGCTGTACATCGGCAACGTCATGCTGCTGATCCTGAACCTCCCTCTGGTGGGGCTGTGGGGTCAAGCTGCTGAAGACCCCGCGCGCGCAGTTGTATGCCGGCATCCTGATCTTCGCGACGGTGGGCGTCTATGGCATGCGACAGAGCGCCTTCGACCTGGCCTTGATGTGGGGCATCGGGCTCATCGGCGTGCTGATGCGGCGCTACGACTTTCCGACCGCGCCGGTCATCGTCGGCATGATCCTCGGGCCCCTGGCCGAGGCGCAGATGCGCAATGCGCTGTCGATCGGCGAGGGGCGCTGGACGGTCTTTGTCGAGCGGCCGATGTCGATCGTGCTGCTGGCGCTGGTGCTGGCGGTGTTGCTGCTGCCGCGGCTGGCAGCCCTGCTGCGCAGGCGTCGCGGCATTTGAGTCATCTATTGTGATGATGGGGTAAGCGAGACCCGGTTTGGGGGCTAGGCTCCCCATTTCTGGCGATGCGCCTAGGGGCCGGCGGTGGGACGCTTGGGTAGCGAAACCGCAGCCACCAGGAGACCCCCGCATGCGTACCTGTAAGCCCCGCCTTGCCTTCTCGTACATCGCCGCCGCAGCCGCAACCATCTGCGCACTGACGGCCCATGCCGCAGTGACACCGACCGGCTCGTACGGCGTCGGTCCAAACTTCGTCATCCTCGGGCCTGGCGACACCATCCTGCCGGACCGCGGCGCCTGGATCGGAACTGGCAGCGGCGCGGGCAGCCTGACGGTTGACGGCGGGTCGTTCCTGCAGTTGGCACGCCTGAGCTTCGGTTCGGGTGGCGTCGGTGCCGGCACGGGCCTGATCAGCGGCCCGGGCACCCGAGTCGAGTTGGTCGGCGATGGCGCATCCAACAGCCAGGTGCAGCGCTTGATCGTCGGCGACTGGGGCGGCGGCCAGCTGACGGTGAACCAAGGTGCCCTGCTGGACACCCGCGGCAACCAGGCGCCGTGCCTGCTGGCCTTTCACTACTGCGACAGCTTCGTCGGCGGTGCGGCCGGCGACTCGGCCGTGCTCAATATCGACGGTTCGGGCAGCGCGGCGCGCTTCGGTCAGAACCTGTTCGTTGCGGCGCCCGGTCTGGCCATACAGCACTTGGACGGCCATACCTATGGCGTGCCCGGCGGCACCACGCGCGGCACGGTCAACGTGACCAACGGTGCCCTGCTGTCCACCATGCGCGCACAGATTGCGCCGCGCCACTGGAGCACCAACGCCACCGGACGCGAGAAGAACATCGGCGAGGTCCATGTGGACGGCGCCGGTTCGAGGTGGCTGGTGACCGGGGGCCTGGCGGTGGACAACTCTAATGGCAATGTCTTCGAGCCTGGCGCCAATATCCTGACCGGCAACGACCGCAACAGCTGGGCCACGATCAACGTCACCAATGGTGCCGTGATCGAGGTGCAGGGCGGGCCGACCAACTACAACGCCATCAACCTCACCAATGGCGGCGGTCGCACCGACATGCTGGTCAGCGGTGCCGGATCGAGAGTCGCATTCACCGGACCCAACGGCGTTCTGCAGGTCGGGCGCCGGCTGGGCTCGGCCAACATGCAGGTGCTCGATGGGGGTTTGGTCGAGGGCCTGTATTACCTGTCGGTCGGACGTGAGGGGTCGTTTGGCGACCTGTTGGTCGACGGCCCGGGCTCGCGCATCAGCGTGTCGCAGTTCGCCGTCGAGGCCTTGCAGGGCACGAGCCGCGCGCCGGCCGTGAACATCGGTCGCAGCGGCGGCACCGGCATGATGACGGTGCGAAACGGGGGCGTGCTTGAAGTCATCGGCGGCGCCGAAACCAGCAGCAACAGTCCGCACATCACCATCGGTGTCGACGCGGCCTCCGCCGGAACGCTCAAGATCCAGGGTCCCGGCTCGCGGGTCGAGCTTCGTTCCAGCTCGCTGGTGCCGGGTGGCGGCGCGGGTGAGGCGTCCAACCCGTTCATGAGTGTGGGCTATGACGGCCGCGGGACGCTGGAAGTCAGCGGCGGCGCCCAGTTGCTGCTGCAAGGCAATGCGGTATCGACGCAGGCCCATCAACGCGGCACGACGCTGTACATCGGCGGACGGCATACCGACAACCCGGGCGGCCATGGTGTGGCAACGGTCACTGGGGCCGGATCGGCCATCCGGGTTCTCGGTGCCGACGCCTTCATCGGCGTGGGTTCGGGTGCCAATGCGTCGGGACAACTGGACATCCGCGACGGCGCCCTGGTGGAGGCGACCATCATGAACGTTGGCCGCAACGCGGTCGGCGTGCTGGAGATGAACAACGCCACGTTGCGCATGAGCGGGCAGTACACCGGCGGCAACAGCAATGGCAACAACTTTGGTGCCGCCTTGTCGATTGGCAATCGCGGCGGCGTCGGCGTCGCCAAAGTGGACAACGGCAGCTTCATCAGCATCGTCAACATGGGCTCCAGCGGCGCCACGATCAACTTGGGCGGCACGGGCGTTAACCCCCTGGGCGACGGCAGCATGACCATCAGCGGTGGCTCGCGGGTGGAGGTGGTGGCGCAGGCGGGCCTGGGCACCGTTAGCGTCGGTCGCGACGGCTCGGGCTTCATGCGGGTGCGCGGCGCCAGCACGCTGGACGTGAGCGGCGGCAACCTCTACATCGGCCGCGTCAGCGGCGGCGATGGCACCATGGTCGTGTCCGAAGGCTCCACGGTGAATGCCGGCTTCGTCGGCGTCGGTCGCACCGGCAACGCGCAGTCCAACAGCGACGGCGGCACCGGCACATTCGTGCTGATCAACAGCACCCTGAACGCGCAGGACATCGTCATCGGCACCAACGGCTTCCTGGGCGGCAGCGGCACCATCAACGGCAATGTCACCAACTGGGGCATCTTCAGCCCGGGCAATTCGCCAGGGACGGTGCAGATCAACGGCGACTACAGCGCCCAGGCCGGCAGCCGGCTGATCCTGGAGGTGCAGGACAACGGCCAGGGCGGGTTCCTGACCGATGTGGTGTTGTTCGGCGACGGCCATGCCGTCAACCTGGCCGGGCTGGTGGTGGAGTTCCGCTTCCTGGGCATCACCGATCCGAACGCCTTCCTGAACAGCGGCGCGTTCAATATCGACACTTTCCTCGGCGTGGCCGGGGTCGGCGGAGAAACAGAGCTGGCAGACACGGCCTTCGACGCGGTTCGCTTCACGGCGCGGGCAGACGCGTACCAGTTCCAGAGTTTCAGCTACACGGCCGGCGGCGGCGCAGACTTTATCGCCGTGGCGGTGCCGGAGCCCCAGACCTATGCCCTTCTGGCGGCCGGCCTGGCGGTGGTGGCGCAGATGGCGCGGCGGCGCCGTCGGGCGGCCTGAAGTGGCTCGCGTTGCCGGGCGCGTCCCGAGGGTCGCGGATCAGCGGGCCGCGCCGGCCGCCAATGCACGTTGGCGCTGGGCTTCCAGGGCCACCGGGTCCGGGGCGACCAACGGCCAGCCCTGCAGGTGCCGCAGCACCAGATCGCCCAGCGCCTGGACCCAACGGTCGTCGTCGTTGAGACAGGGGATGTAGCTCAACGCCTGGCCGCCGGCGGCCAGGAATGTGGCCCGCGCCTCGACGCTGATTTCCTCGAGTGTTTCCAGGCAGTCGGCGATGAATCCCGGACAGATCACGTCGACGCGCCGCACGCCCTGGGCTGCCAGGGCCTGCAGCGTCGGCTCGGTGTAGGGCTGCAGCCAGCGCGCGCGCCCGAAACGGCTCTGGAAAGTGACCTGCACCTGCTGCGCTGTCAGCCCCAGGCGCTCGCGCAGCAGGCGCGCGGTGACCAGGCATTCGCAGTGATAGGGGTCGCCGAGCGCCAGGCTGCGTGCCGGCAGGCCGTGGAAACTCATGACCAGGCGGTCGCCGCGGCCCTCGCGCTCCCAATGCCGGCGCACGCTGGCGGCTAGGGCGTCGATGTAGCCGGGGTCGTCGTGGAAGTGGTTCACCACACGACACTCGGGCACAACGCGCTGGCGCTGCAACCATGCGCCCATGTCATCGATGGCGCTGGCGGTGGTGGCGGCGGCGTACTGCGGATACAGCGGCAACAACAAAATGCGGTTCACCCCCTGGGCCTTCAAGGCGTCGAGCTGCGAGGCGATGGACGGCTGGCCGTAGCGCATGGCATGGCGTACCAGCACACTGACACCGCGGCCGCCCAGGTGGCCCGTCAGCCGCTGGGATAGACGCTGGGTCCACACCGCCAAAGGCGAGCCCTCGGGCATCCAGATCGAGGCGTACTTGGCCGCCGACTTCGCCGGCCGCAGCCGCAGCACGATGCCGTGCAGGATCAGCCACCACACCGGGCGCGGTATCTCGACCACCCGAGGGTCCCACAGGAACTGCCCGAGATAGCGGCGCAGAGCCGCCGGCGTGGGTGCCGCCGGCGTGCCCAGGTTGACCAGCAGGATGCCGGTGCGCATGGCCTGCCCGTGGGCATGGCCGGGTTCGCGCAGGGCAGGGGGCTCGGCAGCGAAGCGCATCGAATCAAGGGGACGAGCGGGGTGCGCCAGTCGGGCGTCAGCCGCGCCGCGGCACGGTGTCCGAGAACGACAGGATCTCGAAGCGCACGCCAGGTGCCGTCGGGTCGTCCGGCGCGCTGCCCAGGCTGATGAAACCGGTGCCCAGCAGCATGCAGCTGGTCCGGCGCAGCGACACCAGGCTGCCGGCGCCATCGAAGCGGACGTAGGTGCCGTTGTAGGACAGGTCGCTGACCTGGAAGCCGCCGTTGTGCCAGTCGATTCGGGCATGCGAACGCGAAACGCGGGAGTCATCGACCCGGAAATGGGCCTGCGGGCTGCGCCCCAGCACCACTGGCATATGCGAGCCGTCGAAGACCTGCTCGTCGTCCAGGAAACTCAGCCGGACCGCCTCGGGCTCGGCGGTCGGCGGCACATGTCCGAACTGGGTCACCGCCATGTCGCTGCCGCGTCGCCCGCCCAGCACATGAACCTGCACCGGCTCGGCACGGCCACGCAGATGCAACCAGTCCAGGCTGCGAAAACGATGCCGGTGCAGTGGGTCCAGACCGGCCATGACCTCGCCAGTCACCAGAGTCTCGTTGTCGCCGGCATGGTCGAGCAGCCGCGCCGCGACGTTGACGGCGTCGCCGTAGCAATCGCCGGACATCTCGACCACCTCGCCCCGCGCCAGACCGACCTGCAGCCGCAATGCCCGCAGGCCGGGCGAGGCGCCGCGCTCGCGGCCGCGGGCAACCAGGGTCTCCAGCTCGTCGTGCATCGCGATCGCGGCCCGCAGGCCTTGCGCCGGCTCGTCGAACACCGCCATGAGGCCATCGCCCAGCGTCTTGATGACCTGGCCGCCGTTGGCCGGCACCGCTCGTGCCACGGTGCCGATGGTGTGCGTCACCACCGAGGTGGCCTCGGTGTTGCCCAGGGTTTCGTACAACGCCGTGCTGCCGCGAAGGTCCGCAAACAGCACCGTGCGCTCGGCGATGCGGGTCACGCCGTCCTCAGCCCAGGTTGCGCCGCTTGAAGCCGGCTCACGCTTGGCACCGTGGTGGGAACGTCAGAGGTTGTCCAGGTACGTCCGCAGCTTGTCCGAGCGGCTCGGATGCTTGAGCTTGCGGATGGCCTTGGCCTCGATCTGGCGGATGCGCTCGCGCGTGACATCGAACTGCTTGCCGACCTCCTCCAGGGTGTGGTCGGTGCTCATCTCGATGCCGAATCGCATGCGCAGCACCTTGGCCTCGCGCGGCGTCAGGCTGTCCAGGATGTCCTTGACCACGTCGCGCAGGCCGGCCTGCATCGCCGCGTCGACCGGCGCCACGTTGCTGCTGTCCTCGATGAAGTCGCCCATATGCGAGTCGTCGTCGTCGCCGATCGGCGTTTCCATGGAGATCGGCTCCTTGGCGATCTTCATGATCTTGCGGATCTTGTCCTCGGGGATCTCCATCTTCTCGGCCAGCGTCGGCGCGTCGGGCTCGAAGCCGAACTCCTGCAGGTGCTGGCGCGAGATGCGGTTCATCTTGTTGATCGTCTCGATCATGTGCACCGGGATCCGGATGGTGCGCG
>JBJXHB010000360.1:0-4003 GCA_046160725.1 Aquabacterium sp.
CGTCGAGTCCGGCTGCGGGCTGTTGACCATCAACCGCCTGTGCTTGAGTACGGCCGGTGTGGCGACGACCGCGACCGGGATACAGGACCCCGGCTTCTGGAACATGATCCTGGCGCCCCATACCCGGGTGATCATGGACGCGCGGTCCTTTGTCGAGGTGTTGCTGCACGATGTGTGCACCACCACCTGCAGCTTCGTCTTCGCCCAGGCACAGCTGCGGGCGGAGTTCGGGCCGTTCACCGATGGGCTGCCCGACAGCCTGGTCCGGCGCACCAGCGCCAACACCGTGTTCCTGGACTCGGCGGTGCTGGGCGGGACGGGCGGCGTGTTCACCGACTCGTCCGAGATGAGTCTTCATCTGGTGTTCGAGAACAACACCGACCAGGAGGTGATGGGGCGCATCCGCTGGCTGGTGCAGGTGCAGGCCGTCACCGCCGTGCCAGAGCCCGGCACCTATGCGCTGATGGCTCTGGGCCTGGTGGCGCTGGTGGCGGCCCGCCGCCGCAGGGTCTGAGCAGCCGGGTCGGCGTGTCTCACGACGAGCGCCGCTGGCGCTCGCCGGTGCCCGCGGCGGCCTCTTTGCGCGCCGCTGCCTCGTTGGCGGCTCGGATCACCTGCCGCACCCAGGCCTCATCGATGGGCTGGCTGTAGCGCACGCGGATCGCCCGCATGCCCGGGCCATGACCGCCAAGACGGCTGCCATAGGCCGGGCCCA
This sequence comes from Aquabacterium sp., assembly GCA_046160725.1. Taxonomy (GTDB): domain Bacteria; phylum Pseudomonadota; class Gammaproteobacteria; order Burkholderiales; family Burkholderiaceae_C; genus JBJXHB01. Next base: position 716 of record JBJXHB010000360.1, read on the forward strand.
GGCTGCCGCCATTGAAGACCTGGAAGTGCACCGCCGGCCGGAAGGGCGCGATGGCAAACGCATGGTGGCTGCCGCGCAGCAGCACCAGGGCGCCCCATTTGACGGCCGGTATCAGGTCGGGTGACTCCTCGGCCAGCAGGATCAGCAGCCGCGTGGCATGCGCCACCTGCCGGGCCGGCATCAGGTCGAACCAGGCGTCGACCACGGAGGCGGGGCGGTAGATGCTGCGCATGGGCCTGCGGGTACGCCGATGGAGGATCAGGCCACGGCGCGGCCGGGCATGGCGCCCGCCGGCATGTCCGCCTGCCTGCCCCCGATGCGTTGCAACCCGGCCTCCCTGAAATGCGGCCCACCCGCCAGCCGCCGCCTGTGTCCGGCGACTGGTGACGGATGAAAGGAAACATTTTGCAACCGGCACCCTGGCCGATGACTAGGGATAGGCCCGGTGACGCACCGGTGCGCGGCCCTCCGTCAACCCGGCGCCGGTACCGGCGCCACGTTTGCGCCGGACGTGTCCTCAGGACCGTCCGCGGTCGAAGGTGTTGCAGCGCGCCATGCTGCCCGACTGCAGGCCGCGCTTGAACCACTCGACGCGTTGTGCGCTGGTGCCATGGGTGAAGCTCTCGGGCACCACATGACCCTGGCTGCGCCGCTGCAGCGTGTCGTCGCCGATCTGCGCGGCGGCGTTCAGCGCCTCCTCGATGTCGCTGGCGTCCAGCCAGTTCTTGCCGCGCTGGGAATGGTGGGCCCAGACGCCGGCGAAACAGTCGGCCTGCAGCTCCAGGCGCACCGACAGCGCGTTCATCTGCGCCGCCGGCAGCCGGCCGCGCTGGGCGTCGACCTTGGCCGTCAGGCCGAGCAGGTTTTGCACATGGTGGCCCACCTCGTGGGCGATCACATAGGCCTGGGCAAAGTCGCCCGGCGCGCCCATGCGCCGCGCCAGCGTGTCGAAGAAGTCGAGGTCGATGTAGACCTTGGCATCGCCCGGACAGTAGAACGGCCCCATGGCGGACTGGCCGGTGCCGCAGGCCGTGGGCGTGGCTCCGCGGAACAGCACCAGTTTGGGCTCACGGTATTGGGCCTGGGTCGCCTGGAACTGCTGGCCCCAGACGATCTCGGTGTCACGCAGCACGGTGGACGCAAACGCCGCCGCTTTGTCCTCGCGCGGCGGCGCGGGCGCCGGCCCGCCGACCTGCACGGGAGTCTGCTGCCCGCCACCACCGCTGAGCACACCCAGGACCGTGAGCGGGTTGATGCCGAACAGCCAGCCCGCCAGCAGCGCGATGACGATGCTGCCCAGGCCGATGCCACGCCCACCCAGCCGGCGCGGCGCAGCGCCGTCGCCTGCGCCCGGGCCCCGGCGGTCCTCGACGTTGCGGCTTTGCTCGTGACCTTCCCATTTCATGGTGCCGACCCCGGCGGTGGTGTTGCCACCGATACCTGGACGTTGGCGGCTCGCGCCGCATCGCGGGACAGCCTCTCGGCCACCAGCTGCAGGAAAAAGAAACCGAACTTCGGGTTCTGGTAGTACATCTGCCGGACCTCGTCATAGGTGATCAGCAGCAACTCGCCGTCCTGCTCGCACCGCACCGTCTGCGTGCGCCGCAGGTCCGCCGAGACCAGCCCCAGTTCACCAAACACCTCGCCACGCTCCAGGACGACATCGGCCTCCACGGCTCGGAACCGCCCCTTCAGGACGACCATCACGTCGGCGGCGGTATCGCCCTTGCGGAACAGCAGATCACCAGCGCGGATGGCCCTGGATCGCGAGAAGGGCTTGAGCCAGTCCAGCTTCAGGCGGCTGGCCGCAGCGTCCTCGATCTGGCGGGTCAGCCGCAGCAGTTGCCGCAGCCGCCAGCTGTTCAACGGCAGCAGCACCAGGTGCAGCAGCAGCACGGGATAGACGCTGGCCACCAGCCCGTAGGTGACGAAGGCCAGGTTCGACACGATGCCGACGATGCGCAGGTGCAGCATGGTCTTCATCGAGAAGGTCGCCAACGTCAATGTCGCAGCCAGGTAGCCGATCCATTCCGCCGCCTGCGTCATCTGCATCAACTGCACCCCGCTGGACAGCCCGCGCCGGAGACGACTTCAGGTCTTGGGCAGCGTCACGCCGCGCTGGCCCTGGTACTTGCCGCCACGGTCCTTGTAGCTGGTCTCGCAGACCTCGTCGGCCTCGAAGAACAGCACCTGCGCGCAGCCCTCGCCGGCATAGATCTTGGCCGGCAGCGGCGTGGTGTTGCTGAACTCCAGCGTCACGTAGCCCTCCCACTCCGGCTCGAACGGCGTGACGTTGACGATGATGCCGCAGCGCGCATAGGTGCTCTTGCCCAGGCAGATGGTCAGCACGTTGCGCGGGATGCGGAAGTACTCCACCGTGCGCGCCAAGGCAAAGCTGTTGGGCGGAATGATGCAGACGTCGCCCTCGATGTCGACAAAGCTCCGCTCGTCGAAATTCTTCGGGTCCACCACCGTGGAATAGATGTTGGTGAAGACCTTGAACTCCGGCGCACAGCGGATGTCGTAGCCATAGCTGGAGGTGCCGTAGCTGACGATGCGCCGGCCGTCGGCGGACTGCCGCACCTGCCCGGGCTCGAACGGCTCGATCATGCCGTGCTCGGCCGCCATGCGGCGGATCCAGCGGTCGCTCTTGATGCTCATGGGCGGGGATTCTAGGGACCGAGTCCTTCGGGGCCGGCGCGCACCGGCCCCCGGGGCCCCCAAGGCCTCAAGGCCGCAAAGCCACAGGGTCACCGAGACCCACGGCCTCAACGCATCTGCAGCGGCGTCTTGCGCCGCGGTGCGGGGTGGGCCGCGTCCAGGGCCGCCTGGTCCTGCGCATCCAGGACCAGCGCCTGGGCCTGCCAGTTCTCCAGCAGCCGTGCGGCATCCGACGTCTTCGGTATCGGCATGACGCCGGGCAGCCGCCACAGCGCGGCCAGCGCGACCTGGGCCGCCGTCGCGCCGTGCCGCCGAGCCACGGCCTGCAGGGCGGCGTCCTGGGCCAGCGCGCCCTGGTCGATCGGGCTGTAGGCCATCAAGGGCATGCGCCGCTGCTGCTGCCACGGCAGCAGCGCGTATTCCGGCCCGCGCTCGCTGACCGACTGATAGACCTGGTTGAGCGCGCAGCCGCTGCCGCCGTCCAGCGCCGACAGCTCGTCCAGGTCGTCGACATCGAAGTTGCTGACGCCCCAGTGGCGGATCTTGCCCTGCTCCGTCAGCGCGATGAAGGCGTCCACCGTCTCCTCCAATGGAGTCGAGTCGCGCCAGTGCAGCAGATAAAGGTCG
>JBJXHB010000361.1:0-3646 GCA_046160725.1 Aquabacterium sp.
GGACACGAGCAGTCCTGAGGACTGCTTGTGCCTGGCGAACGCCCAGGGCCTCTGGCCCTGGGCACGTAGTCAGCCGGGTACCCGGCGGCCTCGGCCTCGCTTCGACGTTGAGCCCCAGTTGCGCCGATCACCACAGGTGTCATTCGCAACGACCGCAAACAGCCCTGATGCGGCTTCGCGGCGCGCCGCCGCAGGAGACAACTCCGGGCTTCTCATCCGCACAAACAGGACCAACTGCTCGGTCAGTCCCGATCCGCCGGCACATGCGCCGGCATCGCTGCGCCACCCGGGGTCGACGGTGCATCCCGGTCAGCCGCAGCGGCCGGCTTCGGCTTACGCGTGCGCACCAGGTAGCTGTAGAGCACCGGCACCACGATCAGCGTCAGCAGGGTGGATGTGATGACGCCGCCGATGATGGCCCGCCCCATCGGCGCCTGGATCTCGCCGCCGTCGTTCAGGGCCAGCGCCATCGGCAGCATGCCGAAGACCATGGCCGCGGTGGTCATGATGATCGGGCGCATGCGGATCAGCCCGGCCTGCAGCAGCGCATCGGCCACGGTGGCGCCGGCCTTGCGGGCCTGGTTGGCAAAGTCCACCAGCAGAATCGCATTCTTGGTCACCAGCCCCATCAGCATGACCAGTCCGATCATGCTGAAGACGTTCAACGTCGAGTTCCAGAACAGCAGCGCCAGCATCACGCCGATCAGCGCCAGCGGCAGGCTGGCCATGATCGCGATCGGCTGCAGGAAGCTGCCGAACTGGCTGGCCAGCACGATGTAGATGAAGATCACCGCCAGCGCCATCGCCGCCAGCAGGCCCGAGAAGGCCTCGGCCTGCTGCTGCATCTGGCCGCCGACATCGAAGCTGTAGCCCGGCGGCAACGCGGTCTCCTTGATGAGCTTCTGCACGTCGCTGCCGACGTCGCCTTGCGGACGCCCCTGGATGCCTGCAAACACCGCCTCGCGGCGCTGCAGGTTCTGGCGCCGGATGATCTCCGGGTTGAACACCTGCTCGATCGTGGCCACGCTGGCTAGCGAAACCGGCGTGCCATCACGGGCAAAGGCCACCGGCAGCGTGCGCAGTTGGTCCACCCGCTCGCGCTGGGCTTCGTTCAGGCGCAGGACCACATCGACCTGGTCGCCGGACGGCGTGGTCCAGTAGGTCGCCGTCTCGCCGTTCACATAGGCCCGCAGCGAGGACGCGATCTGCGGCGCGGTCAGGCCCAGCTCGCGCACCGCGTCCGGCTTCAGCCGCACGGCATAGGCCGGCAGCCCCGGCTTGACCGACAACTCCACATCCACCACGCCCGGGATCTTCTTGATCTTCTCGGCAAAGTCCGCCGCCACCTTGGCCAGGCCGTCCGAATCCTGGCCCAGGATGGCGACATAGATCGGCCTGTCGAAACCGACCGACGCATCGGTGCCGGGGATCTTGGCGATGTCCTTGCGGATCGCCTCCTCGACATCCTTCTGGCTGCGCTTGCGGTCCTTGCGGTCCTTGAGCGCGATGTTCAGCGAGGCCTGGTTGCGCTGGCCGGCACCGCCGACGTAGGTGGACACCGTCTCCACCTCGGGTATGGCACGCACGATGTCCTCGATCTGCCGCACCTTGGCATCGCTGCGCTCCAGGCTGGACCCGACCGGCAGCCGCAGCGTCAGCTGGGTGAAACCCTGGTCGGTCTGCGGCACAAACTCGCTGCCGACCAGTGGCGCCAGGCCCAGCGCACCAACAAAGCTCAGCGCGCCGATGCCCATCACCACGCCGCGTGGCGTGATGGTGGCGCTGCGCAGGCGGCGCGGCGTGGTGTGGTCGCGCGAACCGTCGGCATGAAAGCCGCGGCCGTAGAACGGCAGCCACACACGCCAGCGGCGGCCCGAGAACGCCCAGCGGATGGCCGCCTCGTACCAGCGGTGCAATGCATCCAGCCCGGCGTCGGTGGCGCGGATCGCATGGCCGATCACCGGCAGCTTCTTCAGGCGCGTCGCCGGCGGGTCGTGCCACACCGAGCTGAGCATCGGGTCCAGCGTGAAGCTGACGAACAGGCTGACCAGCACCGCCACCACCACGGTGATGCCGAAGGGATAGAAAAACTTGCCGATGATGCCGCCCATGAAGGCCACCGGCACGAACACGGCGCACAGCGCGAAGGTGGTGGCCATCACGGCCAGGCCGATCTCGTCGGTGCCCTCGCGCGAGGCGGTGGCATGGTCCTTGCCCATGTGGATGTGGCGCACGATGTTCTCGCGCACCACGATGGCATCGTCAATCAGCAGCCCGATGCACAGGCTCAGCGCCATCATGGTCATGAAGTTCAGCGTGAAGCCGAACATGTGCACCGCGATGAAGGACGAGATGACCGCGATCGGCAGCGTCAGCCCGGTGATGATGGTCGAGCGCCAGCTGTGCAGGAACAGGAAGACGATGGCCACCGTCAGCAGCGCGCCCTCGATCAGCGTGTGGCGCAGCCCGTCCAGCGAGCCCTTGACCCAGTCGCTGGAGGCGTAGATCAGCTTGAGCTCCACATCCGGGGGCAGGTTCTTGCGGATCTCCTCCATCGCCTTCTTCACCGCGTCGCCGGTGGCCACGATGTTGGCGTCCTGCTGCTTGAAGACGTTGAAGTTGATGGCCCGCTGGCCGTTGATGCGCGCGGTGGAGTCGGCCTCGGCCTCGCGCTCGACCAGCTGGCCCAGGTCCTTGAGCGTCAGCGTCAGGCCGTTGCGGCGGGCCACGACGACGTTCTCGAACTGCCGCGCGTCGCGGATGCGGCCCTCCACGCGCAGCAGGGCGTCCTGCACCGGGTCGCTGAGCACGCCCACGGGCTGGTCGCTGTTGGACTCGCGCAGCGCGGTCGCGATCTCCGCCGGCGTCACGCCGTAGGCGCGCAGGCGCAGCGGGTCCAGGTCGATGCGCACCTCGCGCCGCATCAGGCCGCTGATGTCGACCCGGGCCACGCCCTCCACCCGCTGCAGCCGCTTGCCGACCTGGTTCTCGCCGATGATGGACAGCTCGCGCGCGCTGCGGTTGGGCGACAGCAGCGCCACGTTCACCACCGGCTGGCTGTTGTCGTTGTTGAAACGCTGGATGGTCGGCGTCTTGGCGTCGCGCGGAAAGCCCGCCTGCAACGCCGAGATGCGGTCGCGCAGCTCCTGCATGGCCTTGCCCATGTCGGCATCGAGCGCGAACTCCACGCTCATCTGGCCGCGGCCCTCCATGGCCCGGGACATGATCTTCTTGACGCCGGCGATGGAGTTGACGGCCTCCTCCATCGGCTTGCTCAGCTCCCGCTCGACCGCCTCGGGCGACGCGCCGGGATAGGCCACCTCGACCCAGGCGCCTGGGAAGGAGATGTCGGGCATCTGCTCGACGCCCAACTTCGCGTAGGAAAAGATGCCCAGCACACACAGCGCCACCATCACCATGGCGGCAAAGACGGGGTTCTGGATCGAGACACGGGTGATCCACATGATCGGCTCTCCTGCGACATCGGGCCTGGATGGCCGCTGTCGCGCTACGTTTCAGGGGCGGCGGGCCGCTCAGCGTTGCGCCGGCGTGGAGGCGGCGGCCGACGCCACGGGCGTTGACTTGCCGGCCACCACAGACGCCTTGGCGCCCTCGCGCAGGTTGTCGAAGCGCGCGGCGAGCACGG
>JBJXHB010000362.1:0-5028 GCA_046160725.1 Aquabacterium sp.
CCGGGCACAGCACGAAGCTGCGGCCCTGGTGCGCCGGGTCCTGCGCCGGGCCCAGCAGTTCGATGTGGTCAATGTCGCCACCGGCCGCACCGGTGACGCCAGCTGCCACCAGCGCGTCACGGATGCGGCCTGAGAGCGCCGTCAACTCGCCCAGATGCTGCGCGTCCAGCGGCAGGCCGTGGTCATGACACAGAAAGAACCAGTTGCCGCCCCAGGCGACGTCGCCATGGATCCGGCCGTGCCCCGGCACCTCCACGGCCACATGGGACAGGTGCCGGTAGGCTGGCACGTTGGCCACGGTCACGCTGCCGTCGGCATGCAGTTCGGCGCGCACGGTACCCACCGGTGTATCGATGGCATGGATCCCCGGTCCGATGCGGTCCAGCCAGGCCAGCGTGGCCACCAGTCCGATGGTGCCGTGACCGCACATGCCCAGGTAGCCCACGTTGTTGAAGAAGACGACGCCGCAGACGCTGCCTGCGTGCTCCGGTGGCGTCACCACGCCGCCCACGATCACGTCATTGCCGCGCGGCTCGGTGGCCAGCGCGCGGCGCCAATGGTCGTGCTCGGCACGCAGGCGCTCGCGGCGCTGGGCCAAGGGGCCGTCGCCCAGGTCGGGGCCACCGCTGATGATCAGGCGTGTGGGTTCGCCGCCGGTGTGGCTGTCGATGATGCGGGTGGGCGGTTGGGCTGCGGTCGCGGGTTTCATCGTTGTTCGCTCGCCAGAAGTTGGTGCAGGTCGCTGCGGACCGCTTCGATGTGGGCTCGAGGGCAAGCGCAGGCGTCGTCCATGCGCCCGGCGCGGCAGTGTTCGATCAGTTCCTGGTGTTCGCGCTGCGCACGGGCCAAGGCGGCGCCACGACTCAGCTGGACGCGGGTGTAGCGGTCACTCGACTGGAGCAGTGCGCTCACGACCGACTGGGTGCGCGGCAAAGCGGCATGTCGGTACAGGCTCTGATGCAACTGCGCGTTGAGCTCCCCCCAGCGCGCCACATCGTGGCGGACGATCGCATCGGCAAACACCGCGTCCAGACGGTCGATGTCGGCAAAGTCGCCATCCGTCAGGCGGGGTGCGGAGGCCGCCAGCAAGCGGGGCTCCAGCAGAGCGCGCAGGTCGAACACGTCGTCGATTTCGTCCCGCGCGAAGCCCGCCACCACCGCCCCCTTGTGCGGCTCCATCGTCACCAGGCCTTCAGCCTCCAGCTGAAACAGCGCCTCGCGCACCGGAATGCGGCTGACGCCGAATTCCGCCGCCAAGGCGTCCTGACGCAGCAAGGCACCCGCCACACGCTGGCCCGCCAGAATGGACTGGCGCAGCTGCTCGGCAATGGCCGACGACAGGGTGCGGTGTATCAGCGGGCTGGACATCAGGGATTGAAACAGGGCTGGATTCGTAGATTTTATACATTGTACAATCTACGAAAATCCTGTTGGGTTGCTGTTCGCGAGCCGCGTCAAAAGAGCCTTGGCCGACGATCCCGCTTCCTGATCCGGACTGCTGATCCAGCTTGCTGATCTCGCTTCAATTCCCATTGGCTTCGAAGAGGTTCTCATGAGTGCACGCGTCACCTGGCAGGGTGTCTTCCCTGCCGTCACCACCCAGTTTCGCGACGACTTCTCGCTCGACATCGATGCCACCGCCCAGGTGATCGACGGCCTGATCCGCGACGGCGTCTCCGGACTGATCGTCTGCGGCACCGTGGGCGAGAACACCTCGCTCGCCCGCGCCGAGAAGATCCAGGTCATGGAGGCCGCCCGTAGTGTGGCGGCCGGGCGGGTTCCAGTGATCTGCGGCATCGCCGAGTTCACGACCGCGTTCGCCATTGAAACAGCTCGCGCCGCCGCCGCCGCCAAGGTCGACGGCGTCATGGTGATGCCGGCACTCGTGTACTCGGCCAAACCCCACGAATCGGCCGCGCACTTTCGCGCCGTCGCCCGGGCCACCGACCTGCCGGTGATGGTCTACAACAACCCGCCGATCTACAAGAACGACATCACGCCCGACATCCTGGCCAGCCTGGCCGACTGCGACACCATCGTCTGCTTCAAGGACAGTTCGGGCGACACCCGCCGCTTCATTGATACCCGTGCCCGCGTCGGCGAGCGCTTCGTGCTGTTCGCCGGCCTGGACGATGTGGTCGTGGAAAGCGTGGCCATGGGCGCCGTCGGCTGGGTCAGCGGCATGAGCAACGCCTTCCCGCGCGAGGGCGAGACGCTGTTCCGCCTGGCGCGCGCCGGTAGCTACGCCGAACTGATGCCGCTGTATGAATGGTTCATGCCGCTGCTGCACTTGGACGCCAGGCCCGACCTGGTGCAGTGCATCAAATGGTGCGAGCACCGCATGGGCCGCGGCACCTGGCGCACCCGGCCGCCCCGGCTGGCACTGCAGGGTGAGGACCTTGCCCATGTGCAGCGGGTGATGGATGAGGCGCTGGCGCGGCGGCCGAGTCTGCCTGACGTCGGCCTGCCGGCGCGCTGAGCCCATGTCGGACTTGCGTCCGCCTGTCAACCCGAATCCACCGTCTGCCCGCCAACCCGCTGGTGCCGCGCGCGTCGGCCTGGTCGCAATCTTCCTGTCGACCTTCCTGCAGCTGATCGGCTACTTCATGCTGCTGCCGCTGCTGCTGCTGCGGCTCAAGGGCGATGGTGTTTCCGACTCGGTGGCGGGCCTGTTTGCCGCCTCCGGATGGGCCGGCATCTTCCTGCTCACGCCGCTGGCCTCCTGGATCACCCACCGGATCGGCCGCCGACCGGCCTTGTGGCTGGCGGCAGCGGTGCCTGCCGGAGCGACGCTGGGCTTCGGGCTTACCGACATGCTGGCCTTCTGGTTCGCCCTGGAACTGGTGGCCGGGGGAGCGGCGGGCCTGCGCTGGGTACTGGCCGAGGCCGTCGTCGCCGAATTTTCCGATGCCGGCAACCGGGGGCGCAACATCGGTCTGTTCGAAACCATGGTCGGCTCCACCTTCGTCATCGGCCCCGCTCTGCTGGCTGCCATCGGCCCGACCTCGGCGGCCGCACTGTGGACCTGCTTAGCGCTGGTTGTCGCCGGCCTGCTGGCGAGCCTGGCGATCCCACGGCTGCCCGACGCCGAGGACGATGCGCAGGCGGTGATCGGCCTGCGCGGCGTCTGGCATGCGCTGCGACGCCATCCGATCATCATGATGGCGGGCTTCGTCGGCGGCTTCTTCGAAAGCGGCGTCACGTCCATCTTGCCGCTGTTCGGTCTGGCGTTGGGCCTGAGCGCGGTCGCAGCCGCCCTGCTGGTGTCGGCCAGCGGTCTCGGCAGCACGCTGATGATGCTGCCCGTCGGCATGCTGGCCGACCGCTGGACGGATCGCGCGCCGGGCCGGCGTCGCATGATGGTGGTGCTGGCCATCGTGACCCTGCTCGCCACCTGCAGCCTGCCCTTCATCACCCAGCTGGGCTGGCTGGCCTGGCCGATCGTGTTTCTGTGGGGCGGTGCGGGCGGCAGCCTGTACACGCTGGCGATGATCGACATCGGCTCACGCGAACAGGGCGTCACCCTGGTCAACAGCACCGCCGTGCTGGTGCTCACGTACACACTGGGCAGCATGACGGCCTCCGCCAGCTCCGGCGCGCTGCTGCAGTGGTCGCCGGCGTTCGGCTTTCCGGCGCTGCTGGCGGCCGTGGCGCTGCTGGGCTGCGTGGCGCTGTGGCGGTATCAGACCAAGTTGCCGTAGTCCGTCGTCCTTGGCAGCATCGGCGCCAAAGGGCAGTCGAGCAGGTTCTCGAGCGGTTCCGGCTCATGCAAAAGGAATCCCTGGGCGTAGTCGATCCCGATCTCGCGCACACGCTGCAACACCGCCGGCCGGTCGACAAATTCGGCAACCGTCTGAACGCCGATCAGACGCGCGACATCGGCAAAACACCGCACGGCCGCATCATCCAGCGGGTCATCGATCAAATCCCGGATGAAGCTGCCGTCGATCTTGAGCAAGTCGACGCGCAGTGTCTTGAGGTACCCGAATGACGACGCGCCCGCGCCGAAGTCATCGAGTGCGACCCGAACGCCGAGTCCCCGCACTTCTTGAATGAACACGGCAGCGTCCGCCAGATTGGTCACGGCAACCGTCTCGGTGATTTCAAGACACAGGCGCCGGCAGACCTCGGGGCCGGCTGCCGCCAGCGCTTCCATCGCGTGTCGGTGGAATGCCCGATCACCCACCGACTGACCCGACAGGTTGATGCACAGGGTGTCCAGCACCGACAGGTCAGGCAGCATGCCGATTTGCTGAATGGCGCGGCGCAGCACCCAGCGGTCCATCCGCGTGGCCAGGTGGAAGCGCTCGGCGGCCGGAAGAAAGGCGCCAGGCATGGTCAAGCTGCCATCGGGCTCCCGCAGGCGGATCAGCACTTCGGCATGCAAACCGCCCGGTGGACTGGTCAGCGGCGTGATCTTCTGCGCGTGCAGCACGAAGCAGTCCTCATCCAGGGCCTGCTCGAGGCGCGTGGCCCATTGCATCTCGCCATGACGCGCTCGAATCGCCTGGTCGGTGTCAAACCAGATATGCACCCGGTTTCGACCCGCTTCCTTGGCGGCGAAGCAGGCGGTATCGGCCGCCTGCAAGGCCGCAGCCGAATTCGCCCAGCGATGGTCCAGCGGCACCAGACCGATGCTGGTGCCGATGCGAAAGCGTCGCTCGTCGTGCACGAAGCGAAACTCTTCCATGCGTTCGCAGATCTGCTGGGCGACACGCTCGGCATGGGCACTGGTGCAATGCTCCAGGATCACGGCAAACTCGTCGCCGCCGACACGGGCAAGGGTGTCCCGGCCGCGCACGGCATCGCGCAGCAATCGGGCCACCTGCTGCAGCAGCTGGTCGCCCGCACTGTGACCGCAGGCGTCGTTCACCAGCTTGAACTGATCCAGATCGATGTACAACAACGCGTGTTCGCTGCGCTCCTCATGCGCCTTGTCCAGGGTCCGACGCAGTCTGGTTTCGAACTCGCCCCGATTCACCAGGCCAGTCAGCGGATCGTGCGTGGCCCGGTAGCTCATCTCGCCTG
>JBJXHB010000363.1:0-3301 GCA_046160725.1 Aquabacterium sp.
GATCGGGCGCGCGGTCAACCGCCACTACCTGCTCTTCACCGGCGGGCACCGGTTCCGGGACGCCGCGTGACCGCCACGGCCGGCGCGACCGGCATCACCGGCGTCATTCTCGCGGGCGGCCTCAGCCGGCGAATGGGCAACGTCGACAAGGGCCTGCGACTGCTCGCCGGGCGGCCGATGGTCGCCTGGGTCCGCGATCGCCTCGCGCCGCAGGTCGACCGGATCCTCGTCAACGCGAATCGCAACCTCGACGCCTACGGCGCGTTCGGCGACCGGGTCATCCCGGATTCGATTACCGGGTTCGCCTGGCCCACAACCCGGCCCTGGCCCGCTCGATCGAGCACCGGTTTCCGTACCTGGACCCGCTGAATCACCTGCAGGTGGAGCTGATGCGGCGGCACCGCCGCCGGCGCGAGGGCGACGCCAATGTCGAGCGCCTGCAACGCGGCATCCATCTGTCCATCAACGGCATCGCGGCGGGCCTGCGCAACACCGGCTGAGACTGCGGGCGCCGTCGTTCACCCGGATGGAACATTCCGGGTCAACGCAGGCGTGACTCGAAGAAGTCCAGGATCGGCGCGTTGTAGTCGTCCAGCCAGTAATGGACGTCGGCCCGCCGGTCCGGACCATCCAGCGTGAACGGCGCCACCTCCGGATAGCCGCGCGCCAGCAGCTGGCTGCGCACCTTCTCGACACAGGACCGGTCGTTGATGCCGTCCTGCGCATGGTGGAACACACGAAACACCGGCCGGGCCGGGCCGGTGCCGCCGTCCCAGGGCCGCTCGTTCGGATGGCTGGGTGATGCGCAGGCACCCTGCTCGATGATCTGGCGGCGTGTCTCCAGGTCGAAACCCGCTCCGAATACGTTGACGCGGTCACCGGGGCGCGGCGTGCAGTCGCGGAACCAGCCGTAGGGGTCACCGCCGGCCACCGGCGCAAAAGCCGTCACCAGGTCCCCGCGCCGGCTGGCGAAGCGCACGGCCATGTAGCCGCCGGACGAATGCCCTGCGACGAAGACCTCGCTGCGGCTGGCCACGGGCCGCAGGGCCGGGATCAGGCGTTGCACCAGGTCCTCCAGCAAGGGCAGGTCCAGGTTGTCGCGCGGCCGCACCTCGTCGTCCCAGACCTTGCCGCACAGGCGGCCCTCCAAGTCCCGGACCTGGTCGGACGAGTCGACGAGAAACACCGCAAAGCCGCGCGCGATGGCCATGTCCGCAAAGCGCACCTGCGGCGCGATCAACGACACATTGGCGACGCAGAAGTTGGTGTGCGTGCCGCCCCCGCCGTGCAGCACCACGATGGCGCCGCGCGTCCAGGCGGGCGGTCCCTTCCACAGCACCAGGCGCTGCAGGCCGGCCACCGTGACCCGCTCGCGGGTCCAGCCGGCCGCATGGCACTGGGCCTCCTGGGGGGTCGGCGTCGGCCCGGTGTCCAGCGGCGCCGTGGGCGGGCCACCACTGCCGCCACAGGCGGCCAGCATCAACAGGCCCGCGAGCAGGCCGGCCGTCACAGGTCGTCTCGGGCGCATGCGGTGGGCGGTCATACCGGGCGGCCCACCCGCGCCTGAAGGAAGTCGGCAACAGCGGCCTCGGTCGCGGCCACCAGGTCGGGCGAAGCACCGGCGAAACCGTGGCCGACGCCGGGCAGCGAATGGAACACATGGTCGACGCCCTGCGCACGCAGGCGCGCGGCCAGGCCGTCCGACTCGGTGGCCGGCACGTCGGTGTCGTCGCGCCCATGCACCAGCACGGTCGGCGGATAACCGGGCCCGATGTGGTGGACCGGGCAGTACGGCCTGAACCAGTCCAGGTCGTCGGGCATGCCGTGTCCGGTGACCTCCTCGAGCCAGCGCCCTTGCTGCCGGCAGTACAGGTAGAACAGCGACCGATCGGCGCCATCGGCCGTCGGCACCGGCGTCAGGGCCAGCGACGCCAGCGCGTCGGCCCGGCTCACCAGCGGCGCCTGGCGATAGTGCGCGCTGGGTTGCGCCTCCCAGGGCGCCGTGATGTCGCCAAAGCCCCAGAGCGATGCGATGGCACGCGGCCGGGGTTCGACCATGTATCCGGCCATCAGAGACAGGTAGGCGCCGGCCGACGCGCCGGCCACGCACACCCGCTGCGGGTCGGCCCCAACCAGCCCGGGCCCCGCCGCCTGGATCCAGCGCCAGGCGTCGACGATGTCGTCCAGGATCTGCGGCAGCTGGCTCTCCGGCGCCAGCCGGTGGTCGACCGACACCACCACGAAGCCACGGTCCAGCAGCAACTGCGCCAGCGCCGGCCGCGGCGACATCGTCCGGGACCCGAAGATCAGCCCGCCGCCATGCACCCACATCACGCAGGGCCGGCGCTGGCCCGGCTCGCCGCCGATGACATCGGCCTGCAGGGCAGTGCCGTTGATCGACTTGTAGGTGAAGGTCTGGCGGTCCAGAGAATGGGTGGGCGTTGTCATGGCGCCCCGGGCCCCTGGAAGCCACCGGCGCGGAAGGTCAGCACCAGCGTGTCGCGCCAGCCCGGGCGCGCCGGGTCGACCGGCTGGATCGGCGTGGTCTCGTGGACCACCCGTGCGTCGTCCAGCAACAGTGCGGACCATGGCTGGCTCAGCGTGAAGCGCAGGCCCTGCGGCCCGGCGGCGTCGAACACCCGGGTCTCGCCGCCCTTGACGCGCTCGCGGGCCACCAGGATCACCACCACCAGGTCGACGCCGTCGCGGTGCGCGCCCTCGGGCGTGGGACGACCGATGCCGTCGGTGGTGTCGATGCGGAACGGGTGGGCCTCGACATGCCAGGGCTGTGGGCCGCGCAGGGCGGTGGCCCGGCCGGCCAGCGCCACCAGAAGCGCAGCCCAGGCCGGGCTGCCGGTCATGGCGGGCTCCATCGGCTCGAAGTGCCGCTCGATGCCGCCGTGCAGGGCGTTGTAGTCCAGCGGCTGCCAATGCGGCCGGTGGGGTGCCTGGGTGACCTGCGCACCATCGACCACGAAGCACGAATGCCGGCGCCGCCGGTAGCGCCCGCCGTCGCGCAGGTAGCCGTCCGGTGGCAGGCGGTCCCAGGCCGGGCCCCAGGCGGCCAGTTCGGCCGGCGACACGCCGGCCAGGGTCGACAGCGCGTCGGCGTCCAGCACCGCTTGGCCTGCACGGACCAGCTGATCGTCCAGCGCCGGCAGTGGCGTCAGGGGTGGCGGCAGGAGAGCCAGGCTCATGTCGGTTCCTCGCGGGCCTGGTGCTGCGCCTCGGTGGCGCGCAGTTCGGTCTTCAGCACCTTGCCGTAATTGTTCTTGGGCAGCGCGTCGACGAAGCGCCACAC
>JBJXHB010000364.1:0-5331 GCA_046160725.1 Aquabacterium sp.
GTGGCGCCGACCGGCAGCGCCATGCCATTGAGGAAGTCGCGGCGGCTGATCATGCGTGGCGGGTGTACCCGGCCCCATGCCGGGTGTGCCGCAGCCTAGCCGTCGGGCCGGCCGCTTGACACGATCCTATGTTTCGATAAAAATGGAATCATGGATGAAAAAGCCGCTGTCCTCGCCCTCGCCGCCCTGGCGCAGGAGGCCCGCCTGCGGGTCTTCCGCGCCCTGGTCGGCGCAGCGCCGGACGGCATGACGCCCGGGTCGCTGTCGGCGATGCTGGACGTGCCGGCCTCGACGCTGTCGTTTCACCTCAAGGAGCTGGTGCATGCCGGCCTGGTCACGGTGGAGCGCGAAAGCCGCCATCTGATCTACCGGCCGGCGCTGCCGCAGATGAACGCGCTGATGGGCTTTCTCACCGACCACTGCTGCCAGGGCCGCTCGTGCGCGAGCGGCCGTGTGCGGCGCATCACCACCTGTTGAACCGGAGCCACCATGAAACGCTTCCATGTCCACCTGCATGTCGACGACCTGTCGCGCAGCATCGGTTTCTACTCGCAGCTGTTCGCTGCGCCGCCGGCGCGCGTCGAGGCCGACTATGCGAAGTGGATGCTTGACGACCCGGCGGTCAACTTCGCCATCTCGACCCGCGGCACACACCCGGGCATCGACCACCTGGGCTTCCAGACCGACGACCCGGCCGAGCTGTCCGCCATGAAGGCGCGCGCCCAGGCCGCCGACATGGCGCTGCTCGACGAGGGCGAAACCACCTGCTGCTATGCCCGCAGCGAGAAGCACTGGGTGACCGACCCTCAGGGCATTGCCTGGGAGCACTTCCACACACTGGCCGGCATACCGGTGTTCAGCGAGGCGGCCTCGGCATCAAGCTCGGCCGCGCCAGGCGCCAAGGTCGCTCAGAGCGCCGACACCGGCGGCGCCTGCTGCGGCCCGACGGTCACGCCCGCGGCCGCGCTGCTGGCGGCGTCGGCACTGTCGATGGCGGCCAAGCCGGCTGCAGGCGGCGAGGCTGCCGCGTGCTGCCCGGCGCCCCAGCGCGGCAAGCCGGTGGCCATACCGGTGCGCAGCGGCTCGGGCTGCTGCTGAGCGGCTGAGCAGAGCGGCTGTGCTCAGCGGCCATGTGGAGCGGCGATGACGGCGCATGTGCTGATCCTGTGCACCCACAACTCGGCCCGCAGCGTGCTCGCCGAGGCGATGCTCAACCACTGGGCCGCGCGGTTGGGACGTGACGTCCGTGCTCACAGCGCCGGCAGTGCGCCCAGTGGCCGCGTCAACCCGCTCGCACTGGACTGCCTGCATGCGGCGGGCATTGACACCGCGGGCAGCCACAGCAAGGGCTGGGATGCCTTCACCGGCCCGGCATCACCGCCACTGTCGGTGGTGATCACGGTCTGCGACAGCGCCGCCGCCACGCCCTGCCCGGTGCTTCCTGGTGCCGGCGTCGGGAGCCCGCAGCAGGTGCATTGGGGCTATCCGGACCCGTCGGACGCCGACGGCGGCGACGCCGGTCGGCGCCGTGCCTTCGAGCTGACGCGCCAGGCGCTGGGCTACCGCATGCTGCAGCTGCTGGCACTGCCCATCGAGACGCTGGACCAGGCCGCACTGCGCACGGCGCTGGCCGATATCGGCCGCAGCTGACGGCCCGGCCCAGAAGCGACGATCAACATGAACCTGTTCGAGCGTTGGCTCACGCTGTGGGTCCTGCTGTGCATCGTGGCCGGCGTCGCGTTGGGGCAGGCGCTGCCGGGGCCGGTGCAGGCGGTCGGCCGCATGGAGCTGGCGCAGGTCAACCTGCCGGTGGGCCTGCTGATCTGGGTGATGGTCATCCCGATGCTGCTGCGGGTGGACTTCGGCGCGCTGCACCAGGTCGGCCGGCACTGGCGCGGCATCGGCGTCACGCTGTTCGTCAACTGGGCCGTCAAGCCGTTCTCGATGGCGCTGCTGGGCTGGCTGTTCATCCGCGAGCTGTTCGCGCCCTGGCTGCCGGCGGACCAGCTGGACAGCTATGTGGCCGGCTTGATCCTGCTGGCCGCGGCGCCCTGCACCGCCATGGTGTTCGTCTGGAGCCGGCTCACCGGCGGCGACCCGCTGTTCACGCTGACGCAGGTGGCGCTGAACGACACCATCATGGTGTTTGCCTTCGCGCCCATCGTCGCGCTGCTGCTGGGGCTGTCGTCGATCACGGTGCCGTGGGCCACCCTCATCATCTCGGTCGGGCTGTACATCGTGGTCCCGGTTCTGCTGGCGCAGGCCTGGCGGCGCTGGCTGCTGCGGCGCGGCCCGGCGGCGCTGGAGGCAGTGCTGGCCCGGCTGGGCCCCTGGTCCATCGCCGCGCTGCTGGCCACCCTGGTGCTGCTGTTCGCGTTCCAGGGCGAGGCCTTGCTGCTGCAGCCGCTGGTCATCGCGATGCTGGCGGTGCCGATCCTGATCCAGGTGCTGTTCAACGCCGCGCTGGCCTACGGCCTGAACCGCCGCGTGGGCGAGTCCCATCGGGTGGCTTGCCCGTCGGCGCTGATCGGCGCGAGCAACTTCTTCGAGCTGGCCGTGGCCGCGGCGATCAGCCTTTTTGGCTTCCAGTCCGGTGCGGCCTTGGCCACCGTGGTCGGCGTGCTGGTCGAGGTGCCGGTGATGTTGCTGGTGGTGCGCGTGGTCAACCGCAGCCAGGGCTGGTACGAGCGCGGCGCGGCGCGTTGAGCCGGGTGCGCCCGCCCCGGCGGATGACCGCCGTCAAGCCGGCCGGCCCGCCCGTTCCAGCATCGCCGCCATCTGCTGGTGCAGCATGTTGACCGCCTTCAGCGGCCGCACCATGACCTTGAACTCGGTGATGCGGCCGGTCCAGTCCCAGCGGATCAGGTCGACGCCGTTGATCGCAATGCCGTCGATCACGGTCTCGAACTCCAGCACCGCGTCCTGCGCGCCGACGATCTCGCGCACGTACCGGAACTGCTCGTTGCCCAGGACCTGCAAGGCCGCCGCGAGATAGGCCTTGGTGATGGCCTTGCCGCGCTGCGGCGTGTGCACCACGGGCGACAGGAACACCACGTCATCGGCCAGCAGGTCGTCCAGTTGGGACGGATCGCGGGCCTGTGCCAGGCGGTGCCAGCGTTCGACAGGATTGGTCATGGCTTGATCATCCTTGGTGGATTGAAGCGGGATCGTCCAGCAGTGCGACGCCTGCCTGCTGCATCTGGGCCAGGGCCGCGGCCAGCGAGCCGCCCAGGTCGATGGCGCGGCAGGCTGCCAGTTGCACGTTGACCTCGAAGCCCATCCGTCGAGCATCCAGCGCCGAGTAGGCCACGCAGAAGTCGGTGGCCAGGCCGCACAGCGTCAGGCGCGCCAGGCCGCGCTCGCGCAGGTAGCCGGCCAGCCCGGTGGGCGTTCGGCGGTCGTTCTCGAAGAAGGCCGAATAGCTGTCGATGCCGGGGCGATAACCCTTGCGGATGACCAGCTCGGCCCGGTCGGCCCGCAGCGCCGCATGGAACTGCGCACCGGGCGTGCCCTGGACGCAGTGGTCTGGCCACAGCGTCTGCTCGCCATAGGGCATGGCCACGCTCGAGAAGGCCGCGGCGCCCGGGTGCGCGGAGGCGAACGAGCGATGCCCCGGCGGATGCCAGTCCTGCGTCAGCAGCACATGGGCGAAGCGGTCCATCAGGCCGTTGATCACCGGCACCACGGCATCGCCGTCGGCCACGGCGAGCGCGCCGCTGGGGCAGAAGTCCGCCTGCACGTCGATGACGACGAGGGCGTGGGTGCCGGCTTCGTTCATTCGAGCACCACGACGCCGGTGGCCGGGTCATCGAAGGCCTGGTGCAATCGGTCGGCCGCCGACAGCAGCGCGGCCAGCACCGCGTCATTGCTGACGTTGCCCAGCGCCAGGTGAATGAGCCTGGGGCGATAGCCGCGCGCCGCCACCAAGCGCTGGAAGTCGTCATCCTTGGAACAGATCACGAAATCCTGCTGGGCGGCGTACTCGCAGATCTGGGCGTCACTCGCCTGTTGCAGCCCCAGCAACGCCACCTGGCTGCTGCCCGGAAACCGGTCCTGCATGGCCGGCACCAGGCGCCGCGAAAGGTTCTCGTCGAGCTGCAGCTTCACGCTGCCGCGGCCAGCCGAACCTCGTGCGACTCACGCTCGGCTGCGTAGGCCAGGCAGGCTCGGATGTCCGTGGGCGTGAGTTCACGGTAGTCGGCGACGATCTGATCGACCGTCAGCCCCTGGGCCAGCCAGCCCAGTACGTCACCCACGCTGATGCGCAGGTCACGCACGCAGGGCCGACCGCCGCGGCGCAGCGGGTCGGTGGTGATGGCGGGGTGCTGTGACGTCATTGTCAAATGCTCCCACATTCGGTGGCGGGGGACAACTGGCCGGCGCAGCCCAAGGCAAAGGCGGCGAGATCGGCGAGCGCCTCGGCTGGGTTCATCCCAGCGCCTCGAACCAGGTCCTGATCCTCAGCCGCCCGCCATGCCGCCGCCGCCGCCCTCGCCGCCGGGCGCCGTGGTGATCAGCGGGCGCAGCGAGCCGTCGGCCTGCCGTGCCACCCAGGCCGCGTACTCGGCGTCGGCATGGCTGACCGGCAGCGCGTACAGCGACGGCAGCTCATACGGATGCAGGCTGCGGATCAGCGCCGACAGCGCGTCGTAGTGGGCGACCGTGGTCTTGAACATCAGGTCGATCTCGGACTCATGGACGAGCGCGTTCTTCCAGATGTAGCGGCTCTCGATCATGGTCAGCTGGACACAGGCCGCCAGGCCGCGGTGCAGCGCCTCCTCGCTCAGGCGCGTGGCGTCGGCGGTATGGGACACGCTCGTGTGGACGGCCAGCAGGTCGGTCATTGACGCGCCTTCGTGCTGCGCACTCCGGTTTTCGCCCTTGGGGCGGTCCTGCGGGCTCATGCGGTTTCCTTCGGTGTCACGGGGGCAGCGGCTTCAGCGTGGGCGATGACGCCGCCACCCATGCAGACCTCGCCGTCGTACAGCACGGCGGACTGGCCGGGCGTCACCGCCCATTGCGCGGTGTCGAAATCCAGGCGGAAGCCGCCCGCCACGCCGGCCGGCGCCGATAGTGTGCAGGCCGCGTCGGCCTGGCGGTAGCGCGCCTTGGCGGCATAGGCACCGGCCGGTGGTGCACGGCCGGCGACCCAGCTGGCGTCCTGCGCGGCCAGTGCGCCGGACAGCAGCCAGGGATGGTCGTGGCCCTGCACCACCAGCAGCACGTTGCGCGGCAGGTCCTTGCGCGCCACGTACCAGGGCGCATGGTCCGCGCCGCCGCGCGCTGCGCCACGCTCCTTCAGCCCGCCGATGCCCAGGCCCTGGCGCTGGC
>JBJXHB010000365.1:0-3961 GCA_046160725.1 Aquabacterium sp.
GACGCGGCGGCGCGCGGCGCAGAGGCGGCCGCAGCGGGCGCCGGGGCCGCAGATGCCTGTGCCTGCGCCACGCCCGACACGGCAATAGCGGACAGGGCCAGGAGGAGGCGTCGGATGGTCATGAAGCGGACCGGGCCGCGGCCGGGCGGGTGCGGTAGACCGATATGGGCTGGGTGGCGGGCTCCTTCAGCACATGCCGCTTCATGCGGCCGACGACATGCATCTCGCACGGCTTGCAGTCGAAGCGCAGGGTCAGCACGTCGTCGCCGTGCTGCAGGGTCATCGGCTCGGCGCGGATCGTGCCCTGGACGCCGGTCACGCCCTTGGCCTGCTTGGGGCACAGGCTCATCGACCAGCGGACGCAATGCTTGGTGATCATGAGGCTGGCCTCGCCGGTCTCCTCGTGGCTTTCATAGGCTGCGCCGATGACCTTGACGCCGTGGCGCGCATAGAAGTCGCGGGCCCTGTGGTTGAACACATTGGCCAGATAGGTCAGCGTGTCGTCCGGATAGGGCGTCGGCGGGTCCGCCGGCTTGGAGCGAGGCAGGCGCGCGAAGGCTGCGGCCCGTACGGACTCCAGCGCGGCCACGGCGTCACGCCGCAGGGCATTGACCGAGGCGGCGGGCAGGAACCAGGCGGTGTCACCCACCAGGCGCACCTGGCGGGCACCGAACACCGTGCCGCCGAGTTTGCCCAGTTGCTCGGCCAGGCGCGTGCGCGCCAGGTCCGCATCGCGTGCGGCCTCTTGACGGGCCGCCAGTTCGACAGCAGCGCGATGGCCGTCCTCGTCCTGGACGGTCAGGCGGAAACCGTTGGCCACCGCTTCGAGCTGCAGGTCCAGCGCGATACGCCGTTCGGCACTGTCGCGGTCCAGCATGCGGTCCCACTGCAGATCGCGGTTGCGGCTGACCACCACGTGGTGGCGCAGGTCTTTCAGGCTGGCCATGGCCTCGTTGGGAAAGACGCGCCAGCGGTTGGCGGTGCCGTCCAGCCGCTGCGCCACGTTGACCTGGACGCCGTTGAGGTCGCCTTGCAGGTCGACCCAGGTCAGGCCATCGCCGTTGTGCAAGGCCTGTGTGGCATCGGCCAGTTCGACCACGAAGCACTCGCGTTCGACCGCTACCACGGTGCCCAAAGGCAGGCCGGCATGCTTGGGCGTATCGAACGCGCCGATATCGTCCTGGCGCCCGTTGACGAAGTAGTCGGTCGCGCCGCGGTTGAAGTTGCGCTGTGGGTCGGGCGTGAAGCTGTAGGTGCAGCGGCCGCTGGAGCCACGTCGCAGGGACGTATCGCTGTCCAGGATCGTGTCGAGCAGCTGGCGGTAGTGCGCCGTCACGTTCTTGACGTAGCCGATGTCCTTGTAGCGACCCTCGATCTTGAAGCTGCGAATGCCGGCGTCGATCAGCGCACGCAGGTTGGCGCTCTGGTCGTTGTCCTTCAGGCTCAGCACATGCTTGTCGTGGGCCACGATGCGGCCGGCTGCGTCCTTGACGGTATACGGCAGGCGGCACTCCTGCGAGCAGTTGCCGCGGTTGGCGCTGCGCCCGGTGTGCGCATGGCTGATGAAGCACTGGCCGCTGTAGGCCACGCACAGCGCACCGTGGATGAAGAACTCCAGCACCGCCTGGTCCACCTCGGCGGCGACAGCCCGGATCTGCGGCAAGGTCAGCTCGCGAGCCAACACCATCTGCGAGAAGCCGGCGTCCTGCAGGAAGCGGGCCTTGGCCGGCGTGCGGATGTCGGTCTGGGTGCTGGCATGCATCTGGATCGGCGGCAGGTCCAGTTCCAGCAGCCCCATGTCCTGCACGATCAGCGCATCGGCACCGGCGTCGTAGAGCTGCCATGCCACGTCCCGCGCCGGCGCCAGCTCGTCGTCGCGCAGGATGGTGTTGAGCGTGACGAAGATGCGGGCGCCATAACGGTGTGCATGCTGGGCCAGGCGGCCGATGTCCGACACCGTGTTGCCCGCGTTGACACGAGCGCCGAACGCGGGGCCACCGATATAGACCGCGTCGGCGCCATGGTCGACGGCCGCGATGCCGATGTCGGCGTCGCGAGCAGGGCTGAGCAGTTCGACTTCCGGACGCTGCGGCATGGCATGGGAGTCGGCGCGCCGGCCTGCGACCGCAGGCGCTCGCGGCCAGGAGCGTGAGGGCAGGGCAGTTTAGCGGTGGGCATCGACAACCGTGCCGCTTTGCCGATCTTTACCGCGCGGCGTCCTTCGACTCTCGATGCCGGGCCACAGCGGACGGCCCGGGCTTGGGGCCATTCCAGCCTTGGGTACATGTCGATCCCGCCCCCATGGAGAATCCGATCGACGCCGGTGAACGTACATGGCCGGTGTTGGCGATGTAATCAAAGCCCCGCCGTCGCCGACCTACGGCTTGTTTGCTCGACCCCAAGCCGGGGCAGCGACTAAACCTTTACCCCGACAGGAGTTCAAGATGAGTATTCAGACCCGCGTGATCGTCTCTTCCGCCCTGGCTGCCGCGTTGGCGATGGGCCTGGCTGGACAGGCCGGCGCCCAGGCCAAGGAAAAGGAGAAGTGCTACGGCATTGCCAAGGCCGGGCAGAACGACTGCGCCAACGTCGCTGGCACCCATTCGTGCGCCGGCCAGGCAAAGGTCGACAACGACCCCGGTGAGTGGAAATATGTGGCCAAGGGCACCTGCAAGAGCATGAAGGGCATGACCGCCGACGAGGTCAAGGCCAAGAAGTAGTCGGTTCCGTGATGCCGCCTGCGGCGGGCCTGGCCGGTATCGGCTGGCGCCCGCCACATCACCGGGAGTTGCTTGAGCGCAGGCCGGCGCTGCCGTTCGTCGAGGTTCACTCGGAGAACTTCTTTGGCGGCGGCGGCGCTGCAGCTCTGCTGGAGCATGCCCGTTCGTGCTATGCCGTCAGCTTGCATGGCGTCGGTCTGGCGCTGGGCTCGGCGGCCGGTTTGAACGGCGACCATCTCGAGCAATTGGCGGCCCTGGTCGACCGGGTCGACCCGGTCCGTGTCAGCGACCACGCATCCTTTGCCCGGGCGCCGCTTCAGCCCGGCGGGCCTGTCGTCCATGCCAACGACCTGCTGCCGCTGGCCTTTACCCGGGCCCAGCTGGATATCCTGGTGGACAACGTCCAGCAGGTGCAAGACCGCCTGAAGCGTCCGATGCTGGTCGAGAACCTGTCGGCCTATGTGAGCTGGCGGGACCGCGAGATGGACGAGGCGACGTTCTTCAATGATCTGTTGCGCCGCAGTGGCTGCCGCATGCTGCTGGACGTCAACAACCTGGTCGTCAATGCCTTGAACGACGGGCTCGATCCCGTCGCGGCGCCCTGCGCCTTCATCGACGCGCTCGATCGCGGCGGCGTCGGTGAGATTCATCTGGCGGGCTACAGCGACCTCGGCGACATCGTGATCGACGACCACGGCAGCCGTGTGCATCCACTGGTCTGGGCGGTCTACCGCCACGCTATCCAGCGTCTGGGCCCGGTGCCCACGCTGGTGGAGTGGGACACCGATGTGCCGGCGATGGACGTGCTGCTTGACGAGGCGGCCAAAGCCGATGCCTGCGCCACGGCGCATCAGTCGGCCGAGGCAGAGACATGACCCGGCTCGACGAGGCGCGCCGGCAGCAGGCGCTGCTGCGGGTGCTGTGGCGGCTGGATCCGGACACGTCGATCGAGCCCGACGTTCTGGAGGGTCCGGCGCGCGCTCACCGCGGACTGGGTGCCTACCGCGCCAATGGCGCGGCCCATGCCCGACGTGCCTTGGCGGACATCTTCCCGGTCCTGCGAGCGCTGTTGGGTGAGGAGGCCTTTGACGTGATGGCCTTGGCCTATTGGCGCACCGAGCCACCGGTCCAGGGCGACCTGTCGCATGCCGGTGACCGCATGGCGGCCTTCATCGAACACGATGAGCAGCTGGCGTCCGATCCCTATCTGGCCGATGTGGCGCGCCTGGAGTGCGCCTTGC
>JBJXHB010000366.1:0-7836 GCA_046160725.1 Aquabacterium sp.
GCGATCGCAGCCGCCCCGTTTCGCGAGGAGCGCAGGGGACCTGGCCCGCAGGGACAGGCGCCTCATTCTGGCCGCCCAGCCCGTCGGCCCCAGCCTTGCCGCGCACAAGTAAGGGGCGAGCAGTGGGATCCATCGTCCGCAACGAGCCCGAAGGCGCCACCCGAATGGGTACTGCTGAAGGCTAGAGCTATGGGGCCGCACTTTCATCCGGCGCATCGCGCCCCGCACAATCGGCGCCATGCGGATCGACCCGGCCGAGGTGGAATTCAGCGCCATCCGCGCCCAGGGCGCGGGCGGGCAGAACGTCAACAAGGTGTCCAACGCGGTGCACCTGCGCTTCGACATCTGCGCCTCCTCGCTGCCCGAGCCGGTCAAGGAGCGGCTGCTGGCGCTGGCCGACCAGCGCATCACCGCCGAGGGCGTGGTCGTCATCAAGGCCCAGGAGCAACGCAGCCTGCCGCGCAACCAGGCCGACGCGTTGGCGCGGCTGCAGGCGCTGGTGGACAGCGTCGCCCAGGCGCCGCGCAAGCGCCGCCCGACGCGGCCGACCCGGGCGTCCAAGGAGCGGCGGCTGGCCGACAAGTCGGCGCGCGGGCGCATCAAGGCCGGCCGGACCGGGAGCGGCGAGTAGGGCCAGACGGCGCCACGCACCCGCACAATCGCCGCGTGGCCAAGGACAAGACGATCTACACCTGCCGCGAATGCGGCGGCACCAGCCCCAAGTGGCTGGGCAAATGCCCGCATTGCGGCCAATGGAACACGCTGGAGGAGTCGGTGGCCGAGGCCGCCACGCCCGGCGCGGCGCGGCATCGCTGGCAGGCGCTGGCGGGCACGCAGGAGGTGGCCACGCTGGCCGCCATCGAGGCGGCCGAGATCGAGCGCACGCCGACCGGCCAGCCCGAGCTGGACCGGGTGCTGGGCGGCGGCATCGTCGAGGGCGGTGTGGTGCTGATCGGCGGCGACCCGGGCATCGGCAAGTCCACGCTGCTGCTGCAGGCGGCCGAGAGCCTGTCGCAGCAGGTACCGGTGCTGTATGTCACCGGCGAGGAGTCCGGCGCGCAGATCGCCCTGCGCGCGCGCCGGCTGGGCCTGGGCGGACAGCGCATCCGCGTGCTGGCCGAGATCCAGCTCGAGAAGATCACCCGCGCGCTGGATGCCGAGCAGCCGCGCTTCTGCGTCATCGACTCGGTGCAGACGGTCTACACCGACGCGCTGACATCGGCCCCGGGCTCGGTGGCGCAGGTCCGCGAATGCGCCGCGCAGCTGACCCGCCGGGCCAAGGCCAGCGGTTGCGCGCTGGTGCTGGTGGGCCATGTCACCAAGGAGGGCGCGCTGGCCGGCCCGCGGGTGCTGGAGCACATGGTCGACACGGTGCTGTACTTCGAGGGCGACACGCACTCGGCCTTCCGCCTGGTGCGGGCAGTGAAGAACCGCTTCGGCGCGGTCAACGAGATCGGCGTCTTCGCGATGACCGAGCGCGGGCTCAAGGGTGTCAGCAACCCGAGCGCGATCTTCCTGTCCACCCATGGCCAGCCGGTGCCGGGCTCGTGCGTGCTGGTGACGCTGGAGGGCACGCGGCCGCTGCTGGTGGAAATCCAGGCGCTGGTGGATGCCGGCGGGCCGGCGCCGCGGCGCCTGAGCGTGGGCCTGGACCGCGACCGGCTGGCCATGCTGCTGGCGGTGCTGCACCGCCATGCCGGGCTGCAGTGCGCCGACCAGGATGTGTTCGTCAACGCGGTCGGCGGCGTGCGCATCGGCGAGCCGGCGGCCGACCTGGCGGTAACGGTGGCCATTGCCTCCAGCCTGCGCGGCAAGGCCTTGCCGCGCGGCTTCTTCGCCTTTGGCGAGGTCGGCCTGGCCGGCGAGGTGCGGCCGGCCCCGCGCGGCCAGGAGCGCCTGAAGGAAGCCGCCAAGCTCGGCTTCGCGGTGGCGGTGGTGCCGGCGGCCAATGCGCCGAAGAAGCCGATCGAAGGCGTCACCGTGCATGCGGTCGAACGCATCGAGCAGGCGCTGGATGTGGTGCGTGGGCTGACCTGACGCAGCCCTCTCGGCCATCGGGGGTTTCGCTCGGTCCTAAGGGGCGGTGGCGCGGCGGGCTCGCCGATACCATCTCGGCCCATGCATGCCCTGACCCCGCCTGCCGCCACGGCACCCGGCTTCGCGCCCCGTCCGGACCCGCCCTACTGGGCGGTGATCTTCACCTCGCGCCGCAACCTGTCCGACCCGGCTGGCTATGGCGCTGCAGCCGAGCGCATGGCGGCCCTGGCCGCGCAGCAGCCCGGCTATCTGGGCGTGGAGAGCGCACGCGACGCCGACGGGCTGGGCATCACCGTGTCGTACTGGCGCAGCCTGGACGACATCGCCGCCTGGCGCGCCCAGGCCGAGCATGCCTTGGCGCGAGCCACCGGCCGGGCCCGCTGGTACGAACACTACGAGCTGCGCATCGCGCGGGTCGAGCGGGCCTATGGTTGGGACGCCGCCGGTTCACCCGGTGACCCTGGGGCCGTCGCCGCACTGCGCTCTGCCACATGAACCCGCAGCTGGGCTGGGCACTCGCCGCCGCGGCGCTGGGGGCCGGCTGGTTCAGCTACGGCTGGGCCGGCGTGGCGCTGGCGGTGAGCATCATCGTGTTCTGGCTGCTGCTGCAGTTCAGCCGCGTGATGCGGGTCATGCAGCGCGCCGGCGCGCGGCCGGTCGGCCATGTCGACAGTGCCGTCATGCTTCATGCGCGGATGGCACGCGGGCTGCGGCTGATCGACATCCTGCCGATGGCCGGCAGCCTGGGCATGCGGGTGGGTGACGAGCCCGAGGCCTTCGAATGGGCGGATGCCTCGGGCGCGGCGCTGCGCGTCGAGCTGGAGGACGGCCGCTGCACCGGCTGGACACTGCGCCGGCCGGATGAGCCGGCGCCTGCCGAGGCCGCCGCCACCGAGGCTGCCCCACCGAAGCAGACGTGAAAAGGCCCCGCCAAGGCGGGGCCCGCAGCCTGCAGGTGTCGTACCCCAGGCTGACCTTGGACGCTCGGGCTCAGGCCTTGCGGCGGCGGGCGACGAAGCCGACGGCCATCAGGCCGGCCAGCATCAGCGCGTAGGTGCCGGGCTCGGGCACGACGGGCGGCTGGCCGTTCTGGAAGATCGCAGCGCCAGAGGAGGCGCCGCCGGCGACCAGTGCGCTCAGGGTGTAGATGTCCAAGCCGGTGGTGCCGGCATCGAAGCGGTAGAAGGCGGTGCCGCCGCCGCGGCCGTTGTAGTCGGGGCTGCCGTCTTTGAATATCGGCGCACCGTTGCCCAGGTGATGGGCGACGATCACGTCGCCGTACAGCATGGTGTTGAAGTTGGCCGTCAGCGAACCGCCCATGGTGCCGATCTTCTCGACGTAGGTCACCGTGCTGGCCTGCAGGGCGGTCAGGCCCAAAGCCACCAACGCCGTCTCGACGTCGGCATCCGCATCGCTGCCCGTTCCACCTTGAAGCAGATTGCCGGAGTAGAAGCCGCTGCAGGCGGTGACGGTCACGCTGGTCAGGTCACCGAAGGAGCAGGCGCGGTTGGTAAGGGTGGCTGCGGCGGAAGCCGGGGCCGAGCTCATGGCGGCCAACGTGGCGGCCAGGGCAATCAGGGTCTTGTTCATGTCGGTTCCTTCTGGGGGTGAGGGATGAGTCCGGCGATTTCGACCCGATGGGGCGTCCGGCATGGCGCGATTGTCTGGCCCATGGGACATTCCCACGAGGGTTTACACCCCCCGATTCAGGGGGGACGCCGCCCAGATCGGGGGGTGATGCCGGGGCGACCGTGGAACAAGTTGCGAACCTGGGGCCACCCAGAACCCCATCCTAGAATCCCCGTCTTGTCCCCCATGGCCGCCTGGCCGGAGTCCTGCAATGTCGATGTCCGACCGCGACGGCAAGATCTGGATGGACGGCGCGCTGGTCGACTGGCGCGACGCGAAGATCCACGTCCTGACCCACACCCTGCACTACGGCTGCGGCGCCTTCGAGGGCGTGCGCGCCTACAAGACGGCCGACGGCACCGCGATCTTCCGGCTGCGCGAGCACACGCAGCGCCTGTTCAACAGCGCCAAGATCCTGCGCATGAACATCCCGTTCACGCTCGACCAGGTGATGGCGGCGCAATGCGAGGTGGTGCGCGCCAACCAGCTCGACAGCTGCTACCTGCGGCCGCTCACGTGGATCGGTGATGCCAAGCTCGGCGTCAGCCCGCGCGGCAACAGCATCCACCTGATGGTGGCGGCCTGGTCCTGGGGCGCCTACCTGGGCGAGGAGGGCCTGCGTCGCGGCATCCGCGTCAAGACCAGCAGCTACACCCGGCACCACGTCAACATCACGATGACGCAGGCCAAGACGGTGAGCAACTACACCAACTCCATCCTGGCCAACATGGAGGCCACCGACGACGGCTACGACGAGGCGCTGCTGCTGGACGCCTCCGGCTTCGTCAGCGAGGGCGCCGGCGAGAACCTGTTCGTCATCAAGGACGGCGTGGTCTACACGCCCGACCTGTCGGCCGGTGCGCTCAACGGCATCACGCGCAACACCATCTTCGCGATCTGCCAGGACCTCGGCCTGAAGCTGGTGGAGAAGCGCATCACCCGCGACGAGGTCTACATCTGCGACGAGGCCTTCTTCACCGGCACCGCCGCCGAGGTCACGCCGATCCGCGAACTCGACCGCATCACGTTGGGCGCGGGCGAGCGCGGACCGCTGACCGAGAAGATCCAGGCCGCCTTCTTCGACATCGTCAACGGGCGCAATCCCAAGTACGCCCACTGGCTGACCAAGGTCTGATGTGATGACCGCCAGCGTCGCACCTAAGGCCGTGGTCGAACTCGCCGCCGCCGACCTGCAGGGCCCGGGCGTCGTGTTCTGCCCGAACCCGAAGATGCCGCTGTGGAGCCACCACCCGAAGGTGTTCATCGACGTGGCCACCACCGGCGAGGGCCGCTGCCCGTACTGCGGCACGGTCTACCGGCTCAAGGCTGGCGAGACCGTGCGCCACGGCCACTAGGCTTCCGCCTGCGCGGCCGGCGCCCGTGCCCCTGACGCCGCCTTCTGCCGATCGGGTGCTGGCCCTAGCGCAGCGGGCGCTGCTTGACCATGCCCTGCGCAACGACCCGGCCCATGCGCTGACGCTGCTGGCCGCCGCGCTGTCCGAGGCCCTGGGCTGCGACTGCGAGATCATGGCGGTCACGCCTGCGGGGGCGCCCGCCTGGCAGGTGACCCAGCGGGCCGCCGGCCCTATGCAGGCCGACACCGCGCCGCTGGTGCTGCCGCTGGCCAGGCTCGGGCGCGCGGCGGGATTGTTGTCCCTGTCGCTGCCGGCGCCGCACGACGCCAGGACCTGGGCCGATGCCCTGACACCGGTGATCGATGCCGCGGCCACCCTGCTGCTGGTGCGGGCGCAGCCGGCCGGCGAGGGCGGCGCCTACACCGCCCTGGTGCGCGCGGCGCTGCAGGGTGCGGACACCTTCGTCTGGGAGTGGGACATCGACAGCGACGTGCTGGGCGACATCGACGAGGGCTTCCGGCTGCTGGGCTACCGCCGCGGCGAACTCGGCCACCTGCAGGGCGACTGGAACGCGCTGATCCATCCCGACGACCGCGCCGCCAACCACGAGGCCTACCTGCGCCATGCCGCCGGCGAGGTGCCGATCTACGAGCATGCCTACCGCGTGCGCCACCGCGACGGGCACTGGCTGTGGATGCTGGAGCGCGGCTCCATCGTCGAGCGCCATGCCGATGGGCGGCCGCGCCGCATGATGGGCACGCAGACCGACATCACCGGGCAGCGGCGCGCCGAGGACGCCGCCGACGCCGCGACGCTGCGCCTGCTCAAGCTGTCAAGCCACACGCCGGGCTGGCTGTTCCAGTTCCAGCGCTGGCCCGACGGCCGCGAGCGCTATCCCTACATCAGCGACCATGCGGCGCAGATCGGCCTGGACGTGGCGGCCCTGTCGCGCTTCGGCGGGTCGACCTACTGGAACGTGCTGCCCGAGGACCGCGCACAGGTGCTGCGCGAGGTCAATGCCTCTGATGCAGCGCAACGGCCCTGGCGCATGGACTTCCGGCTGATGACGCCGGCCGGCCCGCGCTGGATGCGCAGCGAGGCCACGCCGCAACGGGAGGACGACGGCTCCACGCTGTGGCACGGCTACATGCACGACATCACCGAGGAGCGCGAGCTGGAACGCGTACGGCGCGACAAGCTGCAGGCCGAGGCGTCCAGCCGCGCCAAGAGCGACTTCCTGTCGCGCGTCAGCCATGAACTGCGCACGCCGCTGAATGCGATCCTCGGCTTTGCGCAGCTGCTGCAGCTGGGTGGCACGCTGGGCGACCAGGCGCTGCGTCAGGTCGGCCTGATCCGCGAGGCCGGCGACCACCTGCTGGCCATGATCGGCGACCTGCTGGACCTGACCGCCATCGAGTCCGGCCGGCTGCCGCTTGCGCTGGAGCCGGTGCCGCTGGCGCCACTGGCCGATGAATGCCTGGCGCTGGTGCAGCAACAGGGTGCGGCCCTCGGGCTGACCATGGAGCTGGATGCCGACCCGGCCGCGGTGGTGCGCGCCGACCGGCGGCGGCTCAAGCAGGTGCTGCTGAACCTGCTGAGCAACGCGATCAAGTACAACCGTCACGGCGGTTTCGTGCGTCTGCGCGCGGCGGTGGCGGGCCACGACGCGACGCTGGATGTGGAAGACGGCGGCGGGGGCCTGACCGAGGACCAGCAGCGCGAGCTGTTCCAGCCCTTCAACCGTCTGGGCCAGGCCCATGGGCCGGTGGCCGGCACCGGCATCGGCCTGGCGCTGTCGCGCTCGCTGGTGGTGGTGATGGACGGTCGCATCGAGGTGCACAGCCGGCCCGGTGTCGGCAGCCGCTTCCGGGTGGTCCTGCCGCGCGCCGAAAGCTGATGCCGGCGCGCGCTTGGCAGGCCGGCAGGCCACGCAGCAGGCCGCTTCCTACAATCCGGCGCCCAGCCTGCCGCGCAAACCCTTGAAAGACCACGAGTTCGTCCTGACGCTGTCCTGCCCGGACACCACCGGCATCGTCCATGCGGTATCGGGCCTGCTGTTCCAGGCCGGCTGCAACATCCTGGACTCCCAGCAGTTCGGTGACCTGGACGGTGACGATGCCACCGGACGCTTCTTCATGCGGGTGCACTTCCGGGCCCCGGCGCATCTGGCCGATGCCGCGGCGCTGCACAACCTGTTCGGCCATGTGCGCCACCAGTACCGCATGGACGCGGCCATCCGCGCCCTGGCGCAGCGGCCCCGGCTGCTGATCCTGGTCAGCCAGCACGGCCACTGCCTGAACGACCTGCTGTTCCGCTGGAGCAGCGGCCAGCTGCCGGTGGACGTGCCCGCGGTGGCCTCCAACCACGACCGCTTCGCCGGGCTGGTCGGCGGCCACGGCGTGGCCTTCCACCACCTGCCGCTGGCCCCGGGCGCCAGCGCCGACGCCAAGGCAGCCCAGGAGGCCGCCCTGCTGGCGCTGGTCGAGCGCGAGCGCATCGACCTGGTGGTGCTGGCGCGCTACATGCAGATCCTGAGCGCGCCGCTGTGCGCCGCGCTGGCTGGCCGCGCCATCAACATCCACCACAGCTTCCTGCCCAGCTTCAAGGGCGCGCGGCCCTATGCCCAGGCCCATGCGCGCGGCGTCAAGCTGATCGGCACCACGGCGCACTACGTCACCGCCGACCTGGACGAGGGCCCGATCATCGAGCAGGACGTCGTCCGCGTCTCGCATCGGGACACCCGAGGCGACCTCGTCCGGCTGGGCCAGGAGGTGGAGCGCTCGGTGCTCGCTCGCGCCGTTCGCTGGCACATCGA
>JBJXHB010000367.1:0-6632 GCA_046160725.1 Aquabacterium sp.
GGGCGGCCAGGGGGCCGGCTGACGGCGGGGGACACGTAGTCAGCCGGTTACCCGGCGGCCTCGGCCTCGCGCTGATGAGGCCGGGCATTCATGGCGCATCACCAGAGCAGCCTGTCGCAGCGACCGCTCTGAGCCCGTCTCAGCCGTCCAGCTTTAGGCGATTGAACGCGAATCCATATCAGGCAGCCTTGCCGTTCAGCGGCTTGAGCACGCCCTGGCAGGTGGCCTTCTGCGCGTCCGCGGCGTCGAGCTTGCCGCAGATCGACGCCAGCTGCTGGTGCAGCCGGGCGAGCACGGCGTCATGCTGGCCGCCCTTGTTCCACTCGGCCAGCTTGGTGCCTACGCGCTGCAGCGACCGCGCGCTGCGCTCGTAGAACGCGCCCTTGTCCTGGCCCGCCTCGGCGAAGAACTGGCTGACACCACGCTCGATGCGTGCGGCGTCCTTGGGTGCCAGCTCGATCAGTGCGGTCAGGTAGCCGCTGCCCCACTGCAGGCGGGTGGCCGGGCCCTCGCTCTTGACCCAGGCCTGCTCGTACCAGCCCAGCGCCTCGTCATGGCGGCCGAGCTTGCGGGCATTGCTGCCCAGCTGGCTCATCAGGTAGTAGGCCGAGTGGCTGCGCGCTAGGTTGGCCTTGAGCAGGCTGTCGCTGTCGGTCCACAGGCCGGCCTGGCCCAGCATGTAGGCCGCCGACGTGATGACGGCCTGGCGCTCGTAGCCGTCGGTGATCTCGCGGTCGGCCTGCGCGGCATGGTCGCGCACCGCCTTGGCCAGGGCCGGGTCCAGCTTGGGATGGCGCTCGGTCTTGGGCGCGTCCAGGCGCGCCAGGTTGACACGGCCCAGCAGCGCTTGCAGCCGGTCCGAGCGCGACAGCGATGCGTCGTCGCCCAGGCGGCGCAGCGCGGCGTCCATGCCGGTCGCCAGGGCGGTGCGCGTCGCGCCGGCCTCTGGCGCCAGCGCCTTGACGATGTCGTCCGGCCAGTTGACCAGCACGTCCATCTGCGCCCGCGCCGCCACCGGGTCGGCCAACAGCCGCGTCACGCGCTCGCGCAGCGCAGCGTCGGGCTTGATGCCCTTGCCCTCGTCGCTCTCGGCCAGGGCCTTCAGCAGGAAGCGGGTGCGGGTGGTGCCCTCGGAGGCCGGCGCCAGCGTGGACAGTTGCGCCAGCAGGCCGGCGCGGTCCGCCGCCGGCACCAGCTGCGCCTCGTCGATGTCCCAGCCGTACCAGCCCAACATGCGCCACTCGTTGGCGCCCAGTGCCTTGCCGGCCACCGCGTCGGCGAGCACCGCCTTGACCGGCCGGCCGCCGGCCAGCCCGGCCTGCAGCACGTTCATGATCTGCGCCGCGTCGGCCTCGCCGGGCAGCCGGGTGATCTCGTTGCCGTCGGCGGCGACCAGGATCACGGTCGGATAGCCGCGCACCTTGAAGCGCGAGCCCAGCTTCTGTGCGCCGGGCCGGTCACCGTCCACATGCACGGCCACGACATGGCGGGTACGGTCGATGAAGTCCTGGCGCTTGAACAGCGTGGCCTTGAGCTGGTTGCAGGGCGGGCACCAGGCCGCACCCCAGTACAGCAGCACCGGCTTGTTCTCGGCCTTGGCACGGGCAAAGGCGGCGTCGACATCGGCGTCGCTGGCGGCCGGCAACCAGGCGGTGCCGGTGGACGGCAGGTTGACGGCGGCCAAGGCCGGCGCAGCGGCGGCCAGCAGCACGGCTGCGGCCAGATGGGTCAGGGCTTTTCGCATCGTGGACACCTCGGGCGCGCCCGGCGCGCAGGAGGCAGATTGTGACGCCGCGCGACCGTTTGCGACTCGCGATAACCCGGAGGTCCGGGCCGGACAGGTGCCGCTGGCCGTTATCCTCCCGCCCCTATGCTCGAGCTGCTCTCCGACCCCAATGCCTGGATCGCCTTCGGCACGCTGACCGCGCTGGAGCTGGTGCTGGGCATCGACAACATCATCTTCATCTCCATCCTGGTCGACAAGCTGCCGAAGGAAAAGCGCGAGCTGGCCCGGCGCATCGGCCTGTTCATGGCGATGTTCATGCGCATCGGCCTGCTGCTGGTGCTGTCGTGGATCATCGGCCTGGTGGCGCCGCTGTTCACCGTGCTCGGCCAGGAGATCTCCGGCCGCGACCTGATCCTGATCCTGGGCGGCCTGTTCCTGATCTGGAAGAGCACGGCCGAGATTCACCAGTCGATGGAGGGCATCGAGGGTCACGCCTCGTCGGCCGTGAAGGCCACTTTCGCTGCCGTCATCCTGCAGATCATGGTGGTCGACCTGGTGTTCTCGCTGGACTCCATCATCACCGCCGTGGGTATGGTCGACGAGGTCGCGGTGATGGTGGCCGCCGTGATCGCCTCGGTGGCGCTGATGATGGTGTTTGCCGGGCCGATCGGCCGCTTCGTCAGCGACCATCCGACCATCAAGATGCTGGCGCTGAGCTTCCTGGTGGTGGTCGGCGTGGTGCTGATGGCCGAGGGCTTCGACAACCACGTGCCCAAGGGCTATGTGTACTTCGCGATGGCCTTCTCAGTGTGCGTGGAGCTGCTGAACATCCGCATGCGCAAGCGCTCCACCAAGGTGGTGCACCTGCATGCCGACTATGTGCCGGACGCCTCATCTGGTGGCAACGGCGCCGCCGCGGGGTCGTCGCCGCCGGCCTCGCCCAACCAGCGCTGAGCCTCGTCGTCGGCCGGCTCGGGCAGCGCCCGGGCCAGTGCCATCCAGGTGGCAAAGGGCAGCCGCATCGGCCGCCGCGGTGCCGGGCGCAGCACCTCCAGCGCGGCCTCGTCGGCCCGCATCACGCCGTACTCCGACGGCACGTCGCGCTCGTCGCCGATGCCGGCCTTCAGCACGTACCAGCACTGGCTGGCCATGAAGCGGTAGGCCGCGCCCTTGGCCGGCCGCTTCAGGTCGGCCAGCAGGTCGGCGCGGCGCACCTTGATCTCGTGCACGATCGGCTCGACATAGTCCTCCACCGTGGTGTGGCGGATCGAGAACACATCCGGCATCGCGATCACCCATTGCATCGATGACGGGATTGCGGTGGATGCACCGCGGGGGTCGACCGGATCGAGCGCCAATGCGCCCGGCGTCGGCTGGACATCAACCGCTGGGCCGGCATCGGGCCCCGCCACATGGGCCCGCAGCGACAGGCCGCGCCAGACGATGCGCCCGGCGCGCTGCATCTCGCGCGCCACCCGGGCGACCAGCGCCTCGTGGGCATCGCGGGCGGCGCGGTTGCGGGCCAGCCGCTGCGCCAGCAGTGCGATGCCCGCGTCGGTGACGCGCAGGGTCTCGCGGCCATCGGCGTCGCGCTCGCGCTGCAGCAGGCCGGCGGCCAGCAGCTCGACTTCGACCAGGTCCTGGCACGGCCAGCCGGCGCTGCGCCAGATCTCGCGCAGCCGGCGGTGGTGGCCGTCCGGCAGCTGAAGGGGAGGAGTGGTCATCGCCCGCTGTCGACGATGGCGGCGCCGTGCGGCCTGCGTTCTACCAGCGCCGCGGCAGCGGCCGCAGCAGCGCGATGCCGTCGCGCTGCACCTCGATGTAGCCGCCGCCGGCCAGTTCCTTGAGGACGCGGTTGATCATGCTGCGCGACGCCCCCACCCGGTCGGCGATGGCCTGCTGGGTCAGGTGCTGCGGCACGCGGCGCTGCGCGCCCGCGCCGGTGGCCAGCTCGTCGAAAAGCCGCGCCACGCGGCCATAGACATCCAGCGACACCAGGCCCTGCACATTGCGGCTGAGGCTGCGCACCCTATCGATCAGATGCTGGATGACATGGAAGGCCAGGTCCGGACGCTCATGCAGCGCGGCCTCGAAGGGCTCGCGGGTCACCATCGTCAGCCGCGCCCGCTGCAGCACCTGGACATTGGCGGTGCGCAGTTCGCTGCCCAGCATCAGCTCGCCGAAATACTCGCCCGGGCCCAGCTGGTTGAGCTCGACCTCGCGGCCGTCCTCATCCGACAGGTAGACCCGCAGCCGGCCCTCGTGGATCAGGTACATCGACAGCGCCGGCTCGCCCTCGGCCACCACCAGCGTGCCCTTGGCATGCACACGGGTACTGCCGCGCTGCGCCAGCAGGGCCAGCAGCTCGGGCGGCAGGACAGACGAAGACGTTGCGTGCATGCGGGCGATGATGCCGCAGGCCACCGGCGGCCTGCATCAGGAGCTTTCGCCCACGATGCGTGACACCTTCACCGGCCGCGCCAGGCCCTTGAGCACCAGCTCGCCCGCCGGCTCGCCCAGGAAGGCATCGCCCAGCGCCGCCATCACCCGTGGCGCGGCCAGGATCTCGCCGCCCTCGGCCTGGCCGCACAGGCGGGCGGCCAAGTTGGTCACGTTGCCGATGGCGCCATAGTCGATGCGGCCCTCGAAGCCGATGGCGCCTATGGTGGCAAAGCCCATCGCGATACCGATGCCCAACTGAAGCTCGTAGCCGCGGCGAGTCCAGCCCTGGGCCAGCTCACCGGTGCGGTGCTGCATCTGCAGCGCCATGCGCACGGCACGTGCCGCGGCGTCCGGCACCGGCACCGGGTCGTTGAAGAACACCATGATGCCGTCGCCGGTGAAGCGCTCCAGCGTGCCCTCGTGCGCCAGGATCAGCTCGCCCATCGCGGCATGGAACTCGCGCAGCACGCCCATCACCTCCTCCGGGTCCGAGGTCTCGGTGAAGGCGGTGAAGCCGCGCAGGTCCAGGAAGACCACCGCGATTTCGCGGCGGTGGCTCTTCAGCGGGTCATCCGCGCCACCGCCAACGATGGCCTCGGCCAGCGCCGGCGAGAAGAAGCGCTTGAGCCTGGACACACGCTCCAGCTGCGCCACGCCCTCGGCCACGCGCAACTCCAGGTCGCGGTTCCAGTTGGCCAGCTCGGCCTTCTGGCGCTGCACTTCGTCGTACAGGTGCTTGATGCGCAGCAGCGAGCGCACGCGGGCCATCAGCTCGGCCTGGTTGACCGGCTTGCTGAGGAAGTCGTCGGCGCCGGCCTCCAGGCCGCGCACCCGCTCGGTGGCCGGGTCCAGCGCCGTCACCAGCACGATGGGCAGCAGCGCGTGCCGCGGGTCGGCGCGCAGGACGCGGCAGACGTCGTAGCCGCTCAGCCCCGGCATCATCACGTCCAGCAGGATCAGGTCCGGCGGCTCCTCGGCCACCAGCGCCAGCGCCGCTTCGCCGGACAGGGCCGTGCGGGTGCGGAAGCCCCGGGCGCCGAGCACGTCGGCCAGCAGGCGGGCGTTCTTCTCGACGTCGTCGACCACCAGCACGCGACCGGTCACGGCTGCGGCCGGTGGGCCGGTGACGGCCGCAGCCGGCGGGCCGGCAGTGCTCGCGCCCTCAGCACTCATCGTGGCCGCCCTTGCGCCAGCACAGCATCGATGGCGGCCAGGAAGGGCTTCAGCGAGATCGGCTTGGCGATGAAGCCGTCGAAGCCGCTGGCCACGACGCGCTGTTGATCGTCCGGCATCACCGACGCGGACACCGCCAGGCAGGGCACCGCGTCCAGCGCGGCATCGGTGCGGATGCGGGCCAGCGCCGTGATGCCGTCGATGTCCGGCAGCTGGATGTCCATCAGGATCAGGTCCGGCCGCTCGGCATGTGCCAACGCAACACCAGCCTCGCCGGTGGCCGCCTCCAGCGTGCGGTGGCCGCGGTGCTGCAGCAGGTCGCGCACCAGCTTCATGTTCTTCTCGTTGTCTTCGACGATCAGGATGGTGCTCATTCGATGGCCTTGATTTCGCGTTGGGGCAGCGTGATGGTGAAAGTCGACCCTTGGCCCGGTGTGCTGTCCAGCCGGACCATGCCGCCGTGCAGCTCGACGAAGCGGCGCACCAGCGCCAGGCCGAGACCGGTGCCTTCACTCTTGCGCAGCACGTCGCCCGAGGCCTGGCGGAACTCCTCGAACACCAGGGCCTGGTCCTCGGGCTTGATGCCGATGCCGGTGTCGCTGACCTGTACTTCAACCCAGCCGCCCTGCTCGCCGAGGTCGTCGAGCCGGCGGGCACGCACGGTCACGCGTCCGCCATTGGGCGTGAACTTCACCGCATTGCTCAGCAGGTTCACCACCGCCTGTTTGACCTTGCGGGCGTCGGCCACCCATTCGTCCAGGCCTGGACCAACCTCGACGTCCAGTGCCAGCCCATGCCGCTGCGCACGCTCGCGCACCAGCATGGCCGAATGGTCCAGCAACAGCCCGAGGTCGAAGCACGACAGGTCCAGCTCCATGCGGCCGGCCTCGATCTTGGACAGGTCCAGCACGTCGTTGATCAGCGTCAGCAGGTGCTGGCCCGACGAGTGGATGTCCAGCAGGTACTCCATCTGCTTGTCGTTGACCTCGCCGAACATCTGCTCGGTCAGCACCTCGCTGAAGCCGATGATGGCGTTGAGCGGCGTGCGCAGCTCGTGGCTCATGTTGGCCAGGAACTCGCTCTTGTGGCGGTTGGCCGCCTCGAGCTGCCGGGTCTTGTCCTGCAGTTCGTTGAACAGGCGCACGTTCTCGATGGCGATCACGGCCTGCGCCGCGAAGGTCTGCAGCAGCGCCACCTGCTTGTCGTCGAGCGCGCCCGGCGGCATCCGCACCACCGCGATGGCGCCGACCGCGACACCCTCGCGGACCATCGGCACCACGGTGATGCCTCG
>JBJXHB010000368.1:0-2728 GCA_046160725.1 Aquabacterium sp.
CGTCGAGGTCCACATCGAGCAGGGCCCGGTCCTCAACGAGCGCGACCTGCCGCTGGGCGTGGTCAGTTCCATCAATGGCGGCGTGCGGATGCTGGCCCGCATGACCGGCATGGCCAGCCATGCCGGCGCCACGCCGATGGACAGCCGGCGCGACGCCGCCGCCGCCACCGCCGAGCTGCAGCTCTACATCGAGCAGCGGGCGGCGCGCGAGCCGCACCTGGTCGGCACCGTCGGCATGCTGCAGGTGCCGGGTGGCTCGATCAACGTGGTGCCTGGCCGTTGCGACTTCAGCATCGACATCCGGGCCACGACGGACGCGGTGCGCGACGCCTGCGTCGCCGACGTGCTGGGCCAGGCCCGGGCGATCGCGCAGCGGCGCGGTGTCGCCTTCCAGGCGGAGGAGACGCTGCGCATACCGGCCGCGCCCAGCCATCCGGCCTGGCAGCAACGCTGGGCGGCGGCCGTCGCCGCCCTGGGGCTGCCGGTGTTCACCATGCCCAGCGGCGCCGGCCACGACGCCATGAAGCTGCACGACGTGATGCCGCAGGCCATGCTCTTCATGCGCGGGCTCAACAGCGGCATCAGCCACAACCCGCTGGAATCCATCACCAACGACGACACCGAGCTCGTCGTGCGCGCCTTCACCCACCTGCTGGACCAGCTCGCCAGCGAGCACGCCGCTGCGGCGGCCTGACCACCATGACCGCATCCACCGCCGCGCACGCGGCCATCGACGCCTGGGTCGACGCCCATTTCGACGACCAGGTGCGCTTCCTGCAGGCGCTGGTCCAGGTGCCGACCGACACGCCACCGGGCCACAACGCGCCCCATGCCGAGGCCACGACAAGGCTGCTGGCGGCGATGGGACTCGCCGCCGAGCAGCATCCGGTACCGGCCGCGCAGGTCCATGCCCAGGGCATGCAGAGCATCACCAACCTGATCGTGCGGCGCCGCTACGGCGCTGCCGCCACGGGGCCGGTGATCGCCCTCAATGCCCACGGCGACGTGGTGCCACCCGGTGAAGGCTGGACCCACGACCCCTACGGTGGCGAGGTCGTCGACGGCCGCCTGTACGGCCGGGCGTCC
The DNA here is from genome assembly GCA_046160725.1 of Aquabacterium sp. Lineage (GTDB taxonomy): Bacteria > Pseudomonadota > Gammaproteobacteria > Burkholderiales > Burkholderiaceae_C > JBJXHB01. The sequence continues at coordinate 1,087 of JBJXHB010000368.1, forward strand.
GCCGTCAGCAAGAGCGACTTCGCGAGCTTCACCTTCGCGCTGCGCGCGCTGGAGGCGGCCGGCGCGCCGCAGCTTGGCGGGGTGGAGCTGCACTTCACCTACGACGAGGAGTTCGGCGGCGAGCTGGGCCCGGGCTGGCTTCTGGCCCAGGGCCTGACCCGACCGGACCTGCTGATCGCCGCCGGCTTCAGCTACCAGGTGGTCACCGCGCACAACGGCTGCCTGCAGATGGAGGTGACGCTGCACGGGCTGTCATCCCATGCCGCCTACCCCTCCACCGGCATCGATGCCCTGCAGGCGGCCAACCGCCTGCTGACCGCGCTGTATGCCCACAACGATGTGCTGCGCACGCGCCGCAGCGCTGTCGAGGGCATCGACCACCCCTACCTGAACGTCGGCCGCATCGAGGGCGGCACCAACACCAACGTGGTGCCCGGCAAGGTGGTGCTGCGGCTGGACCGGCGCATGATCCCGGAGGAGGACAGTGCCGCGGTCGAGGCCGAGGTGCGGGCGCTGATCGAGCAGGCCGTCGCCGCCTGCCCGGGCATCCGGCTGGAAATCCGCCGCCTGCTGCTGGCGCAGAGCCTGAAGCCGCAGGACGGCAACACCGCCCTGGTCCAGGCCATCCAGCGCCACGGCCGCGCGGTCTTTGGCTGCGACATCCTGACCAGCGGCACGCCGCTGTACACCGACGTGCGCCTTTACGGTGCCGCCGGCGTGCCGGCCGTCATCTATGGTGCCGGCCCGCGCACCGTGCTGGAAAGCAATGCCAAGCGTGCCGACGAGCACCTGGTGCTGCAAGACCTGCGCGGCGCCACCAAGGTGATCGCCCGCACCCTGCACGACCTGCTGGGCTGAGCGCGGCGCTGCTCGGCCCAGGGCCTACTTCGCGCCTGCCGCCAGCAGCATCCGCACCATCGCGTCATAGCCGCGCTCGCGCGCCAGCTGCAGCGGCGTGCGGCCGTTGCGGTCGGTCAGCGCCGTGCTGGCGCCCGCGCCGAGCAGCGCCTTGACGCAGGCCTGGTGGCGTGGCCCGCCCGGGCCCAGCACGATGGCCTCGATCAGGGCCGTCCAGTGCAGGTTGTTGACATGGTCCAGCGGGGCACCGGCGGCGATCAGCTGGCGCACGACACCGTCATGGCCCAGATGCGCCGCGGCGATCAGCGCGGTGCCGTCGTAGCGGCTGGTGGTGAGCTTGGCACTCGCCCCCAGCTTCAGCAGCAGCGCCAGGGTCGGCTCGTCGTCGGCCACGGCCGCAATGGTGACCGCGTCGTAACGGTCGTTCTCCAGCGCCCCCAGGTCGGCGCCGGCGTCGGCCAGGGCCTGGATGGCCGCGCGCTGGCGCGCGAACGTGGCCACGTGCAGCGGCGTGCGGCCATGGGCATCGCGCGCCTCGAGCCGGCGCCGCCGCTCGGCGGACTCCAGCGCGGCCAGCGCCTGCAGGGCCGTCCGGTCGCCGTGATGCGCCGCTGCATGGGCCCCGCGGTAGCCGGCGACGGTCTGCGCGTCGGGCGGCACCTGCGCCGCCGCCGACCCGCACCAGGCCCCGAGCAGCAGCCCCAGCACGCAGGCGACGATGCGGGCGGCCCGGGTGCGATCAGCGCGCATCGGCATAGGCATAGGGCCCTCCGCGCTGCAAGGC
>JBJXHB010000369.1:0-2564 GCA_046160725.1 Aquabacterium sp.
ACCTCCGCCCCTGAAGGGCTCCGGTATGAGCGCTTGGGAGCGGCCCGGCGCGCTAACTGGAATACCTCCGCCCCTGAAGGGCTTCGGTATGAGCGCTTGGGAGCGGCCCGGCGCGCTCATGCCTCGGCCTCGGCCTTCAGCGCCTCCAGCCAGCCCGCCGAGGGGTGGCTGGGGTTGAGCTTGTCGAGATAGAACAGCGCATACATGTCGGCAAACCATTCGGCCGGCGAGCGGAACTGGTAGTCGCTGATGCCCAGCCGGCGCGCCGCCAGGTGGTAGCTGACCCAGTCACCCTCATAGGCCTCGTGGTACACCCGCCCGCCGATGGCATTGGCCTTGGCGTTGGCAGGCTTGCCCCAGGGGCTGTCGCCCTCCACCGACTGCGCGGCCCAACGTTCGACCTCCAGGCGCGCGTCGTCCCAAGCCTTGTCCGTCTTGACGTCCTTGGGCCGCCTGGGCCGCTTGGCCGGCGGCGTGCCCTTGTTCTTGAGCATGTCCTTCACATAGCCGGCGTCATAGCTGTAGAACCGCGCCACCACGTCGGCCACGTGGCCCACGCCGTGGCTCTCCCAGCCGGCCTCGGCGCCATGCTTCTTCATCACGCCGTGCTCGTCGTCCAGACCATGGGCAACCTCGTGCAGCACGGTGTGGGTGTAGTAGTTGACGATGATGGGCCCGCCGCCGGGGATCTCGGCTCGCGGGTCCAGCGCCTCGCCCGGCGGCACGATGCTGGCCGGGTCGCCGGTGGGGTGGGTGTCGGCATCGGTGGGCCGGCCGGCCATCATCACGATGTCGTCGTTGAAGACACCCGGGGAGAAGTACGACGGATCCTTGGCGCCCGTCTCCTCGGTGTAGTCGGTGATGCGCTCGATGGTCTTGACGTCGCGCACCGGCACCATGCGCAGGATGCGGTAGAGGTCCTTGAGGTTCTTCTGCGGCTGGTCCGGGCGCGTCTTGACCTGCTTGCCGATGGTGTCCGGCGCCTTGTCCTGGCCCGGCTTGCGGTGGTTGAACTGGGACACCTTGACGCCGAAGCGCGCGTCCATCGCATCCGTCATGGTCTCGGTGCTGGTGTCCTCGGGCAGGTCGGCGACGATGGCGTCGAAGACGGCGCCGCCACCGGGCTCATCGATCAGGTCCTTCATTGCGCCTTTGACCGGATGGCCAGAGCGCATGTTGTTGTAGGCCGCCGGCGCCTTGGCCCAGGTCCTGGCCTGCTTGAGCCACGCGGCCACCGCCTTGGTGGCCTTGGGCAGCTTGCCGTCGCCGAGCAGCTTCTCGATGCGCGCGCCCTCGGCGTCGAGCGCCTTGTTGCGCAAGGCCGCCAGCTTGGCCGGCAACAGCTTGGCCGCCTTGGCCTGCGCAATGCCGCCGGCGCGGGCGTCGTCATAGGCCTTGCGCGCCGCCGCATGGTTGCGCTTGGCGGCCTCGACCGCGTCGAGCTGGGCGCCGATGTTGCTGAACAGGACCTCGCAGCTCTTGAGGTCGTCCTTGGCCTCGAACTTGTCGAAGTTGGCGCGCAACTGCTGCAGCGTCTTCTGCCGCTTGTCGATGAAGGCCGGCTGGCCGGCCTCGGTGGTCTTGTCCAGGCGCGGCTTGAGGCCGTCCAGGCGCTTGCGCAGCTTGGCGATCTCGGCGCGGCGAGACAAGGTGACGCCCAGCGCCCGAGCCTCGTTGACCAGCGCCGCGGCAGCGGGCCCGATGATCCTGTCCTCGGCGTCGATCTCGTCGAGCGTGTGGCCGGCCGGGAAGTCGCTGGCCGCCTGCTCCTTCAGCGCCGCGAGCCGCGCGCGCAGATCGGCGCTGGCGGCGGCCTCCAGCGGCGTGATGGCGGCCTCGGCGTCGGCCAGGTTCTTCATCAGCGCCGCGGCCAGTGCCGGTATGGCGCCGGACACCCGGGCCAGCTTGAGCAGCCGTGGTTGCACGATGGACTGCAGCGCCGTGGCATCGCCGGCGGTCTCGTAGCGCGCGGCGTCGGCCCGCAGCGACTCCAGCTCGGCCAGCAGCACCTGGCGCGCACGGCCCGTGGGCAGGCCGGTGACCGACTTGGCGGCCTGCGCGAACAGCGGCTCCAGCTTGGCGGCCGCGAAATCCTCGCCGGTGTTGGTGACCTGGGCCCGCTCCAGCACCCGGGCCGCTGCGTCGCGCACCGCGGCATAGGCCTTGTCCTGCGCGGCTGCCTTGCCGGCCCTGGCCGCCTTGTCGAAGCCCGCCTGCAGCTTCTTGAGTTCGGCGTTCAGGCTCTTGCGGGCGGCGTCGTTCTCCAGGCCGCCCAGCACCAGCGCGGTGATCTGCGACAGCAGCTCCTGCGCCTGATCGCGCGGGCCAGCGCTTGCATCGCTGGAGCCTTCCGCGCTGCCGCCTTTGCCGCCAGCGGCATCAGCGCCGGACCCGCCATCCGTCGTGGGTGCGCCAACGCGACCGGCCTCCATGAAGACCACGTCCTCCAAGCGCGCCAGCAGGACTTTGGCGCTGCCATCCTTGCCGGCCTTGAGCAGGGACTCGATCTCCTCTGCGCCCTTCTTCAGCGCCGCCGCCCGCGAACCGCCAGCGGCCACCACGGC
>JBJXHB010000370.1:0-3622 GCA_046160725.1 Aquabacterium sp.
GGATGAAAGATCGTGGTCGAGATGTCGCCGGCCAGGCGTGCCAGGTCGTCGTCGCTCTGGTACTGCACGCCCGGCTTGACCTCGCGCGGCTCGAAGGGAGCCAGCGCCGGCATCCCGGCGATGCGCCGGGTCACCCGCAGCGAGTCCGCGGCCACCTGCCGGTCGCGCTCGGTGCTGAGGTAGTGGGTCGAGATCGCCGGGGCATCCTCTGGCCGTGCCGAGCGCACATGTACATGGCCGCGCGACGTCGGGTTCAGGTTGCAGACGCTGGCAGTGATCGCGTTGAAACGGTGCAGCGGTTCGCCGAAGGCGTCCAGCGACAGCGGCTGCACGTGGTACTCCAGGTTCGGCCACGTCTCCTGCGGCGACGACCGCGTGAAGGCGCCCAGCTGCGACGGTGACATGGTCATCGGCCCGCGCCGGGCCGCCAGGTATTGCAGCCCGATCCAGGCCTTGCCCCACAGACTGTTGGCCATGACGTTCAGCGTGCGCGTGCCGCGGACCTCGAACACTGCCCGGATCTGCAGATGGTCCTGCAGGTTCTCGCCGACGCCGGGCAGCTCGTGCCGCGGCGCGATGCCCAGGGCGTGCAGGCGCGCGCCCTGGCCGATGCCGGACAACTCCAGGATCTGCGGCGTACCGATCGCGCCGGCGGCCATCACCACGCCGCGGCTGGCCCGCACCGCCTGTACCGCCCCTGCGCCACGGCGCAATTCGACGCCGGCGATTCGCGGTGCGGCGCCCGGGGTCTCGTCCCACAGCAGGCGCCGCACCTGGGCGTTGGTCCAGACCGTCAGGTTGGGGCGTCGCTGCACCGGACGCAGAAAGGCCTTGGTGGCGTTCCAGCGCACGCCGCGCATCTGGTTGACCTCGAAGTAGCCGACGCCGTCGTTGTCGCCGCGGTTGAAGTCGTCGGTGGCGGGCAGGCCGGCCTGCACCGCGGCGTCGCGGAAGGCGTCGAGAATGGGCCAGGACAGCCGCTGCGGCTCGACGCGCCACTCGCCGCCGCCGCCGTGGTGCTCGGCCTCGCCGCGCCAATGCGCCTCATGCCGTTTGAACCAGGGCAGGCATTCGTCCCAGCGCCAGCTGTCGTCGCCGCAGGCCTGGGCCCAGCCGTCGTAGTCGCGGCGCTGGCCGCGCATGTAGATCATGCCGTTGATGCTGGAGCAGCCGCCCAGCACCTTGCCGCGTGGATAGCGCAGCTTGCGGCCGTTCAGACCCGGGTCGGGTTCGGTGAAGTAGAGCCAGTCGGTGCGCGGATTGCCGATGCAGTAGAGATAGCCGACCGGGATGTGGATCCACAGGTAGTCGTCGTTGCCGCCGGCCTCCAGCAGCAGCACGCGCCGCGCCGGGTCGGCGCTGAGGCGGTTCGCCAGCAGGCAGCCGGCGGTGCCGGCGCCGACCACGATGTGGTCGAAGGTGGGCAGGTCCATGGGTATCGGGCTTCGGGTCGGGTCAGCGCAGGCGGGGGCTGCCGAGGATCGGGAACAACTGCACCAGCCCGTCGGCCAGCAGCTCCACCGCCATCGCGGCCAGCATCAGCCCCATCAGGCGGGTCATGACGTTGATGCCGGTGCGGCCCAGCACCCGGGCAATGCGCCCGGCTGCGCTGAAGCAGGCAAAGGTGACCAGGCCGATGACGACGCCATAGCCCACCAGCACCGCATGCTCGGCAAAGGTCTTGGTCTTCTCGGCGTAGATCACCATGGTCGAGATCGTCGCCGGGCCCGTCAGCAACGGGATGGTCAGGGGCACCACCGCGATGCTGGCGCCGGCGTCGGCCTTGGCCTCGCCGTCGCTCAGATCGGTGGGCTTGCTCTCGGCTGGCTGCGCATTGAGCATCGCCAGCGAACTGATCAACAGCAGCGTGCCGCCGCCGACCTGGAAGCTGGCGATGCTGATGCCAAAGAAGGCGATGATCTTGATGCCGGCCACCGCGCTCAGGGCGATGACCGCAAAGGCCGCGATGCTGCTGACGCGGATGGTGCGCAGCCGCTGCTCGCGGCTCAGATGCTGGGTGAAGTGGATGAAGAAGGGCACCACCCCGATCGGGTTGACGATGGCCAGCAGGGCTATCAGGGGCTTGAGCAGGTCCATGAAGTGGAACGTCGCTTCAAGGGGCGCTTGCAACCGACCTGCGCGGCTGAAGGGCTAGGAACACCGCGCACAGGCCGCGCAGATACACCAGTCCCGGCAGCGCCAGGCCCAGTGCGAAGACGACTCCGGCACCGGTCTGGGCCGCAATGCCGTGTGCGGACAGGCCGCGCGCCGACACCCGGACGCCTTGGCCAAAGAGCGCGGCGAGGAAGGGGTCCGGCGCCAGGTCCACCCCAGCCACCAGCACCGCCAGATAGGCGGTCACGCGGCCGCCAGCAAGCACAGTGAAGCTGACACCGGCAGTGATGACGGCCGACAACAGGCCGACCGCACCGGTCATCAGCAGCACATGAACGAAGCGGCGCCGGGCTTGGGCCGCCAGCAGACGCAGCACCGCGCGCACGCCGAGGCCCGACCACACCGCCGGCGCGGCCAGCGGTGCGGCCAGCAGCACCAACGCCAGCAGCGTCAGGCCCAGGGCCGGCACCAGCAGCGGCACCAGCAGGCCCAGCAGAAGGGGTCCGAATGCAGGCGCCGCAGCCAGCTTCAGCAGCAGGGCCGACAGCAGGCCGATCACGGCCAGCCCGCCAGCGAGCAGCAGCATCACGATCAGCAGACGGTGCGAGCAGCGCAGCGATGCCGACAGCGCCGCGACCGGGTCACGCACTGGCCGTCCGCAGGCCTGGTCCATCACCATCAGGCCGGCGGCATTGCTGCCGTAGAAGGTGGCAAACAGCGCCAGCCCGCCCCACAACACCGCGCCCGGCATCGACGCCTTGCCCAATGCGGCCTGCGCACTGGCCAGCAGCAGGCCGGCCATGGCAAAGGTGGCCAGCAGCAGCCACAGGGCGCGCCCGTTGCGCAGCGCATCCACGCTGTCGAGCACCTGGCGCAGGGTCTGCAGCGTGTCGGGCTCGTTGGCGGCTGTGTCGTTCATGGACGGGCGGCATCTTATTCCCCGCGATGCGCGGGTTTGCCCTCAACGGATGCCGGTGGCGCTCCAGGCTGCAATGCACCCATAATCTCCGCCGGGGAGCGCCTGCGCGCCCCGGCCCGTGCTTGGAGACGGCGCCTTCGCTAGATGCATCTTGCTGGGTAGAAGCTCCACATGGTTCTGACTTCCTGATTAGGAGCTCTGCTGAATGAGCAGCAAGTTGTATGTCGGCAATCTGAAGTACTCCGTCCGTGACGAACACCTGCTGGAGGCTTTCACGCCTTACGGCGCGGTCAAGTCGGCCAAGGTCATGATGGATCGCGACACCGGTCGCTCCAAGGGCTTCGGTTTTGTCGAGATGGGTTCGCCCGCCGAGGCACAGGCCGCGATGAACGCGATGAACGGGCAGATGCTTGACGGCCGCGCGTTGGTCGTCAACGAAGCCCGCCCGCGTGAAGAGCGTCCCGGTGGCGGCGGCGGTGGCGGCTTTGGCGGCGGCGGCGGTGGCCGCGGCGGCTATGGCGGCGGCGGTGGTGGCTACGGCGGGGGTGGCGGCGGCGGCTACGGTGGTGGCGGCGGCGGCGGTGGCCG
>JBJXHB010000371.1:0-2996 GCA_046160725.1 Aquabacterium sp.
GCAGCCCGGAGCGATCGCAGCCGCCCCGTTTCGCGAGGAGCGCAGGGCACCTGGCCCGCAGGGACAGGCGCCTCATTCTGGCCGCCCAGCCCGTCGGCCCCAGCCTTGCCGCGCGCATGCAACGGGCGAGCAGCGGGTTCCATCGTCCGCAAAGAGCCCGTCTCAGCCATTCGGACCTATACGACCTGATGCGGGCTTGCCCAAGCCCAGGCTGCCAGTGGCGTGACGCTACAGCCGCTCGGTCTCGCCGCCACGCGGCTGCCACTTGAGCAGCCGGCGCTCGATGCGGCCGACGGCGGCGTCCAGCGCCAACGCGAAGGCCGTCAGCACCAGGATGCCGGCCATCACCGTGTTGATGTCGAACACGCCCTCGGCCTGGTGGATCAGGTAGCCCACGCCGCTGGCGCTGCCCAGGTACTCGCCGACCACCGCGCCGACGAAAGCCAGCCCGACGCTGGTGTGCAGGCTGCTGAACACCCAGCTCGTCGCACTCGGCAGGTAGACATGGCGCAGCAGCTGCCGGCTGCTGGCGCCCAGCATGCGCGCGTTGGCCAGCACCACCGGGCTGACCTCCTTGACGCCCTGGTAGACGTTGAAGAAGACGATGAAGAACACCAGCGTCACGCCCAGCGCCACCTTGCTGGCCACACCCAGGCCGAACCAGACGGTGAAGATCGGCGCCAGGATGATGCGCGGCATCGAGTTCAGCGCCTTGATGTAGGGCTCCAGCAGCGCGCTGGCGGTCGGGCTCAGGGCCAGCCACAGGCCGCCACCCAGGCCGGCCACCGCGCCGAAGGCAAAGGCCAGCATCGTCTCCAGCAGCGTCACGCCGAGGTGGCCATAGATGTCGGCGTCGACGACGAACCACTTCCAGATGCGCCAGGCGATGCGCACCGGCTCGCCGAAGAAGAACGCGGCCTGCCGGTCGTCGTCGAACATGAACGGCGGCACCAGCCCCGGCGTCACCATCAGGTGCCAGAACACGAACACCGCGGCCAGCAGCGCCAGCTGCGCCGCACGCAGGCGGGCCGGGCTCACCCGATCTGCTTGCGGTACTGCACGAAGCCGGGCTTGTCGGCCACCTGGTCGTACAGCACCATGGCCTGGGTGTTGGACTCGTGCGTCAGCCAGTACACCCGGGCAATGCCGCGCGCCTTGGCCTCGTCGTACACATGCTGGATCAGCCGGCGGCCCAGGCCACGGCCGCGCAGCGCCTCGTCGGTGAACAGGTCCTGCAGGTAGAAGGTGTCGGTCGGGTACCAGCAGGTTCGGTGCTGGATGAAGTGCACCATGCCCGCGATGCGGCCGCCCCAATCGGCCAGCGCGCAATGCATCGGCTCGGCCGGGTCCAGCAGCCGGGCCCAGGTGATGCGCGTCGTCGACAACGGCAGGTCCACGTTGTAGAACTTCTGGTAACCCAGCCACAGCGGCAGCCAGGCGTCGTAGTCGGCGGCGGTGGCGGCGCGGATCTTCAGGTCCGGCGGGATGGTGTCGGGGGCGTCGGTCATGCGGCGGTCACCTTCAACTGCTGGGCGTAGCCCTTGAGGACCTCATCGCGCAGCACGGCCCAGATGGCGGTGTGCAGCTCGATGAAGCGGGGAGTGGTCTTGATCTCGGCCACGTCACGCGGACGCGGCAGGTCGATGATGAACTCGCCGATCGGGTGTGATGCCGGCCCGGCCGACAGCACCACGACGCGGTCGCTGAGCGCGATCGCCTCGTCCAGGTCGTGGGTGATGAACAGCACCGCCTTCTGGCGCCGCGCGCCGGCCGGGTCGGCGTCGCCGGCCCACAGCGCGAGCAGCTCGTTCTCCATCAGCTGGCGGGTCTGGATGTCCAGCGCCGAGAACGGCTCGTCCATCAGCAGGATGTCCGGGTCGAGCACCAGCACCTGGGCCAGCGCGGTGCGCTTGCGCATGCCGCCGGACAGCTGGTGCGGATAGCGGTCGCCGAAGCCGCCCAGGCCGACCCGGCGCAGCCAGTCCTCGGCCTGCGCGCGGGCATGGTCGTCCGGCACGCCGCGGAACTGCAGGCCGGCCACCACATTGCCCAGCGCGGTGCGCCAGGGCATCAGGCTCTCGGCCTGGAACATGTAGCCGGCACGACGGTTCAGGCCCTGCAGCGGCTGGCCGAACACCTCGACCGTGCCGGCGCTGGGCCCCAGCAGGCCGGCGGCCATGTTGAGCAACGTGCTCTTGCCGCAGCCGGTGGGGCCGACCACGCTGACGAACTCGCCGGCGGCCACGCGCATCGTCACGTCGGCCACGGCGGTATAGCGCTGGCCGGGCGCGTCGCGGCTGACAAAGGTGCAGGCGATGCCGTCCAGGGACAGCGCGGGTGCGGACATCGGTGGCGTGGGGGCGGGAACCGTGGCGAGTTTCGCAGTTTCAGGCGCCGCCGCCCTGCCGCCTGTCTCGTTCCGCCGGCCGAACGGTCGATACGCGAAGGACTGCCCGGCCCGTGTCGGCCATCCGACCGCGGCCCCCACCTGACCCAACCGGACCTTCCACCATGCCCCAGACGACTGTCGCCCGTTCGTCCCTGATCGCCCGCCGCTTGCGTCGCGGCGCCGTTGCCGCGGCCGCGGCCAGCTTGCTGGCCGCCTGCGGCGGCGGCGCCTCCGACAGTGGCGGCACCGAGTCACCCAGTGGCGGCACACCGCCATCCACCGCATTGTCGGGCACGGTGGCGGTCGGCGCGCCCATCAGCGACGGCCGGGTGCGGGTGCTGGACAGCACCGGCGCGGTGGTCGCCAGCGACATCGTCGTGGCCGACGACGGCAGCTACACCATCCCGGCGCTTTCCGGCACGGCGCCGTACCGCATCGAGGCCTGCGGCAACGTCGGCGCCAACTGGCAGTGCATCTATTCCGTCGCCCAGGGCCCGGGCACGGCCAACGTCACGCCGCTGACCACAGCCACGGTGCTGCTGGCTACCGGCCAGACGCCCGAGCAGGTGATGGCCGGCAACGGCGCCGGACTGGGCAGCGCCGCGTT
>JBJXHB010000372.1:0-5798 GCA_046160725.1 Aquabacterium sp.
CCCAGCTGCAAATGCCGCTTGTAGAGTAGACGGTCAACCGCGTCAGCCTTGACCCAATAGCGTGCGAAATCGAAAGCGGGTTCGAACTGGGCCGTTCGGGTCTGCTTGACACGGTCGACCTTCCATCCGCCTGTCAGGTTCAGCGTGCGCGTGATGCCCGACTCCAGCGCTTTGCGAGACGTGTGCACGCGCCAATACCCCAGGCGCAGGTCCGCGGCCGATGTCGGTGATTCTGGATTCGACCAGTCACGATGTACACCGATGCCACCGTAGAAGGCGCCGCCCTCCAGCTTGGCTGTCTCGAGCGCGTCCAGTGACCCCTCGGTCATCAAGATGACCGCCCCTTTGGCAATGCCGTGGTTCTCGCCTCCGGTGTGCGCCAGCGCCAACTCCGCCGCCTGCTTGTTCTCGCTGGTGACGGCGGTCGTCGCACGAATGAAGTACTTCAGCTTTCCCGCGTCGTCCGCCTTTGACGCTGCCGGGGTTGCCGGCAATGCAGCCACCGGCTGCGTCGGGAACGCGTTGCGCACCTCGGCCTCCGTCAGAGCCCGTTTGGATTCGCCTTTTCGGTCCAGGGCCATGTCATAGCAGGCCAGGCGCTCCGTGTCGACGTTTAAGCGCATGCAGGCCTGGATATGGGTCTGGGCCAGCAAGGGCGCAACACCCATCGCAGCCGCGACCGCAACCAAACACCCAACGTATCGACGATGCATGTCGACTCCCTCTGCTGAGAAGGCCCGAAGTATCCGTAGGGCCGCGGTCCGCCGCATCCACACAAGAGAGCATCGACGGCTCCTACTGATTGAAGTGCGCCCAGGTTCTTCACGAGCCGGGCGCCTTGTCGATGACGCGCTGTGGCCGCAACGCCCAGCTACTGCGACCAAACAGAGCCGATACTCGAAAGCCTCCACGACGTTGCATGGCCCCTGCCGCGCCTTTGTTGCCCATGCCCGGCTACTCGATCAAGCGCGACACCATCGCCATCCGCGGCGTGGCGACGCTGCGCATCCAGTCGCTGCTGGACCGCGACCAATATGCCGACCCGCTGGGCGAGGCGCAGGCGCTGGGCATCTCGTCGGCGCAGTGGCCGCTGTTCGGCCTGGCCTGGCCGTCGGGCCTGCAACTGGCGGCCCAGGTGGGCGACCGGGCGGTCGTGGCCGGCGAACGCATCCTCGAGGTCGGCTGCGGCCTGGCGCTGGCCAGCCTGGTGGCCCACCGCCGCGGCGCGGATGTCACGGCCAGCGACTGCCATCCGCTGACCGGCCGCTTCCTGCGCCGCAACCTGCGGCTGAACGGCCTGCCACCACTGAAGTACCGGCAGGGTCTGTGGGCCGACCGCGCCACCGCCTGGACGCCACCGTCCACGCTGTCGCCTCCCGCTCCGGAGAGCGTGGTGCGCGGGCGCTTCGACCTGATCATGGGCAGCGACGTGCTGTATGAGCGCGACGATGGCGGCGCGCTGGCGGGCTTCGTCGGCCACCATGCCCAGCCACGGGCCGAGGTCTGGATCGTCGACCCGGACCGCGGCAACCGGCCGGCCTTCAGCCGCCGCATGGCGGACCAGGGCTTCGCGCTGGACGAACAGCGCCTGGACCGCCCTGCACACGACGGTGCGGCAGCCTACAAGGGGCGGCTCCTGCGCTACCTGCGATAGGAGGCCCCAAGCATGGCCCTCGACGCGTGTGTGTCGGTCATTGGAGGTTGCCCAAGACAGTTGAGCTTTGACATCGCCGCCGAAAATCGGCCTTCGTGGGCGTCTCCTGCGGGTTGTCCCTGGTCTCCAGCTCGCTTCCACCGGTCCCGCAAACCACTGTCGCGGCGCCATGACCCCGCTGCACGACGGCCGTTCGGCGCGACACGTGTAGGCCGATCCCTACACGACAACCGCTGCTGCGCCGATGGAGCATACGTCGCCAAGGGTCGATGCTCGCGCCATGAGTACCCCCATCGCCTCCACCTCGCCCGGCTGCGCCAACGACGACGCCCGAGCCCTCCCCAGCACTGCCCGCACCGTCCTCCGCGCCAAGACCGGCCCCGGACCGCGCATCAGCTCCCGTGCCGCCGCCCAAGCCGACAGCCGAAGCCGACAGGCACTGATGATCGCCGTGATGTCGGGGCCGGCGCGTCGGGCACTGTCCGTGCCATCCGCCGGGAACGAACAGGAAGGGAATGCAACATGAACAAGCGAATCGCCCTGTTGGGCCTGATCGCCGTCGCGATGATCGCCCACGGTTCGGCCTCGGCCGCGCCGCTGCCCACCGAAGGCGTATTGCGTGCACAGCTGCGCTCGGTGGTCTGGCCGGACGACATCGTTCGCCTGTCCGACGAGTATCTAAGACGTTTTCCCAAAGGCCCCGTTGCCGCCGATGCGGCCAGGCGCAGCGGGCGCGCCGCCTTGGCGCGCAATGTGCTGCAGACCCAAGACGTGCAGCTGTTCCGCACCGCCTTCGTCGCCGTCGCACGCGTTCCGGCGCTGCGCCGGGATGTGGAGCGCGCGGCGCTCGCCGACGCGGAGGCGGCGCTGCGCATCGCCCACGCTCTGCACAAGGGACCCGACGCACCCGCGGATGCGGATCGATATGTAGGCTGGCTGCAGTTCGCCTCTTCGCTCGGCAATGGCGAGGCCAGCTACGAACTCGCGCTGCACTACAGGCGCAGTGCCCAGATGCCGCCGGCTTCGCGCTACGAAGCGCGCGCGGTCGAGCAGGGATTCCAGCCGCCACCGGCGCTCGACCACGTGCGCAAGTGAGACCCGCACGCGCCGCTACGGCCTGAGCACGATCTTCGCCGGCGCAGCGCACCGCCGCGTGCAGGCTGAAGCCGTTGCTGTCGGCACACAGCGTCTGCTTGAAGTCCGCATCCCTGGGCATCGTGCCCTGAACCGTCAGCACCTTCTGCCCAGCGCGCGGGCCGAAGGCGACGCGACAAGTACACGCGGCGGCCTGCAGCGGCCCGAGCGTGCGGGCCTCGTCCGAATCACCTTCGTTGTCGGCCATGGTGGTCGAACCTCCTCTTCGACCAACACCCCCCGACGGGTGAGCAGCTTCATCATGCGGGTGATGATCTTGTGCAACACCGACAGCAGTGCTTCGTCGGTTGGCCCGGGAACTTCAACGAACGCCGGCGTCCCGTCAATGCCGCGCCGGTACACGCCGTCCAGGACCAGGCAGTGAAGGTGAATGTTCAAGTTGGCGGCCGAGCCAAAGCGCTGAATCAGAGTGACCGCACTGCTGCCAGCCTCGTCGGCCTTGAGCCCGGCTTGACCGAGCAGGAACCGAGTGATCACGCGGTGCACGACCTGCAGCACGGGCGTCACCTGCTTTGGCTGGGCTGCAAGCAATAGACGCAACGGGATGGGCACAGAAAGCACCTGAGACCGCACGGTCTCAAGCCGTGCGCCGCGCCTCAATCGCCCGAAGTGCCGCCCATCTATGTGTGCCCGCAACTGCGGGGCCACCGTCGGGGGCCTCGGTGGATATGCGGCCGACCGCTTCGGGGCGCGAGTTGAACGCCGCGTATGTCTCTCCAGGGTCGGGCGGGCTGGCGCGTTCTGCTGCGTGCCCAGGGCCACAGGCCCTGGGCGTCCGCCAGGCACAAGCAGTCCTCAGGATTGCTTGTGTCCGGGCCCACTCCCCCGCCGCCGGCCTGCTGGCCGACGGTGGGGGACACGGCGTCAGCCGGTTCCCTGGCGGCCTCGGCCTCGCGCTGAGGTTGCCGGGCATTCATGGCGCATCACCAGAGCAGCCTGTCGCAGCGCCCGGTTAAGGCCCCAATGCGCCAGCCGAATGGCTACTCCTGCAGGCAACCGGGTATCAGATCAGGACGTCAGGCCAGCACGAAGCCCGGATAGCCCTGCTGCTGCACCTCTGCGCAGCGCTGCACATAGGCCGGGAAGCCGAACAACGGCATGAACACCCGCGGCTTGCCCGGAATGTTGGCGCCCAGGTACCAGCTGTTGCAGCCCAGGTAGATCGTGCGCCCGGCCACGGCATTGACATGCGCCACCCAGTCGGACTCGGCCTCGGGCGTGGCCTCCAGGGTGCGCACACCGCGCGTGTCCAGGTCCGTGATGGTGTCCGCGACCCAGTCCACCTGATGCTCGATGGCCGTGATCACGTTGGTGAAGGCCGCCGTGGCGCCCGGACCGGAAAGGATGAACAGGTTGGGAAAGCCGGCCAGGCACAGCCCCAGGTAGTTCAACGGCCCGGCCTGCCAGTGGTCCTGGATGCGGCGCCCGCCGCGCCCACGCAGGTCCAGCCGCATCAGGGTGCCGGTCATGGCGTCGAATCCGGTGGCCAGCACGATGGCGTCCAGCCGGTGCTCGATACCGCCGGCCCGCAAGCCCTGCGCCGTGAAACGCTCCAGCGGCGCCCGCTGCAGGTCGACCAGCCGCACGTTGGGCCGGTTGTAGGTGGCGTAGTAGCCGGTGTCCACGCACAGGCGCTTGCAGCCGATCGGATAGTCCGGGCACAGCGCCTCGGCGGTGGCCGGGTCGTGCACCGTGGCGCGGATCTTGTCGCGCACGAAGTCGGCGCACAACGTGTTGGCGTCCAGGTTGACGATCAGGTCATGGAACGTGCCCAGCAGGCCGAAGCCGCCGACCTGCCAGCGCTCCTCGAACATCGCCTGGCGCTGCTGCGGCGAGACGTCCAATGCCGAGATGCGGTTGGGCGGCTGCAGCGAGCCGAAGCCGCCCATCATGCGGCGGTTGCGCTCGCGAAAGCCCGGGTAGTCGGCCTTCACCTGGGCCTCCAGCGCGCGGTCCAGCGGCCCGTTGTGGGCCGGCACGGCATAGCACGGCGTGCGTTGGAACACGGTCAGCTGCCCGACCTGCGGCGCAATGGTGGTGATGGTCTGCACGCCCGACGAGCCGGTGCCGATCACGCCCACCGACAGGCCGCGCAGGTCCACCGGCGCCCCGGGCCAGGCCGCCGTGTGCAGCACCTGGCCTCGGTAGTCCTGCAGGCCCGGGAAATCCGGCTGGTTCGGCGTGGACAGCGGCCCGGTCGCCAGGACCATATGGCGCGCCCGCCATCGCTGGCCGTCACTGGCACGTGCATGCCAGCAGGCCTGGCCCTCGTCGAAGTCCGCCCCGGCCAGGCGGGTGTGCAACAGGATGCCGTCGCGCAGGCCATAGCGGTCGGCCACATGGTTGGCATAGGCCAGCAGCTCGGGCTGGGCGGCATAGCGCTCGCTCCAGCACCAGGACTGTTGCAGGTCGTCGTCGAAGCCGAAGGAATACTCCAGGCTCTGGATGTCCACCCGCGCCCCGGGATAGCGGTTGTGGTACCAGGTGCCGCCCACGCCGGCGGCGGCCTCGACCACCAGCGCCCGCAGCCCGCGCCGGCGTGCGGCGTGCAGCATGTACAGGCCGCCGAAACCGGCGCCGACGATCAGCAGGTCCAGCTGTTCAGGTATGCCCTGCGCGCCGGGCCGGGTTGGCATCTGTCGGCCCCGGTCAGGCTGGGCTGGCGTCGCCGCCGGCGACGGCCGCGGCCAGCCGGCGCAGCAGCTCGCCGGCCGCCACCATGCCGAAGGTCGCGGTCACGGTCACGCTGGAGCCATAGCCGGCGCAGTTCAGGCTGCCGTCGAAGCCATCGGGCGGGTTGTTCACCAGGCCGCCGCCCGCCTGCGCATCGTCCACCCGGCACGCGTCCGCCTGCGGTCGAAGGACCGGCTCGGCCGAGTAGACACAGGCCAGGCCCAGGCGGCTCGCGGCCGGCCGGGCGCCGTGGTGCGTCGCAACCGGCGCTGCCGCCCGCATCGCGCCGCGCCGCCGGCGGCGCCGCGCCGCCAGC
>JBJXHB010000373.1:0-5094 GCA_046160725.1 Aquabacterium sp.
TGCGGCGGCCACCACGGTGCTGTGCCTGATCATCGGCTACCCGTTCGCCTACTTCATGGCCCGGGCCCGGCCTTCCATTCAGCCGGCACTGCTGATGCTGGTGATGCTGCCGTTCTGGACCAGCTTCCTGCTGCGGGTGTATTCCTGGAAGGCGCTGCTGTCCCAGGGCGGTTGGGCCTACGACGTGCTGGTCGGCCTGGGGCTGGACCAGGTGCTGGTGGCCATGGGGCTGATCCCGGCACCGACCAAGCTGCTGCACACGCCGTTTTCACTCGTGCTGGGCATGGTCTATACCTACCTGCCGTTCATGATCCTGCCGCTGTACGGCAACCTGGCCAAGCTGGACCTGCGGCTGCTGGAGGCGGCGCAGGATCTGGGCGCCACCCCCTGGGTCGCGTTCTGGAAGGTCACGGTGCCGTTGTCCAAGGCCGGCATCATTGCCGGCTCCATGCTGGTGTTCATCCCGTGCATCGGCGAGTACGTCATACCAGAGCTGCTCGGCGGGCCTGAGACGCTGATGATCGGCCGCGTCATCTGGGACGAGTTCTTTTCCAACAACGACTGGCCGATGGCCTCTGGCGTCGCGGTTGTCATGATCCTGCTGATCCTGGTGCCGCTGGCCATCTTCAACAAGTACCAGGCCGAGGCCCAGGAGCGGCGATGAACACATCGCGCGCCATCCAGTGGTTCTCCCGCGCCTGGCTGACGGCGGGCTATGCCTTCCTGTTCCTGCCCATCGTGGCGCTGGTGCTGTACTCGTTCAACGACTCGCCGTTGCCCAACCAGTGGCGTGGCTTCACGCTGAAGTGGTATGCCGCCCTGCTGAACGACCGCGAAATGCTGAACGGCCTGTGGCTCAGCCTGCAGATCGCCGTCTACACCGCCTGCGGCTCCGTGGTCATGGGTACCCTGGCCGCCTTCGCCCTGGTCAAGTACAAGCGCTTCGCTGGGCGCACGCTGTTCTCCGGCATGGTCAACGCGCCGCTGGTGATGCCGGAGGTGGTGGTCGGCCTGTCGCTGCTGCTGATGCTGGTCAGCATGCAGCGCATGCTGGGCTTCCCGGAGCGCGGGCTGATGACCATCTGGCTGGGCCACCTGCTGCTGGGCATGGCCTATGCCACGGTGGTCATACAGGCCCGCCTGCTGGACATGAATCCGCAGCTGGAAGAGGCAGCCCAGGACCTGGGCGCGCGGCCGCACCAGGTGTTCTGGCTGGTGACACTGCCGCTGATCGCGCAGAGCCTGGTGTCGGCATGGCTGCTGACCTTCACCCTGTCGCTGGACGACGTCGTGCTGTCGGCTTTCCTGTCCGGGCCCGGGTCGACCACCATGCCGCTGGTCATCTTCTCGCGCGCCCGGCTGGGCCTGAACCCATCCGTCAACGCGGTGGCCACCGTGATCGTGGCCATCGTCTCCATCGGCGTCATCGCCGCCAGCTACATGATCGCCCGCGCCGAGAGGCGCCGCAGCCAGGAAATGGCCGCCGCCAGCCGCGGCTGATACCCCAAGACCATCGACCCGAGCCAGGAGCCCACCACCATGATCCGACACCTGCAACCCGCCGCGCTCGCGCTGGCCCTTGCCGCCGCCTTTCCGGCCCAGGCCCAATCCAATGCCGACGTGCTGCGCGAGTTGCAGGCACTCAAGGCCAAGGTCGAGGAGCTGGAGTCCAAGCTCAAGGCCCAGGAGGCCAAGCAGCCGCAATGGGGCATGACGCAGGAGCAGTCCCGCGAGCTGTCGCGCGTGGCCACCAAGGCCGAGGCGCTGGAAGACCAGCGCGACGCCAGCGGCTTCAAGGGCTTGAGGATCGCCGGCTACATCGACCCGACCTTCATCTACAACAAGGCGCAGAACCGCGCCGGCGCGCAGTTCCTGAACACCGTCGCCAGCGACGGCTACAACTACGACAACTCGTACTTCGGCGCGGTGTCGCTGGACTTCATCAAGGAGACCGAGTCGGGCACGCGCTACCGGCTGACGATGGTCCCGAACCGCGGCACCGACTCGGTCATCGGCAACGGCGGCCTCATCCACGAGGCGTCGGTGTCGATCCCGTTGAGCGACCTGCAGACCCGCTTCATCGCCGGGCACGTGCCGGACTGGTCCGGCTACGAGTACCTGCAGCCGACGCTGAACAAGCTGATCACCCACAACCTGTTGTTCGACTTCACACTGCCCACCAGCTACACCGGCGCCGGCTTCGACGTGACCAGCGGCAAGTGGATCGTCAAGGGCATCCTGGGCAACATGAACGCGTCCAAGAACCCGGCCGGGCAGCGCAGCCCGATGGTGGCCTACCGCGTCGACTATTCGCGCGGCGAGTTCCAGGGCTTTGGCTTTGCCGGCGTCCACGGCAAGGCGCCCAATTTCGCCGACCCGACCGGACAGGCGTCCAACGTCCAGTTGTTCGAGTTCGACGCCTACTTCATCCGCGGCGACTGGACCATCCAGGGCCAGCTGACCTACGGCAGCCAGAAGAAGGCCTCCATCGTGCCCGACCCAGTCACGGGCGAGTTGCGCACCGCCACCTGGAAGGGCATCTCGGGCCTGGCCGCCTACAAGCTGAGCCCGCGCCTGGAGGCCATCGCGCGCGTCGACCACCTGCGCAACAGCCGCAACGGCGGCGGCCTGCTGGGCTACACCGGCTACTGGGATCCGGCCAACGGCTCGCTCGGCGACAACCGCAACGGCATCGGCGTCGACCCGACGTTGGACTGCGTCACCGACGCCACGATTGCCGCCTGCAACCGGGGCGCAAGCCGCACGGCTCTGAGCTTCGGCCTGAACTACCTGTTCGACCTGAACACCACGTTCAAGCTCGAGTACCGCGCCGACCGGTCCGACCTGCCGATGTTCCTGTACGTCAAGGACGGCGTGTTCAAGAAGACCAACAGCCTGTTTGGTGCCTCCGTGCTGGTGGCCTTCTAGGACCCGGCCTCTCCAGGACAGGGCCGGGAGGGCAACCACCCGGCCCTTTTCACTTAAGCCCCCCATCCATCCAAGGGAGACGGCGATGAAGGACCTGCTGGACCGACTCAGGGGTGCCGGCGTGCATACGCTGCTGGCGCAGTTCACAGACCTGCACGGCGTGGCCAAGGGCAAGCTGGTGCCGCTGGCCCACCTGGACGCGCTGCTCACCGAGGGCGCCGGCTTCAGCGGCCCGTCGATCTGGGGCACCGGGCTGCCCCGCACCGGGCCGCGGTCGGAATACTGGGCCCGCGGCAGCGCCAGCACGGCGCAGCCACTGCCCTGGATGCCGGGTACCGCGCGCATCGTGTGCGACGGTTTCGTCGATGGGCAGCCCTTCGACGCCTGCCCGCGCCAGGCACTGAAGCGCCAGGTCGCCCGCCTGGCAACGCAAGGCTGGCATCTGCGCACCGGCATCGAGCCGGAGTTCTTCCTGCTGCGTCGCGACGGCCCGCGTTGGGTCCCGGTGGACGACCGCGACCGGCTGGACAAGCCCAGCTACGACCTTAAGTCCCTGGCGCGCCAGGCCGGCTTCCTGCAGGCACTGCGCGACGCGCTGCAACGCTGCGGCCTGGACGTGCTGCAACTCGACCACGAGGACGCGCACGGCCAGTACGAGGTGAATTTCGGTTTTGACGAGGTGGTGGCCAGCGCCGACCACCTGATGCTGTTCAAGCTGGCCGCGCATGCCCTGGCCGAGTCGCACGGCATGACCTTCTCGATGATGCCCAAGCCGTTTGCCAACCAGCCCGGCAGCGGCATGCACTTCCATGTGTCGCTGTGGCAGGGCCACGGCGACAACATGCGCAATGTCTTCGTCCCGCACACGCCGGATGGCGCTGTCGATGCATCCGTGCAGCTTGCACCGCTGGGCCGGCATTTCGTGGCCGGCGTGCTGGCCCATGCGCCAGCCTTGACAGCACTGGCCGCCCCAACCGTCAACTCCTACAAGCGCCTGGTGGTCGGCGGCGCACTGTCCGGCACCAGCTGGGCGCCGGACCGCATCGCCCACGGGCCGAACAACCGCACGGCCCTGGTGCGCACGCTGCCCGGTCGATTCGAATGGCGACTGCCGGACGCCAGCGCCAACCCGTACCTGGCCAGCGCCGGCCTGATCGCCGCCGGCCTGGATGGCATCGCCCGGCAGCTGGACCCAGGGCCGGCCGCCGCAGATGACCTGTTCGATCTGTCCCAGCCACAGCTGCGGGAGCGCGGCATCGGCCAGCTGCCGCGCACGCTGGAGGCCGCCCTGGACGCGCTGGCAGCCGACACCGTCATCACCGATGCCCTGGGCGCGACGCTGACCGAGCAGTTCATCGGCCTCAAGCGGGAAGAGGCCACCGAGCACGCACGACATGTCAGCGACTGGGAGATGCAGCGTTACGCCGCCTTCTTCTGACACGGAGCATGCCGCGCACAGGGCCACCGCGTATCGGGCCGCCGTGCCCTGGGCGGCCTATGCCTGCCTGACGGCCTCCATGGCCCTGGTCGGCGGCTATGTCGCCATGTCCAAGGTGCTGGTCGCCGCCCTGCCCGTCTTCCTGCTGGCCTGGCTGCGCTTCGGCATCGCGGCGGCGGCCATGCCGCATTGGTTGCGCCGGCCGCATGACGAGACGCCGCTGACAACGTCCGAGCGCCGGCTGCTCTTTCTCGAGAGCTTCCTGGGCAACTTCCTGTTCTCGATCTGCATGCTGTATGGCGTCGCGCTGACCTCGGCTGTTTCGGCGGGCGTGGTGTTGGCGGCCATACCGGCCGCCGTGGCTCTGTTGTCATGGTGGATGCTGGGCGAGCGCATCCAGCGCCGCACCGCATGGGCCATCGCCCTGGCGGTGGCCGGGATCGGCCTGCTGGCCCTGGCACGGGGCACCGGCGGCCCGAAAGCCGATGCCGCCGCCGCGTACAGCGGCATCGGGCACCTGCTGCTGGTGGGCGCGGTGTTCTGCGAGGCCTTCTATGTGGTGGCCGGCAAGCGCCTGTCGGCCAAGCTGTCGCCGCGGCGCATCAGCGCGCTGATCAACCTGTGGGGCCTGGCGCTGATGACGCCGCTGGGCCTGTGGCAGGCCAGCCGTTTCGACTTTGCGGCGGTGGCAGCACCGGTCTGGCTGCTGCTGGTCTTCTATGCCGTGG
>JBJXHB010000374.1:0-3545 GCA_046160725.1 Aquabacterium sp.
CAAGGCGGGCGAGGATCGCGGCCTGCAGGAAAACTACAAGGCGGCCGGCTGTGACCCGGACTTTGCCAACCCGGCGCAAACCCTGGAGAAGGTCAAGGCTGACCTTGCCAAGTGGGCCAGGGTGATCAAGGAAGCCAACATCAAGGCCGAATAAGGACGGCGGTGTCGTCGGATAGGACTAGCGCCCATAAACCCGAGAAGATCGCCCGGATGCATGATTCGGGCGATCGGGGGCCTGCGCTCAACATGGGTTGCGACTCTGGTGGCGCGCCCAATTGCGCATGCGATGCTCCATGTCAGGGCAGTCAGTAGAGCCGGCCAGATTGCGTTCCATCTCCCAGTCGACCGGAAGCGCATGGCTCTGCAAGCCGCGCTTCAAGTGGGCAAAACGGCTCTCTGTACCTGCCTGCGCCGGTGCCAGATCGAGTCTTGGCGCTGTTATGCTTCCTCGCTTGGAAAAAGCTGAGGAGAATCCCGTGATTCACGTCATTGCCACCATCGAACTCAACCCGGGAACGCGCGAGGCGTTCCTGGTCCAATTCAAGAAGAACATTCCGGCCGTGCTGGCCGAAGACGGCTGCATCGAGTACGGGCCTGCTGTCGATGCTGATACCGGCATTCCCACCCAGACCGTCCTCGGTCCGGATCGTGTGACCATCATCGAGAAATGGGCCAGCGTCGCAGCCCTCAAGGCGCACGCGGTGGCACCGCACATGAAGGCGCATCGCGAGCGGGTCAAGGACTACGTGCGCGGCATGGACTTGCGGGTCTTGAGTCCGGTGTGAGCGGCAGGCGGCGAAGCTCAAGGAACCTGCAGACGCCGTTGCGCGTCGGCATCGCGGGCTTCGGCGCCATCGGTCGGAGGGGCGCCGAAAAACACGACGACGACATGCCGTGGCTGGTGCTCGCCGCTGTCGCGGCCCATTCGCGCGCCAGTTTTCAATCTGCGCCCATCCTCAGGCCAGGCGAGCATTATTTAGCCGCCGTCGACCGCCGCAGCAGCATCATCACACCCACCACCAGCGCCGGCACGCTGCAGGCAATGAAGCCCGCGACATAACCGCCCGTGGCGCCCAGCAGCGCGGAGAACACCATTGGCTCGACGAGGCCGCCGACCTGGCCAAAGGACAGTACTCCGCCGGTCGCCGCGCCGCGCCGGCCCTCCGGCGCCGCGCGCGCCGCCTCCGCCAGCAGCACGCCGTGCCAGGACAGCGCCGTCGCACTGAGCAGGCAGGCCACCGCGCCGACCACGACGAGAGGGGAGTTGGCATTGCACAGCCCGAGCAGGGTGGAGCCTGCCGCCATGCCCAGGGCCAGAGCACCCAGCATCACGCGCAGGCTGACATGGCCGCTGGCCAGCCAGCCCCAGAGGATGCGACCGGGCATCGCCACCAAGACCGCCATGGAAAAGATCAGGCCGGCCGTCACCGGCTCATAGCCGATGTTGGTGAGAAAGACCACGAAGTAGGCGGTCATGATCGTCTGCAGGCCGATGAAGGCCAGGCAGGCGAAGGACAGGGTTCGTAGACGCGGCTGCCGCCACACCAGCGACAAGGTCTCGCCCAGGTCCGAGAGGCGCATCGGATGGTCGGGAATCCGGTCATCGTCGAAGCGTGGCCGTAGCGGCTGCATCAGGAGGCCGAACACCGCGCACGCGATCGCGCTGGCCAGCATGACGGGGCGCCAGTCGAAAATCTGCGTCATCGGCGGCCCCAGCAGGCCAGCCAGCAGCATGCCGGCAGGCACCGCGGTCTGCTTGAGCGAAAACACCAGTGGCAAATAGCGTGGCGGCGAGCAGCGCCCGAGAAGATGCGAGCTCGAAGGTGTCGAGAGCGCGCTGCCGGCGCCGGTCAGGAAGGCCGAGAGGATCAGCGTCGCCGTTGTGCCCAGTGTCGCCGTTGCGCTGCCGGCGGCGATCAGGAACAATGACATCTGGCTCATGCGCAGCGCACCGTAGCGGATGATGAAGCCGCCGCAGCCGAGTTGCACCACCAGTGAGGACACCGCCACGCAAGCGAAGTAGACGCCGATCCAGGCCGCGTCGTAGCGTAAATCGGCAATGATAGCAGGCGCGATCACGGCCGGCAGCGTGCGGCCGATGGTCACGAAGCTCTGTTGCACGAACATCGCGACAAGCGCGATCAGGAGGTGGTTCACGGCAGGTACGGCGTCCCTGGGTCAGGTGTTGCGGGGCTCAGTATATGCAGCGCTCGGCCATGGGGCAGGGCGCGTGCCATGTGGCCACACGCCCTCGGCGTCGCTGCCGTCGATATGCAAGCCTGCGACAATGGCAAGGTCGGTGCTGCGATCACGCTTTCGCTGCTGGCCGCCGGTTGTTCAAACAAGGCCTCTGCCCAGTCAATCCAATTCGCCATGGCCACCCTCACGACTCATACCCTCAACTCCGTAGACGGCACCCATGCGGGCGCGGTTGGTGTGTCGCTGTATCGCGTGGCACCCGATGGTTCGCGCCAGGTCATTTTTGAGGGAGAGACCGATGCCGGTGGGCGCCTCTCGCAGCGCATCTCTGAAGACCAGGTCGACCCTGCTGCAGCCTACGAGCTGGTGTTTCAAACCGGCGCCTATTTCGCTGCCCGAAACCTGACCCTGCCCGGACTGCGGCTGCAAAAAGAAGCGGTGATTCGTTTTTGCATGCCCGACCCGGCCGCCGCCTATCACATGCCGCTGGTCATGGCCCCCAATGGCTACAGCGTCTGGCTGTCCAGCTGAACCCCAACTCGAGGAAATAGAGATGTCTGATAAGTCATGGTCCGCTGCTTCGTTGGCAGGCGTTTTTTCCGCGCTGATTGTCATCGCATCCGGTGTCACGGCGCAGGAAGCCTACCCAAGCCGGCCGATCAAGATGATCGTGGCGCAGCCCCCCGGCAATTCTGCAGACCTGGTGGCGCGGATGATCAGTGAGCGCCTAAGCCGTGCAGTCGGGCAGCCAGTTGTCGTCGAAAACCGGCCTGGAGCCAGCGGCAACATCGGGGTGGGCGCGTTGGCCTCTTCAGCTCCGGACGGCTACACCATCGGCATTGCAGGCATTGGCCAAATGGCTCTCAATCCGTCGCTTTTTTCCAAGCTGCCTTATGACCCCCAGAACGGCTTTACCCCGCTGGCCATTGTTTACCGCGGGCCGATGGTGTTCATGGTGGAGGGCGCGTCAACGATCACCAGCTTGAAGGATGTGGTGCAACTCTCCCAGACCCAGGCCAACGGGCTGGACTTCACATCGGCCGGAACCGGCTCGATCATGCACTTGATGGGCGAGCACTTTGCCCGCGCCACCAAGGCCAAGATGTTGCACGTGCCCGGCAAGGGAACCAGCGGGGCCGTCACCCTGGTGCTCGGCAAGCACACCCCCCTCGTGGTGGAAAACGTCACGGCCAGCATGAGTTTCATTCGCTCGGGTCAACTGCGCGCGCTCGCCATCACCAGTGCCCAGCGGCACCCCTCCCTGCCCAATGTGCCCAGCATCGTCGAAGCCGGCTTCCCCAATCTGGTCACCGAAGGTTGGTTGCTGCTGGCCGGTCCGGCCGGCC
>JBJXHB010000375.1:0-3499 GCA_046160725.1 Aquabacterium sp.
CCTGCCCACCGAGGCCGCGCTATCGGCCGAGTACGGCGTCTCGCGCTCGGTGGTGCGCGAAGCGGTTCAGCGCATCAAGTCGCGCGGGCTGCTGGTGTCGCGCCAGGGCTCGGGCGTATTCGTCGCCCGGCCGACCGGGCAGCAGCCGCTGGCCTTCGACACCAGCGTCCTGGACTCGATCGACGCCGTGCTGCATGTGGTCGAGCTGCGGCGGGTGATGGAGGGCGAGATCGCCGCCCTGGCGGCCGAGCGCGCCGGCAGTGCCGGCGTGGCACGGCTGCGGCGCGCGCTGCGGGCGATGGACGATGCCACGGCGGCGGGCCTGGACGGCCTGGCCGAGGACCTGGCCTTCCATCGCGAGATCGCACACTGCGGCGGCAACCCGCAATTCGTGCGCCTGCTGGCCTACCTGGAGCAGTATCTGCGCGAGGCCATGCGCGTCACCAAGCGCAACGAGGCCCGTCGCGGCGACTTCATGCAGCAGGTGCACCGTGAGCATCGGGCCATCGTCGACGCCATCGCCGCGCGCGACCCGCTGACGGCCCGCCGCGCCGCCGTGGCGCATCTGCTGCATGGCGAGTGGCGGTTGCAGGAAGGTGGCGTCATTCCGCGCCGGCGCGGGCGTGTCGCGCCGCCGCCGACCCTGCCCGTGCCACCACGGCGCCGCTGAGCCGCCAGACCGCCACAACAGACCGGAACGACCCATGCCGCGATTCGCCGCCAACCTCAGCATGATGTACACCGAGCATGCCTTCACCGACCGTTTCGCGGCGGCCGCGGCGGACGGTTTTGCGGCGGTGGAGTTCCTGTTCCCATATGCCCATCCGGCGGCCGAGCTGGCGGCTCGGTTGCGCGACCAAGGCTTGACGCAGGCGCTGTTCAACGCGCCGCCGGGCGACTTCGACCGTGGCGAGCGCGGCACGGCGATCCTGGCCGGACGCCGCGACGAGTTCCGCCGCGGCTTCGAGACCCAGGCCCTGCCCTATGCGCAGGCACTGGGCTGTCGCCGGGTGCATGTGATGGCCGGCCTGGCGCCGGCCGGCGCCGACCGTGCGGCGCTGCGGTCCTGCTATGTCGACAACCTGGCCTGGGCCGCCGCGCAGGCGGCGCCGCTGGGCGTGGACGTGCTGATCGAGCCGATCAACACCCGCGACATACCGGGCTATTTCCTGAACCGCCAGGACGAGGCGCATGCGTTGGTCGCCGAGATCGGCGCGCCCAACCTGAAGGTCCAGATGGACCTGTACCACTGCCAGATCGTCGAGGGTGACCTGTCGATGAAGATCCGGCAGTACCTGCCCACCGGACGGGTCGGCCACCTGCAGATCGCCGGCGTGCCGCAACGCCATGAGCCGGACATCGGCGAGCTTCACCATCCGGCGCTGTTCGCGCTGCTGGACGAACTGGCCTGGAACGGCTTCGTCGGCTGCGAATATCGGCCCCGCGCCGGCACCACCGCCGGCCTGGGCTGGTTCCAACCCTGGCGGGCCCGCCAGCGCGGCTGATGCCGGCGGCGCCCCTGACTTCTCCACCACTGTCCTCATCCATCATGAAGATCCTCATCACCGGCGGTACCGGCTTTGTCGGCAGCCGCCTGGCGCGCGAGCTGCTTGCCCGCGGCCACCTGGGCGGCCGCGCCATCGAGCGCCTGGTGCTGGCCGACCAGTACCCGGCCGCCGGCCCCGCCGCCGCGCTGCTGGCCGACGGCCGCGTCGAGGTGCGGGTCGGGCCGCTGATCCCGCAGTGCGACGCCTTCATCAACGACCGCTTCGACGGCGTGTTCCACCTGGCCTCCGCCATCAGCGGCGAATGCGAGGCCGACTTCGAGCTTGGCCTGCGCAGCAACCTGCGCAGCACGCGGGCCCTGCTGGAGTCCCTGCGCGCGGCCGGCAACGGGCCGCGCCTGGTGTTCTCCAGTTCGATCGCGGTGTTCGGCCCGGACGCATCCGTGCCGCTGCCGCCGGTGGTCAGCGACGACACGCTGCCGGCGCCGCAGACCAGCTACGGCACGCACAAACTGATGTGCGAGTACCTGATCGCCGACTACACCCGCAAGGGCTACCTGGACGGCCGCAGCGTCCGGCTCAACACCGTCACGGTGCGGCCCGGCAAGCCCAACGGCGCGGCCAGCAGCTTCTTCAGCGGCATCATCCGCGAGCCGCTGGCGGGCGAGGTCTCGCCGCTGCCGGTGGACGAGTCGGTGGCCCATGCGGTGGCCTCGCCGCAGCGCACGGTGGAGGGGCTCGTCGCCGTGTTCGAAGCCAGCCGGCAGGACCTGGGCGGACGCCTGGCGCTGAGCCTGCCGGCACTGAACGTCACGGTCAGGGAGATGTTGGCGGCGCTCGAGCGCGTGGCCGGCCCCGCGGTGCGCGCGCGGGTGCTGGCCCAGCCGGATGCCCGCATCGCCGGCATCGTGGCCAACTGGCCGCGCGGCGTGCGCGCGCCGCGCGCCGAGGCGTTGGGCCTGAAGCCCGACGCCAGCTTTGACGACATCATCCGCCTGTACATCGCCGATTGCCGCGCGCTCGGCCTTGAGGCCACGGCGCTGAAAGGACTGTCCGCATGAACCGGCTCGACCTTGACGGCCGCGTGGCCGTGATCACCGGCGGTGCCCAGGGCATCGGCCTGGCCATTGCACGCCGCATGCGGGCCAGCGGCGCTGCGGTGGCGCTGTGGGACCAGGACGCGCCGGGGCTGCAGCAGGCGCAGGTCGCGCTGGCGGCGGGGGCCGGCGCCGGCCACATCAGCACCCATGCGCTGGACATCACCGACGAGGCCGCCGTGGCGGCAGCGGTGGCCGCCACGCTGGCGGCCCATGGTGGCCGGCTGGATGTGTTGGTCAACAACGCCGGCATCACCGGCGGTAATGCGCCGACCTGGGACCTGGCACCGGACGTCTGGCGCCGCACCATCGAGGTCAACCTGGTCGCGCCCTATCTGGTGTGCCGCGCCGTGGTGCCGCACATGGTGGCCGCGGGCTGGGGGCGCATCGTCAACATCGCATCGGTCGCCGGCAAGGAGGGCAACCCCAATGCCTCGCACTACAGCGCCAGCAAGGCCGGCTTGATCGCCCTGACCAAGTCGCTGGCCAAGGAACTGGCGACCAGGGGCGTGCTGGTCAATGCCGTGGCCCCGGCGGCCGCGAAGACCGCCATCTTCGACCAGATGGCCCAGACCCACATCGACTACATGCTGTCCAAGATACCGATGGGCCGTTTTGTCGAGGTCGACGAGGTGGCGGCCGGCGTGTGCTGGCTGGCCTCGCCCGACTGCTCGTTCACCACCGGCTCAGTGCTGGACCTGTCGGGCGGGCGGGCGACCTATTGACACGCGCCTGGCGGCCGTGACGACCACCGGGCGCCCGCGGCCCGGCTAGGAGTCTGGGCGGCAGACGGTTTATGGCCGGCTGAAGCACCTGGCCGATGCGTTGCGGGCCGTCAAATGCGGTTGCGGGGCGCGGCAGTGGATGCAGGGTGAGTCTTGGCTGGTGGGTTTGTCG
>JBJXHB010000376.1:0-17940 GCA_046160725.1 Aquabacterium sp.
GTTCCGGCGCCAGGGCAAAGACCCGCGCGAGATGTCGATCGGCGTCGGCATCTTCGGCGCCGAACCCTGGACCGAAGCCATGCGCCGCGACATCGAGGCCAGCGCCGACATCGACGCGGTCGATATCTACGGGCTGTCGGAGGTCATGGGCCCAGGCGTGGCCAGCGAATGCGTGGAGACCCAGGACGGCCCGGTGATCTGGGAGGACCACTTCTATCCCGAGATCATCGACCCGGTGACCGGCGCGGTGCTGCCCGACGGCAGCGAGGGCGAGCTGGTCTTCACCTCGCTGACCAAGCAGGCGATGCCGGTGATCCGCTACCGAACGCGCGACCTGACGCGGCTGCTGCCGCCGACCGCCCGCTCGCATCGGCGCATGGGCAAGATCGTCGGCCGCAGCGACGACATGCTGATCATCCGCGGCGTCAACGTGTTCCCGACCCAGCTCGAGGAGATCGTGCTGAAGGACGGCCGGCTGAGCGGCCAGTACCAGGTCATCGTCAGCCGCGAGGCGCTGATGGACGAGGTGGAGCTGCTGACGGAGCTGGCGCCGGCGCACGCCGGCGCCGATGCCGCGCAGCGCCGCGAGATCGCGCAGGCCATCATCGGCCGTGTCAAGACCCTGGTCGGTATCTCCTTGCGGGTGCAGGTGCAGGACCCGGGCACGCTGGAGCGCACCCTGGTCGGCAAGGCGCGCCGCGTCATCGACAAGCGGCCGAGATGACGGCCCCTTGGCCGGCTAAGGCCGGCCGTCCCCCGTGGGGATCAAGGAAAGTGGCGAAGCCACATTTCCTTGGGCGGCCCCTTGGCCGGCCATGACCGGGCCGGGCTGAGCCATGGCACGTGGACGTGCCGCCGGCTATGACGGCCAGCGCGAGGCGATCCTGGCGCAGGCGGCGGCGCTGTTTGCGCAGCGCGGCTGGCCGTCGACATCGATGAACGAGGTGGCGGCGGCCTGCGGGCTGAGCAAGGCCACGCTCTACCACTACTACCGCGACAAGGACGCGCTGCTGGTGGAGATTGCCGAGGGCCATGTGTCGCGGCTGGCGGCGATGGTCGATGCGGTGGCGGCCGAGGCCCTGCCGCCGCAGGCCCGGCTGCACCGGCTGATCGAGCGCATCCTGGCCGAGTACGCTGGCGCCCAGCATGCCCACCGCGTGCTGACGGAGGACGTGCGCTTCCTGCGGCCGGCCGACCGTCGCCGCATCCTGGACCAGGAGCGCCATGTCGTGGCCGCCTTCTCGGGTGCGCTGGCCGAGTGGCGGCCGGACCTGCAGGCAGCCCAGATGACCACGCCCGTGGCCATGCTGCTGTTCGGCTCGATCAACTGGATGTTCACCTGGCTCAAGCCGCAGGGCGCGCTGGGCTACGAGGCCATGGCGCCCATCGTGTGGCAGCTGCTCTGCGGTGGCCTGCCGGCGGTGCAGGCGCCGGGCGGGCCAGCTGCGGCGCTGCCGACCGCACCTGGGCGACAGCGGCGGGCGGGGGCGGCGGCTAAAGTGCCTCGCACATGAGCGAACCATCCCCAGACGCGGCCCCGGCCGCCGCACCGCAGGCCACGCTGGACGGCCGCGTCGACGAATCGCGCGGCCTCAGCTACCCCTGCGGCGAGCCACCGGCCGCCGGCCTGGCGCGCGAGGTGGCGCCAGGCGTGCTGTGGCTGCGCATGCCGCTGCCGTTCTCGCTGAACCATATCAACCTGTGGGCGATCCGTGACGAGTGGGAGGGCCAGCCGGCCTGGTCGGTGGTCGATACCGGCACCCAGACCGCGCCAACGGCCACGGCCTGGCGCCAATTGCTGGGCGAGGGCGGTGCGCTGCATGGTGCGCCGCTGGCCCGCGTCTTCGTCACCCACATGCACCCGGACCATGTCGGCATGGCGGGCTGGTTGCGCCGCCGCACCGGCGCGACGCTGTGCATGACGCGGCTGGAGTACACCACCTGCCGCACGCTGGTCAGCGACACCGGCCGAGAGGCGCCGCAGGACGGCATCGACTTCTACCGCCGCGCGGCCTGGAGCGACGCCGCGCTGGACCATTACCGGGCCCGCTTTGGCGGCTTCGGCAAGCTGGTCTATGCGTTGCCGGACAGCTACCGGCGGCTGCGTGACGGCGATAGCCTGCGCATCGGCGCCCATGACTGGCAGGTGGTGGTCGGCAACGGCCACTCGCCCGAGCATGCCTGCCTGGTCTGCGACGACCTCAAGGTGATGATCTCCGGCGACCAGGTGCTGCCGCGCATCTCGTCCAATGTCTCGGTGTTTCCGACCGAGCCGGACGCCGACCCGCTGGGCGACTGGCTGGGCTCGATCGAGCGTCTGCGCCGCGATCTGAGCGACGATTTGCTGGTGCTGCCGGCCCACGGCGACCCGTTCCGCGGCCTGCATGCGCGGCTGGACCGGCTGCATGCCGGCCACCTGCGCAGCCTGGAGCGCCTGCGCCGCACGCTGGCCCAGCCGCGCAAGGTGCCCGAGGTCTTCGGTGCGCTGTTCGCGCGCCCCATCGATGACGACCTGCTGAGCCTGGCCACTGGCGAGAGCCTGGCCCACCTCAACTACCTGATGGCGCGCGGCGAGGCCCGGCGCGAGACGGCCGCCGACGGTGTGGACCGCTACCGCATGGTCTGAGCCCGGGCCGGTCGCGCCGTGGCCAGGGCGCGCCGGCCGGCTGGGACAACCATGCCGATTCGCGATGCCCGGCCTTGACCACTAGGGCAACCACGGTCCTGCCGCCACTGCGGCTTTAGGCATGCTTCGCACCGCCGCGCCGACCGTGCGGCACCGGCCCGCTGACGGCGCCGGTACCACGTCCAACAGGGGTCCTGCCGCTTGGCCGCGTTCTTCCAGCTTGTCCTGTCCGGCATTTCGCTTGGCTGCATCTATGCGCTGATCGCGCTCGGCTTCGTCCTCATCTACAAGGCGACCGAGACGGTCAACTTCGCCCAAGGCGAACTGATGATGCTGGGCGCCTTCGGCGGCCTGGTGCTGATGGCCGGCGGGTTCCCCTTCCTGCTCGCGGCCGCGGCGGCGGTCGGCGGCATGATCGTCATCGGCATCGCCCTGGAGCGCGTGGCGCTGCGCCCGGTGCTGGGCCAGCCGCAGTTCACCGTGGTGATGCTGACCATCGGCATCGGCTACATGGCGCGCGGGATCATGACCATGGTCCCGACCTACGGCTCGGACACCCATGCCCTGCCGGTGCCCTATGCCGGCAAGACCATCGACATGGCCGGCGTGATCATCGGCATCGACCAGATCGTGGTCATCGGCGTGACCGGCGCGCTGTGCCTGGGGCTGTGGCTGATGTTCAGCCGCACCCGTATGGGCATCGCCATGCAGGCGGCGTCGCAGAACCAGCTGGCCGCCCACTACATGGGCATACCGGTGCAGCGGCTCAACGGCATGGTCTGGGGCCTGTCGGCGGCGGTGGCCACCATTGCCGGGCTGCTGCTGGCGCCGTTCACCTTCGTGCACGTCAACATGGGTTTCATCGGCCTGAAGGCCTTCCCGGCGGCGGTGGTCGGCGGCTTCGGCAGCCTGCCCGGCGCCATCGTCGGCGGCCTGGTCATCGGCCTGGTCGAGCAGTTCGCGGGGCGCTACCTGCCCGAGGGCTTCAAGGACATCGCGGCCTACATCGTCGTGCTGGTGATGCTGGCTGTCAAGCCGAACGGCCTGTTCGGCGAACGCCAGAGCAAGAAGGTCTGACCGATGCGCTTCATCTTCAAGACCGACTACGACCAGGAC
Organism: Aquabacterium sp.; assembly: GCA_046160725.1. Lineage (GTDB taxonomy): Bacteria > Pseudomonadota > Gammaproteobacteria > Burkholderiales > Burkholderiaceae_C > JBJXHB01. The sequence goes on from JBJXHB010000376.1 coordinate 3,743, forward strand.
ATCCGGGTCGTCAAGCACGGCGGGCAGGCCTTCTGGTACGGCCTGCTGATGCTGGTGCTGGTGGCAGCGCCGCTGGTGGTGGGCGACTATGCGCGCACCCAGCTGGTCTTCATCATGATCTACGGCATCGCCGGCCTGGGGCTGATGGTGCTGGCCGGCTTCACCGGCCTGGCCTCGCTGGGGCATGCGGCCTTCCTGGGCGTCGGCGCCTACACCCAGACCGTGCTGGTCGGCATGGGCTGGCCATGGCTGCTGGCCCTGGTCTGCTCGGCCGGCATGGCGGCATCGGTCGGCCTGATCGTCGGCCTGCCGGCGCTGCGGGTGAAGGGCATCTACCTGGCCATCGCCACGCAGGCCTTCGGCTTCATCGTCGAGGAGGTGCTGGCGCGCTGGGAGAGCGTCACCGGCGGCAACTCCGGCAAGACGGTGCCGGGCATCAACCTGTTCGGCTGGGAGGTCGGCTCTGGCGACGGCCTGTACTACGTGATCCTGGTCATCACGGTGCTGTGCACCCTGGGCGTGATCAACCTGATGCGCTCGGGCACCGGCCGCGCCTTCATCGCCATTCGCGACTCCGAAATCTCGGCCCAGAGCATGGGTATTGCGCTGGCGCGCAACAAGGCGCTGGCCTTTGCGATCTCGGCGGCGCTGACCGGCGTGGCCGGCGCGTTGTATGCGCAGCAGCTGCGGTTTCTCTCGCCAGAGCAGTTCGGCGCGCTGCAGTCCATCGAGCTGCTGCTGCTGGTGGTGGTGGGCGGCCTGGGCTCGATCCACGGCGCCTTCCTGGGTGCCGCCTTCGTGATCCTGCTGCCACAGGGCATTGCGCTGGCCAAGGACGTGCTGCCGCCGGCCATCGGCCAGGCCAGCGGCCTGCAGGGCTTCGTCTATGGCGCGGTGCTGGTGGGCTTCGTGCTGTTCGAGCCGCTGGGCCTGTACGGGCGCTGGCTCAAGATCCGCGCCTACCTGCAACTGTTCCCGTTCTACCGCAAGGGCATGTTCAAGCGTCAGAAGAGCTTCACCAAGTCGGAGCGGTTGAGATGACGACGCTATTGCTTCAGGCCCGCGACCTGACGGTGCGCTTTGGTGGCGTGCTGGCCGTCAACAAGGTCAGCTTCGACGTGCGCCAAGGCGAGGTGTTCACCCTGATCGGGCCCAATGGCGCCGGCAAGACCACGGTGTTCAACCTGATCAGCCGCATCTACACGCCCACCGAGGGGACGCTGCAGTTCCAGGGCGAGTCGTTGCTGGCGCTGGCGCCGCACGACATCGCGGCGCGTGGCATCGCCCGCACCTTCCAGAACATCGAGCTGTTCGAGCATGCGACGGTGCTGCAAAACCTGCTGATCGGCCACCATGTGCACCACGGCAGCGGCTTCTGGCACAACCTGTTCTTCACACCGACGGCCCGCGCGGCCGAGCGCCAGACGCGGCGCCGCGCCGAGGAGGTGATCGACCTGCTGGACCTGCAGCACCACCGCGACAGCCTGGTGGCCGGGCTGCCCTATGGCGTGCGCAAGGTGGTCGAGGTCGGCCGGGCGCTGTGCACCGACCCCAAGCTGCTGCTGCTGGATGAGCCGTCGTCGGGCCTCAACGTCGAGGAGACCGAGGACATGGCCTGGTGGATCCGCGACATCCAGAAGGAGTTGGGGATCACCGTGCTGATGGTCGAACATGACATGACCCTGGTGTCGCGGGTCAGCGACCGCGTGCTGGCCATGAACCAGGGCGAGGTGCTGGCCTTGGGCACCCCATCCGAGGTGCAGAGCCACCCCGGCGTGATCGAGGCCTACCTGGGCGCGGCCGAAGATGTCGCCTCGCTGCGGCGGAGCCAGCCGGCATGACCGCCGCAGCCAATGCCGTTTCCGCTGCGCCTGTGCCCGGTGCCGCTGGCGCGCCACCGACCATGTTGGCGGTGCAGAACGTCGAGAGCTCCTACGGTCCCATCAAGGCCATCCGTGGCGTCAGCCTCACCGTGCAGGAGGGCCGCATTGCCACCGTGCTGGGCTCCAACGGCGCGGGCAAGACCACCATCCTCAAGACCATCTCCGGCGTCCTGGACCCCAGCCGCGGCAGCATCCTCTTCGGCACCGACGACATCACTGGCTGGGAGCCGTCTCGCATCGTGCGTCACGGCCTGACCCATGTACCCGAGGGGCGCGAGGTGTTCCCGCTGCTGTCGGTGCAGGCCAATCTCACCATGGGCGCGTACACCCGCGACGACCGCGACGAAGTGGCGCGCGACATGGAGCAGGTGTTCCGCTATTTCCCGATCCTGCTGGAGCGGCGCGACCAGGACGCCGGCCTGCTGTCCGGCGGCCAGCAGCAGATGCTGGCGATCAGCCGTGCGCTGATGGGCCGACCGCGCCTGATGCTGCTGGACGAGCCCAGCCTGGGGCTCAGCCCCAAGCTGACCAAGGAGATCTTCGAGATCGTGGTGCGCATCAACCGCGAGCGCGGTACCACCATCCTGCTGGTCGAGCAGAACGCCAACATGGCCCTGAACGTCGCCGACGACGGCTACGTGCTGGAGAACGGTCGCATCGTGATGGCCGACACCTGCGAGCGCCTGCGCGAGAAGGACGACATCCGCGAGTTCTATCTCGGCATGAAGGACTCCGGCGTGCGCGGCGAACGGCGCTGGAAGAAGAAGAAGACCTGGCGCTAGGCCGGGGCCCGCCCCGGCGCCGGCCGGGCGACGGTCCCGTGTCGTTGCTGCCAGCCGCCGATGATGTTGCGCAGCGCCGCCAGCCCGTCGGTCAGAGCCGCCGGCCCGGGCTGCAGGATGAGCGGGCTCTTGACCTCGTGCAGCTCGCCATCGCGCACCGCCGGGATCGCGGCCCAGCCCGGGCGGGCGGCCACGCGCTCGGGCCGGAACTTCTTGCCGCACCAGGAGCCGATGATCAGGTCCGGTGCCCGGCGGATGACCTCGTCGGTGTCGGCCAGGATGCGGTCGCGCCCCAGCGACTGCGTGGCGCGCTCCGGAAAGATGTCGTCGCCGCCGGCGATGCCCACCAGTTCGCTGACCCAGCGGATGGCGCTGATGGCCGGCTCGTCCCATTCCTCGAAATACACCCGCGGTCGCCGCGGCCATGCGGCGGCCGCCTGGCGGGCGGCATCGACGCCCTGGGCCAGCACGGCGGCATAGGCATCGGCCTGGGCGGCGCAGCCCACCATGGCGCCAAGCCGGCGCACATAGCCCAGGATGCCCTCGACACTGCGGTGGTTGGCGATCCACACTTCGACGCCTGCCTTGATCAACGCCGCGGCGATATCGGCCTGGATGTCCGAGAAGCCGATGGCCAGGTCCGGACGCAGGGCCAGGATGCGGTCGATGCGCGCACTGGTGAAGGCGCTGACCTTGGGCTTGTCCTGGCGTGCCCGCGCCGGCCGCACGGTGAAGCCGCTGATGCCAACGATGCGATGCTCCTGGCCCAGGGCGTACAGCACCTCGGTAGGCTCCTCGGTCAGGCAGACGATTCGTTCCGGTAGCATGGACCAACCATGTTGAAAGAGACGGTTTCGGAGGCGGTTTCGTCGGGCGGATGGCGCGCCCGGCTGGGGCGCTGGTGGCGGCGCGGGACGCCGGCGTCGCGGGGCACGCCGGACGCCATGATGGCAGCACCTGGGCCGGTGGGCGAGGCGCGGTTTCGCGCCATCTTCGAGCACCGCGCGGTCGGCATGTGCGAGACCGCGCTGGACGGCCGCATCATCGAAGTCAACGCGCGGCTGTGCGAGATCACCGGTTACAGCCCAGCCCAGATGCGCGGCCGACACTTCCGCGACTTCACCCATCCGGACGATGTCGACCCGGACATCGCGCTCATGCGGCGCTGCGCGGCCGGTGAGCTCGACAGCTTCGAGATCGAGAAGCGCTACCTGCGCAGCGACGGCACGTCGACCTGGGTGCTGCTGACAGCCTCGATCGTGCACGATGCGAACGGGCGGCCAGCGTACTTCGTGGCCATCATGCAGGACATCAACGCCCGGCGCGCCGCCCAGGAGCAGTTGCGCAAGCTGTCCATGGCGCTGGAGCAGAGCCCGGTCGGCGTCATTGTGATGGACGCCCATGGTCGGTTGGAATACGTCAACAGCGCCTACACCCGCATCAGCGGCTACACCGCGGCCGATGTGATGGGCGCCAACCCGCGCCGCCAACGCTGGCTGGACGAGGGCGCGGCCTGGATCAAGGATGCCATGCGCACCGTGATGGCCGGTGGCTCCTGGCGCGGCGAGATCGAGGAGCGCCGCAAGGACGGCAGCCGCTACCACCAGGCGCTGATCGTCGCGCCGGTGCGCGATGCCACGGGCCGCATCACCCATGTGCTGGGCATCGAGGAGGACATCAGCGCGCGCAAGGCCATCGAGGCCGAGCTGCTGCAGCACCGCGAGCAGCTGGAGCGGCTGGTGCAGGCCCGCACGGCGGACCTGCAGGCTGCCAACCAGCGGCTGCTGGATGGCGAGCGCTTCGCGCGCATGATCGCCGACAACGTGCCCGGCCTGCTGGCCTACTGGGGCGCCGACAGCCGGTGCAGCTTTGCCAACCAGGCCTACCTGGACTGGCACGGCCTGTCGATGGACCAGATCCGCGGCGTGCGGTACGAGCAGCTGCTGTCGCCGGACGTCCACGCCAAGTTCGGACATACGCATCTCGCGGCGCTGTCGGGCCAGTCCGTCCAGTACGAGCGCCCGCGCCTCAACGCCGACGGCAGCATGTCCACGCTGTGGGTGCAGTGCACGCCGGACATCCGCGACGGCAAGGTGCAGGGCTATTTCGTGCTCGGCACGGACATCGGCGAGATCAAGGCAGCCCAGGCCCAGCTGCATGCCGCCAACGAGGCACTGGCCGGCGAGCGCGACCGGGCCGAGTCCGCCAGCCGCGCCAAGAGCGCCTTCCTGGCCAACATGAGCCATGAGATCCGCACCCCGATGAACGCCATCATCGGCCTGGCCCAGCTGCTGCGGCGCGACGTGCAGACACCCACCGGGCGAGACCGCGTGGCCAAGGTCGGCCAGGCGGCCCAGCACCTGATGAACGTGCTGAACGATGTGCTGGACCTGTCCAAGATCGAGTCCGGCAAGCTGCTGCTGGAATGCACCGACTTCGCGGTGGACGAGTTGCTGGAGCGCTCGCTCGGCATGGTGTCCGACCGGGCCCGGGCACGGCGGCTGAAGCTGGCGGTCCAGCGCGGGCATGACCTGCCCGAGGTGTTGTACGGCGACACCACGCGGCTGTCGCAGGCCCTGGTCAACCTGTTGGGCAATGCCGTCAAGTTCACCGAGAAGGGCTCGGTCACGCTGCGGGTGCGCCTGGAGGGCGAGGACGCCGCCGGCCTGTTGCTGCGCTTCGAGGTGGTGGACACCGGCGTCGGCATCACCGACGAGCAGGCCGAGCGGCTGTTCAGCGCCTTCGAACAGGCCGACAGCTCCACCACCCGCCGCTTTGGCGGTACCGGCCTGGGCTTGGCCATCACCCGCAACCTGGCCGAGCTGATGGGTGGCGCGGCCGGCGCTTTCGGCCGGCCCGGCGAGGGCAGCACTTTCTGGTTCACGGCGCGCCTGCCGCGGGGCCAGGCCCTGACCGGCCCGGCCGGGCCGCGCGAGGGCAATGTCGAGCTGCTGCTGCGGGCGGGCCATGCCGGCGCACGCGTGCTGCTGGTCGAGGACAACCCGGTCAACCAGGAGGTGGCGCGCGAGGTGTTGAGTCTGGCGGGCCTGAAGGTCGACGTGGCCTCCAACGGCCGCGAGGCGGTGGCCATGGCCGCGGCCGGCGACTACGCGCTGGTGCTGATGGATGTCCAGATGCCGGAGATGGACGGGCTGGAGGCCACGCGCCGCATCCGCCGGCTGCCCGGCGGCGACCGCCTGCCGATCCTCGCCATGACCGCCAATGCCTTTGCCGACGACCGCCAGGCCTGCCTGGATGCCGGCATGAACGACCACATTGCCAAGCCGGTGGACACGCGCACGCTGTACACCGCGCTGCTGCGCTGGCTGGCGCCGGGCGCTATGGCTGTGGCGCTGGCGCGGCCCACGCCGGCACCGGAGCTGCCCGCGCTGGAGGGCATCGACACTGCGACCGGGCTTGCGTTCTTCAGCGGCTCGGCCGCCATCTACCGCAAGGTGCTGCGCCAGTTCGCCAGCCACTACGCTGCGACACCGCCCCAGATCCGGCAGCTGTGGCAGGACGGTGACCGCGCCGGCCTGGCGCGCCTGGCCCACTCGATGAAGGGTGCCGCGGGCGCGGTCGCGGCGGTCCGGGTCGAGGCCCTGGCCGCGGCCCTGGACGATGCGCTGGACCTGCCGGCCGGCCCGTCGGCTGGCGATGCCGCCGAGTCGGCCGTGCAGCGCCTGGCCGACGGGCTGGCCGACCAGCTGCGCGTGCTGCAGGCGCTGGAGACCACGGCCGCCGGGGCCGACTGAGCGCACAACCCCCGCGAATGAGGGTCGGGTTGTCCCGCGGCCCGGGCCCGGATGCAAGGGGCAACGCGGTTGACGGCCGGCGCTGGCTTGGTAGCGTGTCGGGGTGCCGGATCAGGGGATCCGGCCTGTCCCAAGACCCGCCGGCGGTGCCCATGCCGCCGGCCCAGTGGAGAAGCACATGAAGCACCTGAACGTCCTGGCTCGCAGCCTGGCGGCGCTGGCCCTGAGCGGCCTGGCCGCCACCGCAGCCGCCAACACCTACACCAGCCTCACGGTCTTCGGCGACAGCCTGTCGGACACCGGCAACTGGCTGACGGTCTCTGGCGGTACCTTCCCTCCGCCTCCGTACTACCAGGGTCGGTTCTCGGACGGCCTGGTCTGGGTGGACCGACTCGCCGGGGGCCTGGGCACCGTGGCGACACCATCGTTCGCTGGCGGGACCAACTACGCGTGGGGCGGCGCGAGAACCGGCCCGGCTTCGGTTGACCCCTTTGACCTGCCGCAGAGCCTACTTACGCAGGCGGGCATGTGGTCTTCCGTCTCCGGCGGCGTGGCCGACCCGAACGGGCTGTATGTCCTGGTCGGCGGCGGCAACGACATGCGGGACGCGCGTAGCGCGTTCCAGACCGATTCCGACGCCGACAAGGCCGGCCGTCAGGCCGCGGCGGCGCAGGCGGCCAGCAACCTGATCACCAACCTCGGCTTCCTGGCCTCCAAGGGCGTCAAGAACGTGCTGGTGTCCAACCTGCCGGACCTGGGGCGCACGCCCGAGGCCGTCGGCCTGGGCGTGGTCGATGCGTCCCAGGACGCCTCGGCGCGCTTCAACGCGATGATGCCCACGGTGCTGGGCGCCGGCGCATCGTTCGGCCTGAACATGATGTTCCTGGACATGGCCGGCCTGTCGGCGCAGATCTATGACGATGCGGTCAACAACGGCGGCAAGAAGTTCGGCCTGACCAATGCCATGTTGCCCTGCGGCCCCTTCCTGCAGGGCGGTGGCCCGTCGTGCGACATCTCCCTGTTCTCGGACGCCTTGCACCCATCGGCCCGCGCGCATGCGCTGCTGGGCGAGTACGCGCTGCTGGCGGTGGGCGTGCCCGAGCCGCAGACCTACGCGCTGATGGCGCTGGGCCTGGGCCTGCTGGGCTGGCGCGCTCGGCGCCGCCAGGCCTGACCGAGCTGCGTCGGATGGCCGCCTGGGTGCGGCCTTCCATCAACCAGAGGGCCGTGCCGCTGCACGGCCTTCGCCTTTTGTGGCTCTCGTTGCCGTGCTGTGCTACCTTTCCGGAGACGGGAGAAGTTCATGAACGCCAAGGTTCAAAGCGGGCGGCGGTTCCGGTTGTTCGGCAAGCGGGGCCTGTTGGCGGCGCTGGTGGTCGCCGTCATCGTCGGCGCCTGCGCCACCGTGCCCAGCCACGAGTACATGCTGGTGCCGCACGACGACGGCCAGGTGCTGTCCACCATCCAGCCCTGTGCCCAACCCCGCCCCCAGCCGTTGGCCACCGTTGCGCCCCAGGCACTGCAGCCTCAGCGCGCCGGCACCTTGAGCGTGGCCAACTGGAACCTGCACAAGGCCCAGGACCAGGGTTGGCAGGACGAGCTGGCGCGCCTGGCCAAGGCGCACGACCTGCTGCTGATCCAGGAGGCGGTGCTGACGCCCGAGGTGAACGCGGTGCTGCTGCGGACGGGACTGCGCTGGCGCATGGCGGGTGCGTTCGCGATGAGTGGCGTGGAGCGTGGCGTGCTGGTCGCCGCCCGTGCCGACCCGGTCGATGCCTGCACCCTGCGAGCCTTCGAGCCCTTGTTTCCGCTGCCCAAGTCGGCCCTGGTGCTGCGCTTCCGCCAGGGCGACGGCGCGCCGGACCTGATGGTGGCCAACCTGCACAGCGTCAACTTCACGCTCGGCCTGGCCCGGTTCCGCGAGCAGATCCAGGCCGTGGGCGACGAGCTGGCGCGTCATGACGGCCCGATCGTGCTGGCAGGCGACCTCAACGCCTGGAGCGAGGAGCGCACCGCCATCGTGATGGCGGTGGCCCAGCGGCTGAGGTTGACGCCCGTGGTGCCGACCCCTGACGGACGGCGGCGCGCCTTCGGCTATGCGCTGGACCATGTCTTCGTGCGCGGCTATGACGTGATCAGCGCGGTGTCGCCAGTGGTGACATCGTCGGACCACAATCCGATCCTGATCCAGTTGACCGCCCGTTGAGGGCGAACCGCCGCCTTGTACTTTTCCACCGTCGTCGAGCAGGCGCTCAACACCGTCCTGGCCCTGCTGGCGTCGCCGGCCGGCATCGTGGCGCTGATATCGGCCGGCGTGGCGGGGGCGCTGCAAGTGGCCGGCACCTTCTGGCGCACCATGATCCCGCTGCGTTTCCTGGCGGTGGGCAGCAATGTCGGCTTCGTCATTTACGGCGCCCTTTTCCCCTCGCTGCCGATGATGGTGCTGCACGCCGTGCTGCTGCCGATCAACATCGTGCGCGCCGTGCAGATGGTGCGGCTGGCGAGGCGCGTCAACGCCGCAGCGGACGACAACGACACCTCCGGCCTGTGGCTGGCGCCGTACATGAAGCGCCGCAGGTTCAAGGCCGACAGCATCATCTTCCGCAAGGGCGACCGCGCGTCGCAGCTGTACCTGCTGGCCGAAGGACGCATCGAGCTGGTCGAGGCCGGCGTGGTGCTGGAGCCGGGACGGGTCTTCGGCGAGATTGCGTTCTTTTCACCCGACCGGCAGCGCACCCAGACGGCGCGCTGCCTGGAGCGCTGCCTGCTGCTGACCATCAGCGAGAGCACGGTGCGGCAGCTGTACTTCCAGAACCCGCAATTCGGCTTCGAGCTGATCGGCCTGGTGGCGTCGCGGCTCACGGCCGACATCAAGCGGCTGGAGGGCGTGCTGGCGCGGTCGGACCGCATCGTCGCGACGCCGCAGCCGGCCGCGGCTGTTGCACAGGCCGTCGACGAACAGGCCGCGCGGCCGCGCTCGGCCTGATGCCGTGAAGCCGGCGCCGGCCGTGACGATGACCGACAGCGCCGTCCCGGCGCAGGGCCGGGCCTGCGCGCTGCCGCAGCCGTCGCTGGTGGTATGCGGCGAGTGCGACGCGGTCTACCAGCGGCCGGTGCTGGCCAGCCGCGACGTCGCCCGCTGCCGCCGCTGTGGCGCCGTGCTCGGGCGCGGGCATTTCCTGCGTGCCGACGGACAGGCCGCACTGGCGCTGGCGTCGCTGGTCACGTTCTTCATCGCCAGCCTGTCGCCCATCGTCGACCTGGAGCTGCAGGGCGTGCGCACCACGGCCACGCTGTGGCAGGCCACCCGGCTGACCTGGGAGGCCGGCGAGCCCGGCGTGGCCCTGCTGTCGGCGGCGACGGCCTTCGTGTTTCCACTGGCGGTGATCCTGCTGCGGCTGTGGGTGCTGATGCCGCTGGCCCTGCGGCCGGCGGCAGCGGTGGACATGCCGCGCCTGGTGCCGGCCTTGCGGGCCCTGCATGTGCTCTTGCGCTGGAGCATGGTCGAGGTGTTCATGCTCGGCGTGCTGATCGCGGTGGTACGGTCGGCCGGTGCCACCAGCATCGTGCTCGGTCCGGGCCTGTTCGCCTATGCCGTGCTGACCGTGCTGCTGACGGCGCTGCAGGCCAGCGGGCTGCATGGTCTGTGGCAGATGCTGCGGCCGGAGCCGGCCGCGCCGACCGCGCCCGCCGCTGCGCTGCGCCACTGCGCCTGCTGCGGGCTGGTCAGTGCCGTCGCGGCCGATGCCGGCGCTGCGGCATGCCCGCGCTGCGGCTACACCCTGCATACGCGCAAGCCGGACAGCCTGCAGCGAACCTGGGCCTGGCTGGCCACGGCGGCCCTGTTGTACGTACCGGCCAACCTGCTGCCGGTCATGACCACACAGAGCGTGCTGGGCCAGGGCAGTCACACCCTGGTCGGCGGCATCCATGAGCTGTGGGTGGCCGGCTCATGGGAGTTGGCGGTGATCGTGTTCGTGGCCAGCATTGCGGTGCCGCTGCTCAAGATGGGGGCGTTGGGCCTGCTGGCCGCGTGCGCCCGGCAGCGTTCGCGCTGGCGCCAGGTCGAGCGGGCCCGCCTGTATCGGCTGGTCGAGACCGTCGGCCATTGGTCGATGCTGGATGTCTTTGTGGTCGTGCTGCTGGTGGGCATGGTGCACTTCGGCATCATCGCCACTGTGGCGCCGGAGGTCGGCCTGCTGGCCTTCGGGGCGGTGGTGGTGGCCACCATGCTGGCCGCCGACGCCTACGATGCACGCCTGACCTGGCCTGACGATGACCCCACCGCCCGTTGATCCCCGTCCGGAAGGCCCGCCGCCGGCCGTCACGGCCGACGCTGCCGTGACCGCGATACCGGCGACCGATCCGCTGCCGCCCGCGCCACAGATCGAGCGCGAGGCCGAAGTGCCGCTGCTGGGCCGGCAGAACCGGCTGCGCCTGTCCACGGTCTGGATCGTGCCGCTGGTGGCTGCGGTGATCGGCCTGGTGCTGGTGGTGCGCGCGGTACTGGAGACCGGCCCGACGGTCACCATCGAGTTCCGCAGCGCCGAGGGCATCGAGCCCGGACGCACCGAGCTGCGCTTCAAGGAGGTGGTGGTCGGCCGAGTCAAGGCGGTGCGCCTGGGCGCGGACCGCAACCGGGTCCTGGTGACCGCCACGCTGGACAAGTCCGCGCAAGGCCTGGCCGTCGCCGACACCCGGTTCTGGGTGGTGCGCCCACGCATTGGAACCGCCGGTGTCAGTGGCCTGGGCACGCTGCTTTCCGGTGCCTACATCGGCATCGACGCTGGCGAGTCCGCGGACGCAAAGCGGCAGTTCGACGGCCTGGACCAGCCGCCCCTGGTGCTGCGCGGGGAGCCCGGCCGCAGTTTCGTGCTGCGGGCCGACGACCTCGGCTCGCTGGATGTCGGCTCGCCCGTGTACCACCGACGGGTGCGGGTGGGGCGTGTGGTCGGCTGGCAGCTCGATCCGGACAGCCGGGCGCTGGACCTGCAGATCTTCATCGAGGCCCCGCACGAGCGGCTGGTGACGGCGGACACCCGGTTCTGGAACGCCAGCGGCGTGGACGTGGTGCTCAATGCCTCCGGGCTGACGGTCAACGCCCAGTCGATCGCGTCGGTGGTGGCGGGCGGCGTGGCCTTTGCAGAGCCGCCGTTGGCGCCTGCATCCGCGGCTGCCGGTGTCGCGGCGGCCGGCCGGCGCTTCCGCCTGCACGGCACCGAGCGCGCCGCGATGGCGCCGGAAGACGGCGAGCCGATGCGGGTGCGCATGGTGTTCCAGCAGTCGTTGCGCGGCCTGGAGCCTGGGGCGCCAGTGGACCTGCTCGGCGTGGAGATCGGCACGGTCATGCAGTTCACGCTCAAGTCCGACGGCGCCGGCACGCTCCCGGTGGAGGTTCTGGCCCACATCTGGCCGCAGCGCATGGGCGCCTTGCGCGAGCGCTTTGCGGCCAGTGCGGGTGCCGGCGGCCCGCAGGCCGACCGGCGCCTGATCAAGCAGCTGGTCGACCGCGGGCTGCGGGCCCAGGTGCGGCACGGCAACCTGCTGACGGGGCGGCTGTTCATCGCGCTGGAGTTCGCGCCCAAGGCCGCGCCCGTGGCCTATGACGCGCTGGCGCCGGTGCCGACCTTGCCCACCATACCGGGCACCTTTGCCGACGCGCAGGACCAGGTGGCCGAGATGATCGGCAAGCTGTCCAAGGTGCGCTTCGACGAAATGGGCGGCGATGCGCAGGTGCTGCTGAAGTCGCTGGCGGCGACCAGCGACGCCTTGAAGGTGACGCTGGACGGCGCGGACCAGATGCTGCGCACGCTGACGCCGCAGGCCCAGCAGGCGTTGTCCGGTGTCGGGCCGACGTTGGCCGAGTTGCGCCGCACCTTGACCGATGCCCAGGGCACGCTGGCCGCGGCGCAGAAGACGCTGAGCAGCGCCGAGCGCAACCTGATCGATCCGCAAGGGCCGCTGCCGCAGGGCGCGGCCCAGACCCTGGCCGAGCTGCAGCGCACCGCCCAGGCGCTGCGGGTGCTGGCCGACTACCTGCAGCGGCATCCGGAGTCGCTGCTGCGTGGCAAGCCGCCTGATCCGGAAGCGGCGCGGCCGCGGGAGGACAGACGATGAGACAGCCGCTGGTCGACGCCACGGCGCGTCCCGGCTCGCGCCGCGGGCGGTTTGCGTGCGTGGCCGGCACGGCCGCCGTCCTGCTGCTGCTGGCCGGCTGCGCGACGCCGCCCGGCACCCGTCTGCACTCCCTGTTGCCGGCCACCACCGGCGGCCCGGCCCACATGGTGGTGGCGAACCTGCCCGCCCCGGCCGCGCGGCTGGCCACGCTGGCGCTGCCGGCCGCCGTTGCCCAGCCGCAGATGCTGGTGCGCCAGGACGACGGCAGCCTGCTGCTGCTGGAGCATGAGCGCTGGGTGGCGCCGCTGGCCGACGAGCTGCGGTTGCTGCTGCAGCAGCGCCTGGACGCGCTGCCGGCCTCGCCCGCAGGCGCCCAGCCGTGGCAGCTGGCCCTGGAGGTCACGCGCTGGGAGGGCCGGCTCGGCGCCGGTGCCCGCCTGGAGGCGCGCTGGGACCTGCGACGCGACGGCGCAGCGGCTGTCCACTGCGGCGTGGCCATCGACCAGCCGGCCGGCCCTGGCGCGGCGGCGCTGGCCGCCAGCCATGCGGCCGCCGCCGCCGCGTTGGCCCAGGCCGTTGCCGACAGTGTCGGCGCGGCTACATCGGCACGCGGCTGCCGCGGCTGACCCAACCGACACCAACGGCGCCACGGCGCCAAGATGAAGAAGGACCTGCCATGGATCTCGGACTCAAGGGCCGCCGTGCCATCGTCACCGGCGGCACGCGCGGCATCGGCCGCGCCATCGCGGACACCCTGGTCGCCGAAGGCGCCAACGTGGCCATCTGTGCCCGCAAGGCGCCCGAAGTCGAAGCAGCGCTGTCCGCCTGGCGCGCCCAGGGTGCGCAGGTCTTCGGCGCCGCGGTGGACATCGCCGACGGCCCGGCGTTCAAGGCCTGGATCGGGCAGGCGGTCGGCGAACTCGGTGGCCTGGACCTGCTGGTGTGCAATGCCAGCGCGCTGGTCACCGGCAACGGCGAGGACGCCTGGTCCCGCATGTTCGCCATCGACGTGATGGGCGTCCAGCGCGCCGTGGCGCAGGCCATGCCGCACCTGACGGCCGCCGCAGCGGGCAGCGGTGATGCGGCGGTGGTGATCATCTCGTCGGTATCGGCCGCCGAGGCCTCGTCGGCCAGCGCCTACGGTGCCTGCAAGGCGGCGCAGATCCACCGGGCCAAGGGCCTGGCCAAGGAGGGTGCCAAGCTCAAGGTGCGGGTCAACGTGGTGTCGCCCGGCACGGTCTACTTCGAGGGCGGTGTCTGGCACCAGATCGAGCAGGGCATGCCGGACCTTTTCAAGGCCACGCTGGCCCGCAACCCGACCGGCCGCATGGCCACGCCGATGGAGATCGCTCGCGCCGCGGTGTTCCTCGGCAGCCCGGCGTCGTCCTTCACCACCGGCATCAACATGGTGGTCGATGGCGCCATCACCGCCCGTGTCAACTTCTGACATGTGAAGGCCATCGGTCGTATCGATTCGGGTGGCAGCTGCAGGCTCTTTGCGGTCGTTGATGTTCAGCCGTGAAATCGACCTTGACGATTGGCGCGGCAAGGCCGGGGCTGGCGGGCTGGGTGGCCAGAATGAGGCGCCTGTCCCTGCGGGCCAGGTTCCCTGCGTTCCTCAGCTCCGTGGCCCCGCGGCACAACTCGCTGCGCTCGCTGGC
>JBJXHB010000377.1:0-3260 GCA_046160725.1 Aquabacterium sp.
GCAGAGCCGGCCGTCCCTGGCACCTCCAATGTCGGTGGGGTGGGCAACTGCGGTACCTCGGGTGCGCGCAGCATTTCAAGCGCCTTGTCAGCGTCGATCGTCACGCCGACGTCGATCCCCTGGACCACCAGTTTCGGCCAGGCAATGATGGCCGCCACCATGATGACCTGCAGGATGATGAAGGCGATCGACCCCTTGTAGATCTGGGCCGTCGTCACCGCCGGAATCGTCGCGCCGGTGATGCGGTCCTTGTAGTCCGCCTTGGCCGCGACACTGCGCAGATAGAACAGTGCAAAGCCGAACGGCGGTGTCAGGAAGGACGTCTGCAGGTTCATGGCCAGGATGACGCCGAACCAGATCATCACCGCGTCCGGTGGCACGCCGGGCAGCATGGATGGCAGCAGCTTCTCGGCGACCGGGGCCAGGATGGGGATCACGATGAACGCGATCTCGAAGAAGTCGATGAAGCAGCCCAGCACGAACACCAGCAGGTTGACGACGATCAGGAAGCCCAGCGCACCGCCGGGCATGTCGGTGAACAGGTGTTCCACCCAGACATGGCCATCGGCAGCGTTGAAGGTGAAGCTGAACACCGTCGATCCGATCAGGATGAACATGACGAAGGTGGCCAGGCGCGCCGTGCTGTCCAGGGCCTGGCGGGTCAGCGCAAGGTTCAGGCGCCGCCGGGCGGACGCCATGATGACGGCGCACGCCGCGCCCATCGCGCCGCCTTCTGTCGGTGTAGCCACGCCCAGGAAGATGGTGCCCAGCACCAGGAAGATCAGCACCAGTGGCGGTATCAGCACGAAGGTGACCTGCTCCGCCAGGCGCGACAGCAGGCCGAGCTTCAGCAGCCGGTTGATCAAGGCCAGCGCGAGCGCCAGCAGGGACGCCACGGTCAGGGCCATGATGAGGGTTTCATCACCTGGCGAAGGCGTGGCGCGGCCCGTCGCCCAGACCATGAAGGCGTGGTGAATCTTGGTCCAGCCGACGCCGACGGCGGTGCAGATCAGGAACAAGCCCAGCAGGGACCGGTGGCCACTGGCGCCGTTGTCCTCACGGTAGATGCGCGCCTCGACGGGCAGGGCCGGTACCCAGGCGGGCCGGACGATGGCCACCGCCGCGATGAAGAGAATGTAGAGCCCGACCAGCATCAGGCCGGGCAACATGGCGCCGGCATACATGTCGCCAACCGAACGGCCCAACTGGTCGGCCAGCACGATCAGGACCAGCGACGGCGGGATCGCCTGGGCCAGCGTACCGCTGGCGGTGATCGTCCCGGTGGCAATGGTGCGGTTGTAGCCATAACGCAGCATGATGGGCAGCGAGATCAGGCCCATGCTGATGACCGCCGCCGCCACCACGCCTGTGGTCGCCGCCAGCAGTGCGCCGACCAGGATCACCGCGACCGCAAGGCCGCCGCGCATGGGGCCGAACACCTGGCCCACGGTCTCCAGCAGGTCTTCGGCCATCCCGGACCGCTCCAGGATGATGCCCATGAAGGTGAAGAACGGAATCGCCAGCAAGGTGTCGTTCGACATGATGGCGAAGACCCGCTGTGGCAGCGCGGCGAAGAGCGTGGTGCCGATCTTCAGCAGTTCGGGATGTGCGGCCGAGATCTCCATGCCGATATAGCCGAACAGCAGACCCGTGGCGGCCAACCCGAAGGCCACCGGGATGCCCGTCAGCAGGAAGACCAGCAACCCCGTGAACATCAGCGGAACGAAGTACTGGGCAATCAGCGCCGCCATCTCAGGCTCCCTTGACCGCGGACTTGGCGGCCAGTGCTTGTTCGTGTCGTTGCGCCTCGGCCGCCAGTTCTTCAGCCAACCGTTCCTCGGCGGACTTGCCGCCTTCCTCGCTGAAAGGCTCGCTGCGGTGACCCGTCAGAAAGGCGATCCGCTTGACCAGCTCGGACGCCGACTGCGCCAGCAACACCGCAAACCCCAGCGGCACCAGCAACAACACCGGCCATCGGATCAGGCCGCCGGCGTTTGAACTCATCTCGCCGGACACGAACGCGCGCTGAAACAGCGGCCAGCCGAGGTCGATCATGATCACCGACAGAGGTATGGTGAAAACCACGATGCCGATGGCATCGATGATGGCGTTGGTCCGCTTGCTGAGCTTGGACGAGATGAAGTCGATGCGCACATGGGCGTTCTTGAGCATCACGTAGCCCACGCCCAGCATGAAGACGCCGGCGAATAGGTACCACTGGATCTCCAGCCAGGCGTTGCTGCCGATGTTGAACGCCTTTCGCACGATGGCGTTACCAGCGCTGATGACCACCGCACCGAGGACCAGCCACATCACCAGCTTGCCCAGCCGCTCATTGATGCCGTCGATGGCCGAAGAGAGTCTCAGTAGTAGTTTCATCCGCATCTCCTGGCCGCCATGCGGCCATCATGTCGCGGCCGATTCTATGGATCGGTCCATCGCCTGGCGGCGGTAGTTTCACCCTTGTGCCAGAGCGCGGAGGGCGGGCTCAAGGCATGGCTTGAGACGCCGCCATGTAGAGGCGGGTGCTGCGTGCGCCGCTGCGGCAGAAGGCCAGGATCGGCCGCGGCAGTTCCTCAAGCAGACGAGCGAATGCCGCGATCTCTTCGGGAGACTGGTAGCCGCCGTCCACCGGCAGGAACCGGTATTCCAACCCCGCCGCGCGCGCAGCGGCCTCGATGTCGGCGTTCAACGGCTGGCCGGGGCCATGCTCGTTGTCCGGGCGGTTGTTGACCACGCTGCGAAAACCCATGGCAGCGGCTTCGGCCATGGCGGCGGGGGTCAGCTGGGGCGCGACGCAGACGTCGGGCGCGACGGCACGGATGGGGAGAGCGGCGGTCATGGAGTGAAGCTTAACGGCTGAGCGCGGCCTTCACCGCGGCGGACACCAGCGACATCTCCGCCTGGCTGACCAGTCGCGCCTTTGCGGCCGCCATCACGCGGCCCATGTCGCCCGGCCCGCTGGCGGCCAGTTCGATGACCAGCGCCTGCACGGCATCCCGTACCTGCTCGGTGGACAAGCGCTGCGGCAGGTAGGCCTGCAGCACCGCGGCCTCGGCCGCTTCCTTCGCGACCAGGTCCGGCCGGCCACCTTGCTCGAACGCAGCTATGGAGTCCCTGCGTTGCTTGATGAGCTTGTCGATCAGTGCGATCACGGCGGCATCTTCCAGTTCAATCCGCTCGTCCACCTCGCGCTGCTTGACAGCGGCAAGCAGCAGCCGGATGGTGCCGAGGCGGTCCGCCTCCTTGGCACGCATGGC
>JBJXHB010000378.1:0-4962 GCA_046160725.1 Aquabacterium sp.
AGCAGGCCGGCACGCTGTCCGGGGGCGAGCAACAGATGCTGGCCATCAGCCGCGCGCTGTTGCTGCGCCCGCGCCTGCTGCTGCTGGACGAGCCCTCGTTCGGCCTGGCACCGCTGATCGTGGCCGAGTTCTTCCGCATCATGAAGCGCATCAACGAGGAGGACGGCGTGACCATGCTGGTCGTCGAGCAGAACGCCTCGCTGGCGCTGGACCTGGCGCACCAGGCCTATCTGCTGGAGACCGGCCGCGTGGCCCGGAGCGGGCCGGCCGATGACATCAAGCGCGACGAGAGTGTTCGCCGCGCCTACCTGGGCTACTGAGTCATGGACGCACTGCTGAACCAGATCGCCTCGGGCTTGGCCAACGGCTGCATCTATGGCTCCGTGGCGCTGGCCCTGGTCATGATCTACCAGGCCACCCACCACATCAACTTCGCCCAGGGCGAGATGGCCACCTTCTCCACCTTTGTGGCCTGGTGGCTGATGCAGAACGGCTGGCCTTATTGGGGCGCCTTCTTCTTCACCATCGCGCTGTCCTTTGGTGGCGGGCTGCTGGTGCAGCGGATCATCCTGCGGCCGATCGAGAAGGCACCGGTCCTGACCAATGTGATCGTCTTCATTGGCCTGCTTCTGATCTTCAACGCCATGTCGGGCTGGTTCTTCGACCACACCGTCAAGGCCTTTGCCAGCCCCTTCCCCAAGGACGCCTGGTTCGCCTCCAAGCTGTTCTCGGCGCACCAGATCGGCTCGGCCGGCGTGCTGCTGGTGGTGCTGTTCAGCCTGTTTGCCTTCTTCCGCTACACCACGGTCGGCCTGGCCATGCGTGCCGCTGCGCAGAACCCGGACTCGGCGCGCCTGGTTGGCATCCGCGTGTCCTGGATGCTCGGCCTGGGCTGGGGCCTGGCGGCGGGTGTCGGCGCCATTGCCGGCATGATGGTGGCGCCCATCGTCTTCCTCGACCCCAATCTGATGCTGGGCATCCTGCTGTACGGCTTTGCCGGGGCCCTGCTGGGAGGTATTGACAACCCCTGGGGCGCCGTCGTCGGCGGGCTGGTGGTCGGTGTGCTCGAAAACGTCCTCGGCGCTTATGTGATCGGCACCGAGCTGAAGCTGACGGTGGCCCTGGTGCTGATCGTCGGTACGCTGACGCTGTGGCCGGACGGCCTGTTCGGCAAGAAGGTCGTGACCCGCGTATGAACTCGACCCGTACCCGCTGGATCGCTGCAGGCCTCTTGCTGGTGGCACTGCTCGTCCTGCCGTTCCTGTTCAAGAACTACCGCGTGTTCCAGTTCAACCTGGTGCTGGTCTATGCCATCGCCATCCTGGGCCTGAACGTGCTCACGGGCTTCAACGGCCAGATCTCGCTCGGGCATGGTGCGTTCTATGCCTTCGGCGCCTACACCGCGGCCATCCTGATCCACTCGCTCGGCGTGCCGTACTGGGCCACGCTGCCGGTGGCCTTTGTCACCTGCTTCGTCTTCGGCTTCCTGGTGGGGTTCCCTGCGCTGCGGCTGGCGGGGCATTACCTGGCCCTGGCCACTTTTGCACTCGCGGTCGCGGTGCCGCAGTTGCTGAAGTACAAGCATATCGAGGGCCTGACCGGTGGTGTGATGGGCCTGGTGCTCAGCAAGCCGGAGCCGCCCTTCTCCTTCAGCTTGTTCGGACAGCCGCTGAGCCAGGACCGCTGGCTGTACTTCTTTACGCTGTTCGTCACCGTGATCGTCTTCGTGCTCACCTGGAACCTGCTGCGTGGCCGGGTCGGCCGGGCGCTGATCGCCATCCGCGACCATCCCATCGCCGCCACGGCGCTGGGTATCAACCTGCCGGTGTTCAAGTCGCTGGCCTTCGGTGCCTCTGCCGGCATCACCGGCCTGGCCGGGGCCCTGGGCGCGGTGGTCGTGGCTTTCGTCTCGCCCGACAGCTTCACGGTCAACCTGTCCATCTTCATGCTGGTTGGCCTGGTGGTCGGCGGCCTGGCCTCCATACCCGGTGCGTTTTTCGGCGCCATGTTCATCCAGTACGTGCCCAACATCGCCGACGAGGTGTCGAAGTCCGCTCCGGCAGCCATCTACGGCGTTTTGTTGATCGGCTTGGTCTACCTGATGCCCACCGGTGTGATGGGTGGCCTGCAAAACCTGTGGCGGCGCGTGAGCAGCCGCACCTCGGGTTGATCCCGACAGCCCCGCCGGCTTGTCCGGCGTTTATCCCGTACCTTTGACGCAAGGAGAGTGCCATGAGAAACCTGAAGTCCCTGATGCTTGCCGTGGCCGCGACCGCGACCATGGTGGCGGCCTCGCCAGCCTTGGCCCAGAAGAAGTACGACGTCGGCGCCAATGACAAGGAGATCGTCCTTGGCAACATCAACCCGTACTCCGGCCCCGCATCCGCCTATGGCGCCATCGGCAAGTCCATCGGCGCCTACTTCGACAAGGTCAACGCTGAAGGCGGAGTCAACGGCCGCAAGATCCGATACATCTCGCTGGACGATGGCTACAACCCGGCCAAGACGGTGGAGCAGGCCCGCAAGCTGGTCGAGCAGGAAGAAGTTTTGCTGATCTTCCAACCCTTGGGCACGCCGCCCAACACGGCCATCCACAAGTACATGAACGACAAGAAGGTGCCGCACCTCTTTGTCGCCACCGGCGCCACCAAGTGGGGCGACCCGAAGGCCTTCCCCTGGACCATGGGTTTCCAGCCCAACTACCAGAGCGAGTCCAAGGTGTTCGTGGCCCACATCCTGGAGACCAAGCCGAACGCCAAGATCGCCATCCTGATGCAGAACGACGACTACGGCAAAGACTATCTCAAGGGTTTCGAGGACGGCCTGGGCGACAAGGCCAAGACCATGATCGTGGCCCGCGCCACCTACGAGGTGACCGACCCCACGGTGGACAGCCAGATGGTCACGCTGAAGGCTTCGGGCGCCGACACCTTCTTCAACATCACCACGCCGAAGTTCGCCGCACAGGCGATCAAGAAGGCACATGAACTCGGCTGGAAGCCCACGCACTACCTCAACAGCGTGTCCACCGCCGTCGGTACCGTGCTGACGCCTGCGGGCCTCGAGGCCTCCACAGGGATCTTGACCGCCGGCTACATCAAGGATCCGACGGACCCGCAGTTCCAGAAGGGCAAGGAGTGGGATGACTTCGTCGCCTTCATGAAGAAGTACCACCCCTCCGGCGCGATGAACGACAACCTCAACGTCTACGGCTACACCGTCGCCCAGTTGATGGTTCATGTGCTGCAGAAGGCCGGCGACGACCTGACGCGCGCCAACATCATGAGGCAGGCCGCCAGCCTGGACCTGACCTTGCCCATGCTGCTGCCGGGCGTGAACATCAAGACCAGCGCGGACGACTTCTACCCGATCGAGCGCGAGCAGATGCAGCGCTTCGACGGCAAGACCTGGCAGCTGTTCGGCAAGGTCTACGGTCGCTGATCAGCCCGCCTGACGCCGCTGCCAACCGCAGCGGCGGCCGGCTCAAGGCTGGTGCATCGCGGGGCGCGCCTTCGGGTGGCGCCCCGCTGTCGTTTCAGGAGTTCCCATGACCTCAACAAGCCGCCCTGGCCCGCTGTCCGGCATCCGGGTGCTTGACCTCACGGCCGTGTTCTCCGGACCGATCGCCACCGCCATCCTGGCCGACCAGGGTGCGTACGTGATCAAGGTCGAGCCGCTGCTGGGCGACACCTCGCGCCGCGTTGGTCCGGCCAAAGGCGACCTGTCCGCCAGCTTCATCGCCGCCAATCGCGGCAAGCGCGGCATCGCGCTGGACCTCAAACATGCATCGGCACAGCCCATCCTGCAGGCCCTTGTGCGCTGGGCCGACGTGCTGGCCGAGAATTTCCGCCCGGGCACGCTGGACCGGTTCGGGCTGGACAGGGACACGCTGGCACGGCTGAACCCGCGGCTGGTCCGGCTGTCCATCACAGGTTTCGGCCCGGACGGCCCGCGTGCGGCTGAGCCGGCCTACGACGCCGTGATCCAGGCCTTGTCGGGCATCAGCGCCAGCCACCGCGACAAAGCCACGGGCCAGCCGTCGCTGCTGTCCACCACGATCTGCGACAAGCTGACGGCGTTGACCGCCGCACAGGCCGTCACCGCCGCCCTGCTGGCCCGGGAGCGCGACGGCCGGGGCCGCCTGGTGGAGGTGGCCATGCTCGATGCGGCCATCGCCTTCCAGTGGGTGGACGCCATGTACAACCACGCCTTCCTGGACGATGTTCCGCAGGGCATACCCGACATTGGCCTGACCCTGAAGCCCTATGCCACAGCGGACGGCCTCGTCGCGGTCATGGGGCCGCAGCAGTCCGAGTTCCAGGCCCTGTGCCGGGCCCTCGGCCATCCCGAGGTCAGCGAGGACCCACGCTTCAGCACCCAGGTCCAGCGCAACCGCCATCCGCGCGAGGCGCGCGCCACGCTGGAGCCGCTGTTCGCCCAAATGACCACGGCCGACCTTGAGGCCGCCTGCCGCCGCGAGGGCGCGCCACTGGGCCGGGTACATGAGCGCGACGCGGTGATGACCGACCCGCAGGTGCAGCACAACGCCACGGTGGTGACGGTGGACCATGGTGACGTCGGCCGCGTGCGCCTGGCGCGCCCTGCCGCCCGGTTCGACGGTGCCGCCCTCGCGCCAGCCGGCCTGGCGCCGCACCTGGGCCAGCATGGTCGCGAGGTGCTGGCCGAGATGGGCGTCGAGCCCGACGCGATCCAGGCGCTCCTGGACGCCGGTGTTTTGCAGTTGCCCTGAGGTCGACGCAGCGCCGGTCGCCGCGGACGACCGGGCCCGCCAGCGCCGCGCTCAGACCAGGTTGCGCAGTTCCCGCAGCGCCACCGACAGCATGGCCAGGTCGGCCTCCCGCGCCTCGGCCAGGTCGGCCAGCAGCCGGCGCGAGCGCTGCAGCGTGCCGGCATTGGCGGCCTCCCACAAGTCCAGCAGGCCATCCAGCGGCGCGCCACTGA
>JBJXHB010000379.1:0-7984 GCA_046160725.1 Aquabacterium sp.
CCATGGCCTGGCTGTCGCTGCTCATCATGCTGATGGCGCCGCCGTCGTGCAGCACGTCCTCGGCGGCGATGGTCTCGCGCCGGATGCGGCTCTCGGCGAAGGCCAGGTCCTCGGCGATGCCGGCGTCCAGGTGGTGGCACACCATCAGCATGTCCAGATGCTCGTCCACCGTGTTCGCGGTGTAGGGCATGGTCGGGTTGGTACTGCTGGGCAGGAAGTTGGCCTCGCCGACCACGCGCAGGATGTCCGGCGCATGGCCACCGCCCGCGCCTTCGGTATGGAAGGCGCACAGCGTCCGGTTCTTCGTCGCGGCGATGGTGTCCTCGACGAAGCCGCTCTCGTTGAGCGTGTCGCTGTGGATCGATACCTGCACGTCCATCTCGTCGGCCACGCCCAGGCAGCAGTCGATGGCCGATGGCGTGGTGCCCCAGTCCTCGTGCAGCTTCAGCCCGATGGCGCCGGCCGCCACCTGCTGGCGCAGGGCCTCGGGTCGCGACGCATTGCCCTTGCCCAGGAAGCCCAGGTTCATCGGGAAGGCATCGGCCGCCTGCAGCATGCGCGCGATGTTGGCCGGGCCCGGTGTGCACGTGGTGGCGAAGGTGCCGGTGGCCGGGCCGGTGCCGCCGCCCAGCATGGTGGTGATGCCCGACGACAGTGCCTCCTCGATCTGCTGCGGGCAGATGAAATGGATGTGGCTGTCGATGCCGCCGGCGGTGACGATCATGCCCTCGGCGGCGATGACCTCGGTGCCGGGGCCGATGACGATGTCCACGCCGTCCTGCACGTCCGGGTTGCCGGCGCGCCCGATGGCGGCGATGCGGCAACCGCGGATGCCGATGTCGGCCTTGACGATGCCCCAGTGGTCGATGACCAGCGCATTGGTGACGACGCAGTCCACCGCCTCGTGCGGTGCCGGGCCGTTGACGGCCTGGCCCTGCCCCATGCCGTCGCGGATGGTCTTGCCGCCGCCGAACTTGACCTCGTCGCCGGCGCCATGCGGCCGCGTCAGGTCACGCTCGACCTCGGCGACGAGGCCGGTGTCGGCCAGGCGCACGCGGTCGCCGGTGGTGGGGCCGAGCATCTCGGCCAGGGCGCGCCTTCCGATGCGGGCCATCTAGAGGGATCCTTGAATGTCACCGCGAAAACCGACCACCCGGCGCGCGCCGGCATAGTCGACGAGCTCGACCGTGCGCTGCTGGCCGGGTTCGAAGCGCACCGCGGTGCCCGATGCGATGTTCAGCCGCATGCCACGTGCGGCCTGGCGGTCGAACTGCAGCGCCGGGTTGACCTCGGCAAAGTGATAGTGCGAGCCGACCTGCACCGGCCGGTCACCGGCATTGCCGACCACCAGCGTGAGGGTGCGGCGGCCCGGGTTGAGCTCGACCTCGCCGTCGTCGATCAGCCACTCGCCGGGTGTCATCGCATCGGTTCCTGCATCAGGTCCGGTCGCGCATGGCCCGCACCGCCAGCCACAGCACCACCACGGCCAGCGCCAGGCCCAGCCACTCCAGCTCGTGCAAGTGCGGCCCGTTCGCCCCGTGGCTGTCGTGGGCCAGGGCCAGCAGCGGCAGCGCTGCAGTGGCCGCCAGGCTCGTGCGGAAGACTCTCATGGTGCGCACCTCGTCGGTTCATGCGATGGGTTGGTGCACGGTCACCAGCTTGGTGCCATCCGGAAACGTGGCCTCGACCTGGATGTCGGGGATCATCTCCGGCACACCGTCCATCACGTCGTCCCGGGTCAGGACCTGCTTGCCCTCGCTCATCAGCTGGGCCACCGTGCGGCCGTCGCGCGCCCCCTCCAGGATGGCGGCGCTGATCAGCGCCACCGCCTCCGGATGGTTGAGCTTCAGGCCGCGCGCGCGCCGGCGCTCGGCCAGCAGCGCGGCGGTGAACAGCAGCAGCTTGTCCTTCTCGCGGGGTGTCAGGTCCATGGGGTGTCGGTCGGTCGGTGCCGTGCATCGTAGCGGCATGCAAGAGCGGTGCCATGCGCGATGCCACCAGCTGGTGCAGGCTGAGCCTGCGACGCACCTGAAGCAGGCGCAGACGTTGGCACGGGCCTTGCACAGCAACTTGCATCCCCACAACCCGGGCCTGTGCTGCAGGCCATCCAGGAGCGAGATGATGACGATCCACCGCCGCCATGCCTTGAAGACCACCATCGCCGCCGCCGCGGCAGCCGCTACGCTGGGCCTGACTGCGTTCGGCGCGCAGGCACAGGCCACCATCAAGGTCGGCGTGCTGCATTCGCTGTCCGGCACCATGGCCATCTCCGAGACGGTGCTCAAGGACACCGTGCTGATGGCCATCGACGAGATCAATGCCAAGGGTGGCGTGCTCGGCAAGAAGCTCGAGCCGGTGGTCGTCGACCCGGCGTCGAACTGGCCGCTGTTCGCCGAGAAGACCCGCCAGCTGCTGAGCCAGGACAAGGTGGCCGCGATCTTCGGCTGCTGGACCAGCGTCAGTCGCAAGTCGGTGCTGCCCGTCGTCGAGGAGCTGAACGGCCTGCTGTTCTATCCCGTCCAGTACGAGGGCGAGGAGCTGAGCAAGAACGTCTTCTACACCGGCGCGGCGCCAAACCAGCAGGCGATCCCGGCGGTGGAATACCTGATGAGCAAGGACGGCGGCTCGGCCAAGCGCTTCGTGCTGCTGGGCACCGACTATGTGTACCCGCGCACCACCAACAAGATCCTGCGTGCCTTCCTGAAGAGCAAGGGTGTGGCCGACACCGACATCATGGAGGAATACACCCCCTTCGGGCACTCGGACTACCAGAGCATCATCGGCAAGATCAAGAAGTTCGCGGCCGAGGGCAAGAAGACGGCCGTGGTGTCCACCATCAACGGCGACTCCAACGTGCCCTTCTACAAGGAGCTGGGCAACCAGGGCCTGAAGGCCACCGACGTGCCGGTGGTGGCCTTCTCGGTGGGCGAGGAGGAGCTTCGCGGCGTCGACACCAAGCCGCTGGTCGGCCACCTGGCGGCCTGGAACTACTTCATGAGCATCAAGAGCCCGGCCAACACCGAGTTCGTCAAGAAGTGGAGCGCCTATGCCAAGGCCAAGAACATCGCCGGCCACAAGGACAAGCCGCTGACCAACGACCCCATGGAGGCCACCTACCTCGGCATCATGATGTGGAAGGCCGCGGTCGAGAAGGCCAAGAGCACCGACACCGACAAGGTGATCGCCGCCATGGCTGGCCAGACCTTCCCGGCGCCGGGCGGCTTCACCTCCACCATGGACGCGAAGAACCACCACCTGCACAAGCCGGTGTTCATCGGCGAGATCAAGGCCGACGGCCAGTTCAGCGTGGTCTGGAAGACCCCCGGCCCGGTCAAGGCCCAGCCCTGGAGCCCGTTCATCCCCGAGAACAAGGGCAAGAAGGACGAGCCGGTCCTGATGACCAAGAAGTGATCGGCAGCGGTGTGCCGGGCCGGTCCCGGCCCGGCGCCCGCGCCTGACGGAACCCCTCCCATGACCCACGGTCTTCGGCGCCTGCTGCGCGCCTGGGCATTGCTTTGGCTCGTCGTCGGCCTGCCGGTCCAGGCGCTGACGCCCGAGCAGGCCGGGCGCATCGCCGCTGGCGACAACGACGAACGCATCGCCGCCCTGCATGAGCGCATGGCGGCGGCCGACACCGGCCTGCTGCCCCTGCTGCAGGCGCTGCGCGACGATGCCGTCAAGGTGTCGGGCGGCCGGGCCTGGGTGGTGCGCGACGGCCAGCCGCCGCTGATGGCCGGCGGCGCCGCGGTACCGCTGCCGGCGGATGCCGAGGACGTCGTCAACAACAACCGCATGCGGCGCGAGATCGACGGCGCGCTGGCGGCGCTGGCGCTGCTGTCGCCCGACCTGGCGCAACGCAGCCAGGCGCTGCAGGCGCTGTCCCGTGACGACCCGGACCCGGCCCGCGCGCCGCTGCTGGAGCGGGCACTGGCGGCCGAGACCGACCCGGCCCAGAAGGCACGCCTGGCCCGGCTGCTGGCGTCGCTGCGCATTGCCTCGCCGGTGGCGGCCGAGCGTGTGGCGGCGGCCGCCGCGCTGGCCACGTCGGCCGACCCCGGCACCCGTGCGCTGCTGCTGCAGCGGTTGCAGGCCGAGACCGATGCCGGCGCGAGGGCAGCGCTGCAGACGGCGCTGGACCAGGTGCAGCGCCGCCTGACCTGGGGCGAGCGCCTGGGCGTGCTGTTCACGGGCCTCAGCCTGGGCTCGGTCCTGCTGCTGGCCGCGCTCGGCCTGGCCATCACCTATGGCCTGATGGGCGTGATCAACATGGCCCATGGCGAGCTGATCATGATCGGCGCCTATGCCACCTGGGGCGTGCAGAACCTGTTTCGCGCCTGGTGGCCCGGCGGCTTCGATGCCTATATCGTGGTGGCCCTGCCGGCATCGTTCCTGGCCAGCGCCGCGGTGGGGGTGGTGATCGAGCGCCTGGTGATCCGCCACCTGTACGGCCGGCCGCTGGAGACGCTGCTGGCCACCTGGGGCATCAGCCTGATCCTGATGCAGACCGTGCGCTCGCTGTTCGGCGCGCAGAACGTGCCGGTCGAGAACCCGGGCTGGCTGTCCGGCGGCGTGACGTTGCTGCCCAACCTGGTGCTGCCCTACAGCCGCATCGCCATCATCGTCTTCGCGGCACTGGTGGTGGCCGGCGTGGCGCTGCTGATCGCCCGCACCCGGCTCGGCCTGTATGTGCGCGCCGTCACCGGCAACCGGCGCATGGCGGCCTGTGTCGGTGTCGACACCGCCCGCGTGGACACCGCTGCCTTTGCACTCGGCGCCGGCATCGCCGGCCTGGCCGGCTGCGCGCTCAGCCAGATCGGCAACGTCGGCCCGGACCTGGGCGCCTCCACCATCGTCGACTCGTTCATGGTGGTGGTGCTGGGTGGCGTGGGCCAGCTGGCCGGCACGGTGGTGGCCGGGCTGGGCCTGGGCGTGGCCAACAAGCTGCTGGAGGGCGCGGCCGGCGCGGTGCTGGCCAAGATAGTGGTGCTGCTGTTCATCGTGGTCTTCATCCAGAAGCGGCCGCAAGGGCTGTTCGCGCTGAAGGGACGCAGCGCCGAATGAACCCGCCGCTGTCGACGTTGCCGGACGCCGGCATCCACACCCGCAGCGGCCTGCTGCTGGGCCGCCGCGGCTGGGCGGCGGTCACGCTGTCGGTGGTGGTGCTGGCCGTGGTGGTGCCGCTGCTGAACCTGGCGCTGCCGGCCGGCCATCCGCTGCAGGTCAGCGACTATGCCGTCAGCCTGGCCGGCAAGATCCTGTGCTATGCCATCTGTGCACTGGCCATCGATCTGATCTGGGGCTATACCGGCATCCTGTCGCTGGGTCATGGCCTGTTCTTCGCGCTCGGCGGCTATGGCATGGGCATGTACCTGATGCGCCAGATCGGCCGCGACGGCCAGTACCGCGCCGAGCTGCCGGACTTCATGGTGTTCCTGGACTGGAAGGCGCTGCCCTGGCACTGGGGGCTTTCAGACTCATTGCTGGCGCAGGCGCTGCTGGTGGTGCTGGTGCCGGGGCTGCTGGCCTTCGTGTTCGGCTGGTTCGCTTTCCGCTCGCGCATCAAGGGCGTCTACTTCTCGATCATCACGCAGGCCCTCACCTATGCGGCGATGCTGCTGTTCTTCCGCAACGAGACCGGCTTCGGCGGCAACAATGGCTTCACCGACTTCAAGCGCATCGCCGGCGTGCCCATCGCGACGCCGCAGATGCGCTGCCTGCTGTTCGTGCTCAGCGGCCTGACGCTGGTCGCGATGTACCTGATGAGCCGCGCCATCGTCAACAGCCGCTACGGCCGGGTGCTGGTGGCGATCCGGGATGCGGAGAGCCGGGTCATGTTCTGCGGCTACAACCCGCTGGCCTACAAGCTGTCGATCTGGACGCTGTCGGCCATGATGTGCGCCGTCGCCGGTGCGCTCTACGTGCCGCAGGTCGGCATCATCAATCCGGGCGAGATGTCGCCGGCGGCCTCCATCGAGATGGCGATCTGGGCCGCGGTCGGCGGCCGCGGCACGCTGCTCGGCCCGATCCTCGGCGCAGTCGTGGTCAACGGCGCCAAGAGTTGGTTCACGGTTGCGTTTCCGGAGTACTGGCTGTACGTCCTGGGCGGGCTGTTTGTGCTCGTCACGCTGGTGCTGCCGCAGGGCCTGATGGGTCTGGCACGGCTGGTTCGTCGCGACCGGAGCGCGCCATGACACCGGACCTGATGGAGCAGGGCGCCCAGCGCCGCGCCGCGCTGCTGGCCCGCGAGGCCACGGCCACGGCCAGCGGCGGCCGCGAGGCCGGCCGCGGCCGCATTGCGCACGCCGACACGCCGGACTTCGCACACGGCGTGGCCCTGTACCTGGAGGAGCTGAGCGTCAGCTTCGATGGCTTCAAGGCACTGAACGCGCTGTCGCTGACCATCGACGTCGGCGAGCTGCGCTGCGTGATCGGGCCCAACGGCGCCGGCAAGACCACGCTGATGGACTGCATCACCGGCAAGACGCGGCCGGACAGCGGGCGTGCCCATTTCGGCTCCAACATCGACCTGCTGCGGTTGAACGAGGCGCAGATCGCCAACGTCGGCATCGGCCGCAAGTTCCAGAAGCCGACGGTGGTCGAGCCGCTGACGGTGCTGGAGAACCTGGAGCTGGCGCTGGCCGGCGACCGGGGCATCCGTGCGGCGCTGTACTCGGCGCTGACCGGCCAGCAGCGCGACCGCCTGGGCCAGGTGCTGGAGCAGATCCACCTGCGCGACGCCCTGCACCGCGAGGCCGGCCTGCTCAGCCATGGCCAGAAGCAGTGGCTGGAGATCGGCATGCTGCTGGTGCAGGACCCGGTGCTGCTGCTGCTGGACGAGCCGGTGGCCGGCATGACCGATGCCGAGACCGAGCGCACCGCCGAGCTGTGCCTGTCGCTGGCCGGGCGCCACTCGCTGGTGGTGGTGGAGCACGACATGAGCTTCGTGGCCCGCCTGGCCACGGCCGGCCGCACGGTGACGGTGCTGCACGAGGGCCGCGTGCTGTCCGAGGGGCCGCTGGCCCAGGTGCAGGCCAACGACCAGGTGGTGGAGGTGTACCTTGGACGCTGACCGGCCGGGCACCGTCGATCAGGGCGCTGCGCCGGGCGCCGGCGGCACGGGCTATCCGCCACGGCTGCGGGTGCGCGGCCTGAACCAGCGCTACGGCGGCTCGCACATCCTGCGCGACGTGGCCTTTGAGGCCAGGGTGGGCGAGGTGCTGGCCGTCCTGGGCCGCAACGGCGTGGGCAAGACCACGCTGCTGAAGACGCTGATGGGCGTGGTGCCCGCGGCGGCTGGCAGCGTGGAGCTGGACGGCCGGGACGTGACGCGGCAGGGGCCTCATCTGCGGGCCCGGCTGGGCCTGGGCGATGTGCCGCAGGGGCGCGAGATCTTCTCGCGCCTGACGGTGCAGGAGAACCTGACGATGGGCCTGGCGGCGCTGCCCCGTGGTGCCGACCCGATGCCCATGGACGAGCTGTTCGAGCTGTTTCCGGTGCTGCGCGAGATGCGCCAGCGCCGCGGCGGCGACCTCTCCGGCGGCCAGCAGCAGCAGCTGGCGATTGCCCGCGCCCTGGTGCCGGGACCGCGCCTGCTGATGCTGGACGAGCCGACGGAGGGCATCCAGCCCAGCATCATCAAGGACATCGGCCGTGTGATCCGGCGCCTGGCGGCGGGCGGCCGCATGGCCATCGTGCTGGTCGAGCAGTACGTGGACTTTGCGGCCGAGCTGGCCGACCGCTATCTGGTGATGGAGCGCGGCGAGGTGGTGATGAGTGGTGCCGGCGCGGCCATCGAGCGCGACGGCGTGCGGGAGCGGCTGGCGATCTGAGTGGCTTGGGCGGTGGGCTGCTGGTTTGCTGGGGTCGCGGCGTCGCGGCGGGCCTGGTCGTGCGGGGCGGGCCAAGTGCGACGGGTGGCCCCTTGCGCTCATGTCCTCCGGCGCGCTCCTGCGTCGCGCGCCTCCCCCTTGACTTC
Organism: Aquabacterium sp.; assembly: GCA_046160725.1. Classification (GTDB taxonomy): domain Bacteria; phylum Pseudomonadota; class Gammaproteobacteria; order Burkholderiales; family Burkholderiaceae_C; genus JBJXHB01. The sequence continues at coordinate 7,976 of JBJXHB010000379.1, forward strand.
GCTCCAGGG
>JBJXHB010000380.1:0-24844 GCA_046160725.1 Aquabacterium sp.
AGCTACGACGACTACGTGCTCGTCATCGAGCGTGCCATCGCAGCCCTGGGGCCGGTCGTGCCGGCAGGCACTGGTCGGAGGGCTTTGTCAGAGGCCTATGTCCGTACGGCCAGAGGCATGCTGGTCATCGGCCGATATCGACAGGCCTGGGAGATGGCGCGCCGCGCCTGGTGCGTGAATCCGAATGGGCCGAGGGGCCTTGGCTTGATGGGCTTGCTCAACCTGGCGCTGCGAAGGGCCACCGCCCAGAGTCTGGGCATCGCCCTGCGGCAGCGACCATGATGCGCCTGAGGATTCTCGAGCGACTGGGCGGCACCGCGTCGCCGGTGCGCAAGTGGGTCGCCAAAGCCTGGCGGCGCCTGGTGATGCGCGATCTCGGTGGCACCGACAACCACCGCGGCCTTGACCGGCTTTATGCGCTGCCCGACCCCTGGGACATGGCCAGTGCGCGGGAGCAGTCGCGGTTCGTGCAGACCAACGACCTGATCCTCAGCCTGTTTGGCCCCGTCGACACGATGTTGGAGGTCGGTTGTGGCGAGGGCCATCAAAGCGCTCACCTGGTCCAGATCTGTCGACAGCTGGATGCCATCGACGTCAGCGCGACGGCGGTGGCACGCGCCGGTGAGCGCGTACCTGGCATCCGAGCCGCCGCCGCCGACCTGTCGACGCTGCCTTGGCCACTGCCGGCGACGGGGCGGTACGACGTGGTCGTGGCCTGCGAGGTGCTGTATTACATGAGCGACATCCCCGACGCCATCGACCGCATGTCGCGGCTCGGTCGTCACGGGCTGGTGACGTTCTTCGCACCGGCGGCGCGGGTGGTGGCGGCGCATGTTGAGCAGCTGCCCGGCGTTCGTCGCGGCTGGATCCATCACGGGGGCCAGGCGTGGCTGTGGGCTGCCTGGTCGGCGCCGACGGACGTTTCAGCCGACGGCCCCATTGGGCCTGTCATCTAGGCATGGCCCACATCGAGTTCGGCTGCAAGCCAAGCCGGCAGCCGACCGGGGCACCGGTCGCGTCGATCGCGCATGTGGACCACCTTGACGGCTGGCGTGGGCTGGCCATCCTGCTGGTTCTGCAGTCCCACTTCCTGCCCTGGAAACCAGTGGACACCGGCCGGCTGGGCGTTGAGGTCTTTTTCAGCCTGTCGGGACTGCTGATGAGCGGGCTGCTGTTCGAGCGTCGGACACCGTTGGGTCTGTTCTACAAGCGGCGCATCAGCCGCATCCTTCCCGCATTCGTCCTGTTTGTCGGGGTTGTCCATGTCTGGGCGGCCTGGCGCGGAGCGGCGGTCGATGCCGTTGCCTTGGTTTCGACACTGACCTTCATGCGGACTTATTGGCCGGCAGATCCGCCGATCTGGAACACCGGTCTGCCGATCGGACACCTGTGGTCCCTGAACGTCGAGGAGCACAGCTATATCCTTCTGAGCCTCGTGACGCTGGCCACGGCCGTGCGCAGCCGGGTGGCGATCGTGTTGTTGTGCGGTTTCCTGACCACGGTCCTGATCCATGCCTGGTATGCCCATCTGCCCGAGTCGAAAGAGGTTGATTTCGAACTGCGCACCGAAGTGGCGGCGGCACTCCTGCTGGCATCGGCTGGGTATGCCCTGGTTCGCCACCGAGTGGTGGCCCATGTCAGGCCCTGGATGCCACTGGTGGCCATGGCGATGGCGGCTTTGGCCCACCGGCAAGGTGCGCACTGGTGGGAGCAGGCCGTGGTGTCTCCTGTTGTGCTGGCCTTTGCCGTGAACCACCTGGCGGAGGCGCCCGGCTGGCTGCGTGAGTTGCTGTCAAATCGCGTGATGATGGCGTTTGGGCTCTGGTCCTATTCGTTGTACCTTTGGCAGCAGCCCTTCGCACAGAGCCTGCCGCAACTCGGGTCTGGTGCTGCTTTCGCGGCCACCATGACCTTGGGCCTGGTCTCCTACTACGGCTGGGAGCGGCCCTGGCGGGTCTGGTTGAATCAGCGCTGGACGAGGACCCCATGATGACCCCATGGAAACGATCTGCCAGCCGGTGGTTGGCGCCGATACTGCTGCTGGCGCTCGGTACGCTCGGCGGTGCACAGACCACCTCGCCAAATGCAGCCGCTGGGCCATCAGCCAACGCGCTGCCCGCTCTGACGATTGCCAATGGGCATCCGCGAATCCTCCTCGCCGATGCCACGACCACCCAGCGCTTGCGTGACGCATTGCGCAACCGCACACAGGCGGCCATGCGGTTCCAGTCTGATGTCACCGTCGCCCTGGGCGGCCGGCCCAGCTATGGCTTTCAGCCCTGGTATGCAGCGCTGCTGTATCAGCTCAACGGCGACGAACGATATGCCCGCTTCGCCATTGACGAGACCGACCGCTTTGTCACAGCAGAGGAGCAGCTGGTGGCCAAGGGCCTGCCGGCCCAAGTCGCAGGGGACAGCTATCTTGACGTCGGCAGCACGATCGGCAACCTGGCGCTGGTCTACGACTGGTGCCATGACCGGCTGACCCCTGAACAGCGTGAGCGCTGGCGGCGCTACGGGAACCAGGCGGTGTGGAATGTCTGGAACCACACCCGGGCTCGGTGGGGCAATGTGACCCACCCTTGGACGGGCTGGTCGGTCGACAACCCGTCCAACAACTATTACTACTCCTTCCTTCGGGCCACCATGCTGCTGGGGCTGGCCACACTGGGTGAGACCCCCGAAGCCGAGAGCTGGCTGCAGTTGTTCCGAACGGCCAAGATCGCCAATCAGCTGGTGCCGACCTTCAACCGGGACCTGGTCGGCGGTGGGTCCCGTGAAGGCACGGGCTACGGCACGGCGATGAAGAACCTGTTCCAGCTTTACGACTGGTGGGAGCGTTCCACGGGCGACAAGATCGCTGGCCTGACCCCCCATGCAGAGGACTCCATTGCCTACCTGCTGCACAGCATCGTGCCCACCCAGGACCGCGTGGCGCCGGTCGGGGACCACTCGCGTGATGCCAGCGCCGCTCTCTTTGACTACCACCGCGAGTACCTGCTGGCCTTGCAGTCGCTGTACCCCGCACACCCATTGGGGCCAGCAGCCCGGTCGATGCTGGGACAGTCGACCGTGCCGCGCATGCGGCATTCGTTCAATTTCTACGTGGACTACCTGTACGACCCCAATGACCGCCCGCCGCCTGCAGCGCGTGCCGAGATGTCCACCACCTACTGGGCGCGCGGCGTCGGACACCTGATGACCCGCTCCTCATGGGACCGCAGTGCCACATATGCCCACTTCATCTGCGGCCCCTACACCGAGAGCCATGCCCATCGCGACCAGGGCAGCTTTCTGCTTTTCAAAGGCACGTGGCTGGCCGCGGACGGCAATCTCTATTCGCGGTCGGGCCTGGAGCAGGGCGAGGAACACCACAACCTGGTGCGCTTCGAGTCAGCCGGCAACACCTTGCGGCAGCGTGCTGGCAATGCCTGCCATCTGGCCGCGCTGGCCGACACAGACGCCTACACCTATGCTGCCGCACAGGTGACCCCGCTGTACCGAAGCCACTCGGCGGTACGCCAGTCCGAACGTGAGTTCGTCTATCTGAAGCCGGACGTGCTGGTGGTCTTCGACCGCGCGGTGGTCGCCTCGGCCGCGACACGTCGCATCTGGACCCTGAACCTCCCGGGTGCACCGACAGTGGATGGCGATGTATTGCGGTACGAGGAGGCGGGCGGCCGCCTGGAGGTCCGCAGGTTGGCGCCGACGGGCCTCACGACCAGTGTCCTGGCATGGCCCAGCCTCAGCCGCAGCATGTCAAGGGGCGTGCGCGTGGACGTGGCCCATGAGCAGGGGGCCGCATCACAGTTCCTGCATGTGTTGTCGCTGAACGGCGCCCTCCGGTCCTCAACCCGCCACGACGTCGATGGACAGATCGGGGTGCAACTCCAGCTGAGCGACGGGCGGACCGCGTCCGTCCGGTTCCGAGTCGATGGCGTCGGCGCGCATCTCGACCTGACGGATCCGGCGCGGCCCCAGCGTCGCGCCGCAGGGCCGCTGCCCACGGGTGTCCAGGTGCTTCCATTGACGGCACCCTGACATGTACGAGAAGCTGTTCCGCCATGTCCTGTTTCCGGGCTACGAGACTTTGGTGCGTCAGCGCAGGACAGCCGCCTACGTCCGGGAGTACGAAGCCAGCCAGTGGTTGTCCCCGGCCGACCTGCAGCGGGTCCAGTTGGACAAGCTCAACCGCTTGCTGGCGCACGGCTGGGCACAGGTGCCTTTTCTGGCTGCCCATTGGCGGCAAGCCGGCTGCAACCCGCAGCCCCTGCACGACATCTCCGAGCTGGCCCGCTACCCGACGCTGACCAAGCAGCTGATCACGGCTCACTATGACGACATGATCGCCCGGGACTGGCGCGGGCGTACGTTGACCAAGACCACCGGCGGCTCGACCGGCGTCCCGTTCCGCTTTGAGTACACGATGGACGCGTATGCACGCCGCACCGCCATCATGTGGCGCGGCTACGGCTGGGCCGGTGCCGGCCTGGGAACGCGCACCGCCTATCTGTGGGGCACCGGCATGCGCAGCGGCGGCTGGGCAGGGTTGAAGGACCGCCTGTACCACGGCGCCTTCAATCGGCGGTTTCTGGACGCCTTCATGATCACCGACACCGGCATCGATGAGCGGATCGACGCCATCGAGCGCTATCGGCCGGACGCCGTGGTGGGCTACGTGGCGCCGCTGATGCTGGTCGCCAGCCGGCTGCTGGAGCGCGGCCGCGCCTTGCGCGGCATCCGCTGTGTCCTGACAGGGGCCGAGGCTTTGCTCGCGCCCGAGCGCGCCGCCATCTCACGCGCCTTCGGCTGCGAGGTCTTCGAGACCTACGGCTCGCGCGAAGTGATGTTGATGGCCACCGAGTGCGAGGCCCACGACGGACTGCACATCCAGGCCGACCAGCTCCTGCTCGAGACCGTGGACGCCCAGGGCCGACCGGTCGCCGCCGGCGACTCCGGCGACCTGGCGGTGACCGACCTGCACAACGATGGCATGCCGATGGTTCGCTATCTCAATGGCGACCGCGGAACCCTGGCTTTGGGGCCTTGCCGTTGCGGCCGGGGCCTGCCGCGGCTGTCGTCCGTCGATGGCCGTGTTCTGGAGATGATCCGGGCGCCGGACGGACGCCATATATCGGGTGAGTTCTTTGTCGCAGCGCTGTTGGAGTGGCCGCAGATCCGTCAATGGCAGTTCGTGCAGACCTCGCCGGCGCAGGGCGAGTTCCGCATCGTCGCGCCGCAGGGCTGGGACAACGCCCTCAGCACAAGGTTGAGTTCGAAAGTAGCGGCGGTGACCGGCCCCAGCATGTCGGTCGAGGTCTGCATCGTCGACGCGATTGCGCCCCTGGCGTCGGGCAAGCGACGGTTGACCGTGGCCTGGCGGCCTGACGCGGTGGCGCCGGCAACTGTGGACTGACCTGGTCGGCGCGGCGTCGGCCTCAGTTGGCCAGTCGCTGCAGGACCTGGATGCTGGTGGGCAGGTTGCCGGAGGTCTTCACGACATTGCCTGACGTGCGCACGTCGATCGTCCCGCCGGTGCTGGCGTTGTTGAAGCGCAGCGTCGCCACGTCACCGTTTGCCAGAGTGATCACGGCGCCGGTCTGGCCGGTCTGGTCCGAGCGCACCGCGTTGCCGTAGGCCTGATCGGCACCGATGACGTTGAGGAACACGCTGCCATTGCCCGTGGTGTGGGCGACATCTACACGGCTGCCGGCCTCGACGTCCGGATCGATGGCGGGCCAGGACAGCACCTGCGATGTCAGGCCAGTGGGTGCCAGGCGCCGCACATCCAGCTGCGAAGATCCGTTCCAGGCCGTGAGCCGGTCGCCGGACACCGTGGGCGTGGTGGGCAGGTTCAGCGTCCAGACCCGCCGCACGCCGCTACCGGAGGTGTCGACCCGGTCCAGCACCACCAGGGTGGCCGGCTTCAGCAGCAGTACCTCACGCTGAACCTTGGTCACGGTGGCACTGCCGGCGTACATCGGCGTCACATCGGCCACGGCATAGCTGTAGACCGCGTTGTCCGCCAACGCCAGCAGGTTGCAGCTGGCGTCCCACCGCTGGGTCTGGACCGTGCCATTCTTCTCCACCCGCACCAGGTTGTGGGCCGCCTCGTCCTGGACCAGCCCGGAGTGCGAGTTGATGTTGGCGTCGAAGGCCAGCCAATTGCCCTTGAACAGCACGAAGCTGCCCTGGTCCCGGTGGGCATGGCTCTCGGAATAGGGGCCGCAGATGAAGTTGACATGGGTGGCAGACGTTGCCCAGGCCGAACGCACCGAGAGCTGGCCGGTGCCGCTGCTCCAGCGCGCCGTCGGCAGCCGGCTCAGCGGCTGCGCAGGAATGTCGACAAGGTCGTAAACGAAGTCCACCCAGTACTCGAAGGCATAGCCCATGACCGGAACTGTGGACTGCGCAAGCAGCGTCTTGGCGATACCGGACATCGGGTCCGACGGGTACAACCGGGCCAGTACCAGCAGGTACTCGCGGTGGTAATCAAACAGGGCGGCGGTCGAGTCGCGCGCATGGTCGCCGGTGGGCACCACCCGGTCCAGTGTGGGCACGATGTCGTGGAGGAACTTGTCCAGTGAGTCGCGCGTATGGGGCGTCAGGTCTGCAATGCGCTCGGTGGTCGACTTCTCCCACAGGTGGTAGATGTCAAACAGGCCCTTCATGGCCACACCATAGCCCGTGCCCTCCCGCGAGCCGCCGCCGACCAGATCGCGGTTGAAGGTCGGCACCAATTCGTTGGCGATCTTGGCGGTGCGGAACTTGTCGATCCAGGTCGTGGCCTGGCTGTTCTCGCCGTAGGTCGCCAGACCCAGCAGCATGGTGGCGCGCAGGAAGGAGTAGTAGTAGTTGTTGGACGGGTTGTCGACCGACCAGCCGCTCCAGGGATAAAGCGTACTGCCCCAACGGGCCTGCTCGTGGTTCCAGACGTTCCACACCGCCTGGTTGCCATAGGTGACCCAGCGCGTGCGCTGCGACTGTGTCATCTGCGCCCGGCACCAGTCATAGACCTTGGCCAGGTTGCCGATGTAGTCGCCAACCTCCAGGTAGCTGTCGTTGGCCACGACGGCGCGCTGGTTGGCCCGGATCAACGCTTCCTCGGACTGCACGAAGATTTCCGTCTGCGCCACGGCATAGGTGCAGTACGAGGCCTGCCCGGTGACCCGCGACATCAGGGCCGCAAACCACGGTTCGAAGCCGTAGTGGTTGGCACCCGTCATCTGACCATCGACCATGCCCTTGAAACGCACGGCCGATGCCTGCCGCGTGTTCCATAACGACTGCAGCCGCGCCAGCGTGCCAGCGTCGGACACCAGGATCCGCGGCAAGCCTAGCGGCGGGATGACAACCGCCGGCGGTGGGGGAGGTGGGGGAGGGGGAGGGGGAGGCGGCGGTGGCGGTGGCGGTGGCGGTCGAGGTGGTGCCGGCGTCTTCTTGGACGGCGGCGGCGGGTTGCCCCCGATGGCGCCGCCGTCGATGGCGCCTGTATTAACCGGGCCGGCTGTTGTCCCAGGTCCCGGCGCATCGGTACCCAAAGAGCCGAGCGCCCGCTCATTCGTCTCGCCCGGATCGCCGCCACCACAGGCCGCCAGGCAGATGCAGGCGGTCAGTTCGGTCAGCAACAGCAGGCGCCGCGCGAGCGGTTTGTGGACGGGCGGCGGTGCGGCAGCGGGCATGCGCGGATCAGGTGAGGGCCCGTGGCCAGTTCCAGAGGCACGGTCGAAGGCGGCGCGTTCGCATCGCGCTTCACGATACGGGAAGCTTACCCAATTCACCGCTGGCCGCCGCCAGTGTTTCTAGGGATAACACGGCGGTGGTTCGACAGGTCGAACCGCGATCCGTCAGACCCCCAGGCAACAAGGACCCGCCCGACAACGGCCGTCGGGACGGCCCACTACATACTCGTCGCATCCGGCTCATCATGTCCGCGGCGGAAACTGCGTCTCCGCCTTGATGCCCTCGACCACGCATGAACCTGAAACAGCTTCACTATTTCGTCCAGGTCGCCGAACACGGCAGCTTCTCCAAGGCAGCCCAGGTGTTGCGCATCGCTCAGCCGGCGCTGAGCCGCCAGGTGCGGCTTCTGGAAACCGACCTGCGCGAGACCCTGCTGCTGCGCAACGGCCGCGGCGTTGAGCCAACCGACGCCGGGCGGCGCCTGTTGGAGCATGCCACCGGCATCCTGCAGCAGGTGGACGAGGCCCGTGCAGATATTGGCTCACGGCGTGACGAGCCGGTGGGCCGCATCACCATTGGCCTGCCACCGAGCCTGGCACGTCAGCTCACACTGCCGCTGATCGAGGCGTTCCGGCGCGACTGCCCCCAGGCCCGGCTGGCCATCGTGGAGGGTCTGTCGGCCCACATGGCCGAATGGATCTCGTCTGGTCGTGTCGACATCGGGTTGCTCTACAACCCGGACGCCCAGGCCGGGCTGGAGATCAAGCCGGTTCTGGAGGAGCCGCTGTGCCTGGTGCAACTGCGATCGGCCACGGTGCCGGCCACTGCCAAAGGGTCTGCCGGGCGCCGCCTGACCCAACTGGCGGCGCAAGAGCGGGGCTTGTTGCACAGAGCCACCGCATTGCCGCTGCGCCGGTTGGCCGACCATGCCTTGATCATGCCGGAGCGGGCCCATGTGATCCGTCGTCTGGTCGAGACCCAATGCGCGCTGCATGGCGTCGCGCTGGACGTGGCCTGGGAGGTGTCCAGCGTGCCCGCCATCCTGGACCTGGTCTGCGCCGGGCATGGGCAAGCCGTGTTGCCGCTCAGCTCGGTGACGGCATCGCCCTGGGCGGCCCGCCTGCAGGCGCGTGCCATCGAGCAGCCACGGCTGACCAGCGTGTTGTGCATGGTGGCGTCCGTCCATCGCCGCGCCAGCCCGCTGGCGCGCCAGGTGGCCCGGTTGCTGACTTCCGGCGCACGCAGCCTGCAGGCGGCCAGCCGTGCCGCGCCGGCCAGGGCGCCCCGGCGGTCGAACGTCGGGCGTTGATCGATGCCACGGTGCTCTGCATCGCTCCCATGATCTATGCCGAATTGGTCTAGCAGCTAGTGGTCTGATGTGCCCGAGGTGGTGCTGGGCCGCACGCAGAATCCGCGACTGCAGACCCATCATGGCACCCACCCTGTCCGGCATCTCATCCATGGCCACCCGCCTCGTGCTGGGTGAGCTGTGCACGGCCTACCAGGCGCGGACCGGACAAGCTGCGAGTTTCGAGTCGGTGGGCGGCGTGGATGCGGCCCGCCGCGTGGCAGCCGGGGAGGCGTTCGATGCGGTCGTGCTCGCATCCGATGCCCTGGACCGCCTGGCGGCCACAGGGCATGTGCGGCCCCAGACCCGCGTCGATCTGGCGGTCTCCGCGGTTGCCCTGGCCGTACCCGCCGGTACGCCGCTGCCCGACATCAGCACCGGCTCGGCGTTGCGTGCCCTGTTGCGCTCTGGGGGGCGTATCGGCTACTCCACCGGGCCCAGCGGCTCCCAGCTGCTGCTGCTGTTCGACCGGTGGGGCCTGCGGGAAATGCTGGAACCACGGCTGGTGCTGGCCGCACCGGGCGTGCCGGTGGGCCGCCTGGTGGCCCGTGGCGACGCCGATCTCGGGTTCCAGCAGCTCAGCGAGTTGATGCATGAGCCGGGCCTGACGGTGGTCGGGCCGCTGCCGGCCGATGTGGCCATCACGACGACGTTTTCGGCGGCGGTCTGTACGGCTGCGCCGCAGCCGGACGCGGCCCGGCTGTTCCTGCAATACCTGGCATCGGCGGAAGCCGCGCCGGCCAAGCAGCGCCAGGGCATGTCCCCGGCCTGAGGGCGTCGAAAGCGGCCGCCGCGCACCTGGAGAAACCGACCATGATCATCGACATCCACGGCCACTACACCACGCATCCGGCTTCGCTGGAGGACTGGCGCAACCGCCAGGTCGCCGCGCTCGGCAACCCGGGCGAGGCGCCACGACCGTCCGAGCTGCGCATCTCGGACGACGAGCTGCGCGAGTCCATCGCCAGCAACCAGCTGCGCCAGATGAAGGAGCGCGGCCTGGACCTGACGGTCTTCAGCCCGCGTGCCAGCTTCATGGCCCACCATGTCGGCGACTTCCAGGTCTCGGCCACCTGGTCGGCGATCTGCAATGAGTTGTGCCACCGGGTGTCGCAGCTGTTCCCCGACAACTTCATGCCGGCGGCCATGCTGCCGCAGTCGCCGGGCGTCGACCCCAGCACCTGCATACCCGAGCTGGTCCGGTGCGTCGAGCAGTTCGGCAACGTGGCGGTCAACCTGAACCCGGACCCGTCCGGCGGCCACTGGCGCGAGCCGCCCCTGACGGACTCCTGGTGGTACGGTCTCTACGAGAAGATCGTCGAGTACGAGCTGCCGGTGATGGTGCATGTCAGCACCTCGTGCAACGCCTGCTTCCACACCACCGGCGCCCACTACATCAATGCCGACACCACGGCCTTCATGCAGCTGCTGGAGGGCAACCTGTTCAAGGACTTCCCGACGCTGAAATTCATCATCCCGCACGGCGGCGGCGCGGCGCCCTACCACTGGGGCCGCTACCGCGGGCTGGCGCAGCAGATGAAAAAGCCGCTGCTGCAGGACCACCTGCTGAACAATGTGTTCTTCGACACCTGCGTTTACCACCAGCCGGGCATCGACCTGCTGACCCGGGTGATACCGGCGCGCAACGTGCTGTTCGCCAGCGAGATGATCGGCGCTGTGCGCGGCATTGACCCCGACACCGGCTTCAACTACGACGACACCCGGCGCTACATCGACGCAGCGGCGCTTTCGGCAACGGACAAGCACGCCATCTTCGAGGGCAATGCCCGCCGCGTCTATCCCCGCCTGGACCGGGCCCTCAAGGCCCGCGGGCGCTGAACAGAGGAGACCGCGATGTACGAACTCGGAATCGTCAAGCGAAACATCCAGCGTGCCGACGCGGCCGCCGTGGCCCGCCTGGGCCGACTGGGCGTGGCCACCGTGCACGAGTCCATGGGCCGGGTTGGCCTGATGGACACCGTCATGCGGCCCATCTATCCCGGCGCCCACGTGGCCGGCACCGCCGTGACCGTGCTGCTGCATCCGGGTGACAACTGGATGATGCATGTGGTCGGCGAGCAGGTCCGCCCCGGCGACATCGTCGTGGCGGCCATCACCGCCCCCTGCACCGACGGCTACTTCGGCGACCTGCTGGCAACCTCTTTCAAGGCCCTGGGAGCACGCGCCCTGGTCATCGACGCCGGCGTGCGGGACGTGCGCGAGCTCACCTCGATGGGCTTCCCGGTCTGGAGCCGCTGCATCAGCGCCAAGGGCACGGTCAAGGCCACGCTGGGGTCGGTCAACATTCCGGTGCTGTGCGCCGGCGCCCTGGTGAACCCGGGCGACGTCATCGTGGCGGACGACGACGGCGTGGTCGTGGTGCCCGCCGCCTGGGCCGAGCGCACCGCCACCGCAGCCGAGGCGCGGGAGGCCAACGAGACGGCCAAGCGCGCGAAGCTGGCCACGGGCGTGCTGGGGCTGGACATGTACAACTTGCGCGAGCCCCTGGCCAAGGCCGGGCTGCGCTATGTCGACTGACGGCGGCGCCATGCCCATGACCTTGTCCTCGCCGGTGCGGGTGGCGCTGGTCGGCTACGGCGAGGTCGGCCGAATCCTGGCCGAGGACCTGCGCGAGGCCGGCCACGTGGTCGGCGCGTTCGATGTCAAGCTTGCTTCCGCGGCCGGGGATGCCATGCGCGCGCATGCCGCGGGCGCCGGCGTGCATTTGGCCGCCAGCGCGGCGGAGGTGGTGACCGACGCGGCGCTGGTGATCAGCGCCGTCACGGCCAGCCAGGCGGTGGCGGTGGCACAGGCGTGCGCACCGGCCTTGGTGGACGGCTGCTTCTTCCTGGACCTCAATTCCGCCTCGCCCGGCGCCAAGGCCGAGGCTGCGCAATGCGTCGACGCCGCCGGCGGCCGCTATGTCGAGGGCGCGGTGATGACCTCGCTGCCGCCGTATCGCATCCAGGTGCCGCTGCTGCTCGGTGGCCCGCATGCCCAGGCGCTCAAGCCGATGCTCGATGCATTGGGCTTCGCCGCCCGGGTGCACAGCGACCGCCTGGGCGTGGCCAGCGCCACCAAGATGTGCCGCAGCGTGATGATCAAGGGCCTGGAGGCGATGGTGATCGAGAGCTTCACCACCGCCCGCCACTACGGTGTGGAGGACGCGGTGATCGCATCGCTGCACGAGACCTTTCCCGGCATCGACTGGGAGCGCCAGGCGGCGTACTTCTTCCAGCGCGTGATCGAGCATGGCCGTCGACGCAGCGAGGAGGTCCGCGAGGTCGCGGTCACCGTCCGCGAGGCCGGCCTGCTACCCCACAGTGCCGCTGGCACGGCCGAGCGTCAGGCCTGGATGGCGGATATGTCCGACGCCGGCCTCTTTGGCAGCCGCGGAGAAGCCGCCTTCGCGCGCAGCGCCGACTGGCGCATGGAGGCTGACCGCATCCTGCGGGCGGTCCACCAGCCCGCCGCCAACCACGAGCGCCCGGCGCCGATGCCCACATGAACGCTCCGCACCCAGGCAAGCCCACCACAGGCGCCTTTGACAAGACCGGCGGGTGGCTGGACTGGTTCGACGGCCCGAGCCGGCCTCGCTTCGTGCTGCCGCCGGGCGCCGTCGATGCCCATTGCCATGTGTTCGGCCCGGGCGCCGACTTTCCCTATGCGCCCGAGCGCAAGTACACGCCCTGCGACGCCGGCAAGGACCAGTTGTTCGCGTTGCGCGACCACCTGGGCTTTGCCCGCAACGTCATCGTCCAGGCCACCTGCCACGGTGCCGACAACCGCGCATTGGCCGATGCCTGCCGCGCCAGCGCCGGCCGCGCGCGTGGCGTCGCCACGGTGCGGCGCAGCGTCAGCGATGCCGAGCTGGAGCAGCTCCATGCCGCCGGCGTCCGCGGCGTGCGCTTCAATTTCGTCAAGCGCCTGGTGGACTTCACGCCCAAGGACGAGTTGCTGGAGATCGCCGGCCGCATCCAGCAGCTGGGCTGGCATGTGGTGATCTATTTCGAGGCGGTGGACCTGCCCGATCTGTGGGACTTCTTCACCGCGCTACCGACCACCGTCGTGGTGGACCACATGGGCCGGCCGGACGTCGGCCTGCCGATTGACGGCCCGCAGTTCGGCCTGTTCATGAAGTTCATGCACGAGCATGGCAACGTCTGGAGCAAGGTCAGTTGTCCGGAGCGGCTCAGCGTGGCCGGCCCACCGGCCCGTGACGGCGAGCAGCAGGCCTATCGCGACGTGGTGCCTTTCGCGCGCCGGGTGGTGGAGACCTTTCCCGACCGCGTGCTCTGGGGTACCGACTGGCCGCACCCGAACCTGAAGCACCACATGCCCGACGACGGCTTGCTGGTCGACTTCATTCCGCACATCGCTACCACCGCCGCGTTGCAGCGCGCGCTGCTGGTGGACAACCCGATGCGGCTGTACTGGCCGGAGGAGGCCTGACCCATGGCCCTGACCAAACCCTATCTCGACATCCCCGGCACCACCATCTTCGACGCCGAGCAGTCACGCAAGGGCTACTGGCTCAACCAGTTCTGCATGAGCCTGATGAAGGCCGACAACCGGGCGCGCTTCCTGGCCGACCCGCGGGCCAGCCTGGACGAGTGGCCGATGACCGAGGCCCAGAAACTGGCGGTGCTGGCGCGCGACCTGAACCGCTGCATCGCCGAGGGCGGCAACATCTATTTCCTGGCCAAGCTGGGCGCCACCCACGGCAAGAGCTTTCAGCAGATGGCCGGCAGCATGACCGGCATGACGGAGGAGGAATACCGCGACATGATGATCGGCGGCGGCCGCTCCGTAGATGGCAACCGCATCCTCGGCGAAGACGGCAATGCCCAACCGCACCGCCAGCCCCAGGGCAGCGCGCCCAAGCCCGGCTTCTGACCCCATCCGCACGTACGCCCACGACATGGCCCGCATCACCGCATCCGTCTACACCAGCCACGTGCCCGCCATCGGCGCGGCGCTCGACCTGGGCAAGAGTCAGGAACCCTACTGGCAGAAAGTCTTCACCGGCTACGACTTCTCGCGCCGGTGGCTGGCGCAGAACCCGCCGGACGTCATCTTCCTGGTCTTCAACGACCATGCCACGGCCTTCAGCCTGGAGATGATCCCGACCTTCGCCATCGGCACGGCCGACAGCTACAAGCCGGCTGATGAAGGCTGGGGGCCGCGGCCGGTGCCGGTGGTGCAGGGCCATCCGGCACTCGCCAGCCATATTGCGCACAGCGTGATTCAGGACGACTTCGACCTGACCATCGTCAACCGCATGGATGTGGACCACGGGCTGACCGTGCCGCTGAGCCTGATGTGCGGCGCCCAGGACCCGGCCACCGGCGCCTGGCCCTGCCCGGTGATCCCGTTCGCCGTCAATGTCGTGCAGTACCCGGTGCCCAGCGGACGGCGCTGCTTCCAGCTCGGGCAGGCCATCCGGCGTGCCGTGCATAGCTACGACGAGCCGTTGAACGTGCAGATCTGGGGCACCGGAGGGATGAGCCACCAACTGCAGGGTGCCCGTGCCGGCCTGATCAATGCCGAGTGGGACAAGCGCTTCCTCGACCAGCTGATCGCGGACCCGGCCGGCCTGGCGCAGCTGCCCCACATCGACTATGTCCGCGAAGCCGGCAGCGAAGGCATCGAGCTGGTGATGTGGCTGATCGCCCGCGGCGCCATGGCCGACGTGGCGGGCGGTCCGCCGCCCCGCGTGGCCCACCGCTTCTACCATGTGCCCGCGTCCAACACGGCCGTGGGTCACCTGATCCTGGAGAACCCGACATGACCCGGACCATCAAGGTGGCGTTGGCCGGCGCCGGCGCCTTTGGCATCAAGCATCTCGACGCCATGCGTCGCATCGACGGCGTCGATGTCATCTCGGTCGTCGGGCGCGCGCTGGACAAGACCCGCGAGGTGGCAGCGACCTACGGCATCGGCCATGCCACCACCGACCTGGCCGACAGCCTGGCGCTGCCGCAGCTGGACGCCGTCATCCTTTGCACGCCGACCCAGATGCATGCCGCGCAGGCGGTGGCCTGCATGAAGGCCGGCAAGCATGTGCAGGCCGAGATACCCCTGGCCGACACGCTGCGTGACGCCTACCGCGTGCTTCAGATGCAGGAGAACACCGGACTGGTGGCGATGTGCGGCCACACGCGGCGCTTCAACCCCAGCCACCAGTGGGTGCGCCAACGCATCGAGGCCGGAACGCTCAACATCCAGCAGTTGGACGTGCAGACCTACTTCTTCCGCCGCAGCAACATCAACGCCCTGGGCCAGCCGCGCAGCTGGACCGACCACCTGCTGTGGCACCACGCGGCCCATACGGTTGACCTGTTTGCCTACCAATGCCGCAGCCCGGTCGTCAAGGCGCAGGCGCTGCAGGGGCCGATCCACCCGACATTGGGCATTGCCATGGACATGAGCATCCAGCTCAAGGCGGCCAACGGCGCCATCTGCACGCTGTCCCTGAGCTTCAACAACGACGGGCCGCTTGGCACCTTCTTCCGCTACATCGGTGACACCGGCACCTACATCGCCCGCTACGACGACCTGGTCGACGGCAAGGAGAACAAGATCGATGTATCCCTGGTGGCGGTGTCGATGAACGGCATCGAGCTGCAGGACCGCGAGTTCTTCGCCGCGATCCGCGAGGGGCGCGAGCCCAATGCCAGCGTGCGCCAGGTGCTGCCCTGCTATGAGATCCTGCACGACCTCGACCGACAACTGTCGAGCTGACTTTCTGCAACCAAGAGGAGACATCCTGATGTCCATCACCCGCAAGCTGTTCATGGGCGCCCTGGCCGGTGCCGCGACGCTGGCGCTGCTGCCGGCGGCCATCGCGCAGACCGTGTCGTTGCGCTTCCACCAGATGCTGCCGCCCCAGGCCGCGATCCCGGCCAACGCCATCAAGCCCTGGGCCGAGAAGGTCGAGAAGGAAAGTGGCGGCCGCATCAAGGTGCAGTTGTTCCCCAGCATGCAGCTCGGCGGCAGGCCGCCGGAGCTGTTCGACCAGGCCAAGGACGGCGTGGTCGACCTGATCTGGACCGTGCTGGGCTATACCCCGGGCCGGTTCCCGAGAAGCGAGGTGTTCGAGCTGCCGTTCTCCAGCGGCTCGGCCGAGTCCTCGTCCAGGGCCTTTTGGGAGTATGTGCAGAAGCATGCCGCGGACGAGTACAAGGACGTCAAGCTGATCGCCGTGCACACCCACGGCCCGGGCCTGTTCCACAGCAAGGACCCGATCAACAAGCTGGAGGACCTGAAGGGCATGAAGGTGCGCGGCGGCTCGCGCGTCATCAACATGATGCTGGAGCAGCTCGGTGCCACGCCGGTGGGGCTGCCGGTGCCTGCCGTCGGCGAGGCGCTGTCCAAGGGCGTCATCGCCGCGACCACCATCCCCTGGGAGGTGACCCCGGCACTGAAGGTGTCGCAGATCGTGCGCAACCACACCGGCTTCACCGGCGAGAAGGGCCTGTACACCCAGACCTTCGCCGTCGCCATGAACAAGGCCGCCTACGAAAAGCTGCCGGCCGACCTGAAAAAGGTCATCGATGCCAACAGCGGCATCGAGGCCGCGGCGCGCTTTGGCCGCGCCATGGACGAGGGCGACAAGGTCGGCCTGGACATTGCCAAGAAGGCCGGCAACAACATCGTCACGCTCGATGCGGCCGAGACCCAGCGCTGGCAGCGCGCCGCGGCCGGTGTGCGGGCGCTGTGGTACCGCGAGGTCGGCGGCAAAGGCATCGACGGACCAAAGCTGGCCGCCGAGGCCGAGGCCCTGATCGCCAAGCACTCGGCCAGGAAGTAGCCGCCATCCCCATGCGGGCGGCCTGCAGACCGCCCGCCGAGGTTTGAGATGTCCAGATGGATCTACAGCCTGAGCCGGGCGATGGCCTGGTTCGGAGGTGGCGTGCTGACGCTGATCGCGCTGGTCAGCGTGACCAGCATCATCGGCCGCGCCTTCAGTCGCTTCGGCCTTGGCCCGGTCCCCGGCGACTTCGAGCTGGTCGAGGCCGGCACGGCGTTGGCGGTGTTCTGCTTCCTGCCCTGGGCGCATCTGCGGCGCGGCCATGCCTGGGTCGACCTGTTCTGGCCGTTGTTCCCGGCCCCTGTCAAGCGTGGGCTGGAGATCGCGGCGGACGCCTTGATGCTGCTGTGCTGGCTGGTACTGGTGTGGCGCATGGGTGTGGCGCTGGCGGACTACCGGACCAATGCCGAGGTGACCTTCATCCTGCAGATGCCGGTCTGGTGGGGCTATGCGGCGTCGTTCCCGTTTGCGGCGGCGGGCTGCGTGGTCTATGCCTGGCGGCTGGTGGAGGATGCCGGCTGGGCCGAGCCGCCGCCGGGTTTGGGCCCGGTCGGGGCGGAGCACTGAGATGGAACCCCTCTGGCTGGCCGTCTGGTCGCTGCCCGTGCTGCTGCTGTTGATCTTCCTGCGGGTGCCCATCGGCCTGGCCATGCTGGTGCTGGGGTTGGGCGGGGCCTGGGCGGTGTATGGCAGCCTGGCACCGCTGCTCAACCAGATGAAGACGCTGGCCTACAGCCAGTTCTCCAGCCACTCGCTGTCCATCGTGCCGTTGTTCCTGCTGATGGGCCAGTTCGCGTCCATGGGGGGCATGTCCAAGGCGCTGTTCAAGGCGGCCGAGGCCTTCATCGGCCATCGGCCGGGCGGCGTCGGCATGGCCGCCATCGGCGCCTGCGCCGGCTTCGGCGCGATCTGCGGCTCGTCGATGGCGACCGCCGCGACCATGGCGCAAGTGGCCCTGCCCGAACTCAAGCGTGCAGGCTATGCCGGCGGCCTGTCGGCGGGCCTGCTGGCGGCGGGCGGCACGCTCGGCATCCTGATCCCACCGTCGATCGTGCTGGTGATCTATGCCATCCTGGCCGAGCAGAACATTGCCAAGCTGTTCGCGGCGGCCTTCGTGCCCGGCATCCTGGCGGCGCTGGGCTACATGCTGGTGATCGGCATCATCGTCCGGGTGCGGCCGGACTCGGCCGGACGGGTCGCGCCCATGCCCTGGCCCGAGCGCTGGCGGGCCCTGGTCGCGGTGTGGCCGGTGCTGCTGATCTTCATCGTCGTCATCGGTGGCATCTACAGCGGTGTCTTCACCCCGACCGAGGGCGCGGCCGTCGGCGCGGTGGCCACCGGCCTGCTGGCCTGGCTGCGCGGCGGGCTGTCGCGCAGCGGCCTGCGCGCGTCCTTCGAGTCCACCGCCAGCGCCACGGCGATGGTGTTCATGATCGTTCTCGGCGCGGCGTCCTACAACACCTTTCTGGCGTTGTCGCAGCTGCCCCAGGAGCTGGCAGGTTGGGTCGGTGCGCAGGGCTTCGGGCCCTACCAGGTCTTGTGGGCGATCCTGATCTTCTACCTGGTCGCCGGCTGTTTCATGGACTCGCTGTCGATGATCCTTCTGACCATCCCGATCTTCTTTCCGATGGTGTCAGGCCTGGACTTCGGCCTCACGCCGGAGGAGACGGCCATCTGGTTCGGCATCCTGGTGCTGATCGTGGTCGAGGTCGGGCTGATCTCGCCGCCGGTGGGCATGAACCTGTTCGTCATCCAGTCCATGGCGCCGGAGATCCCCATGCGGGACACATACCTCGGCGTGCTGCCCTTCGTGGCCAGCGACCTCCTGCGGGTGGTGTTGCTGGTCATGGTGCCGTCGATCACGTTGTTCGTCATGAGGCTGTAGCCATGCGCCATATCGGCCACTTCACCGTGCCGGCCATCGGGCTGGGCTGCATGAACATCTGCCACGCCTACGGTGCGCCGCCGCCGGCCGATGTGGCGGTGCGCCTGTTGCGCGAGGCCTTCGATCTGGGCGTGCGGCACTTCGACACCGCGGCGCTGTATGGCTTTGGCACCAGCGAGACCCTGGTGCGCCAGGCGCTGGGCGATGTGAGGGGCCAGATCCTGCTGGCCAGCAAGGGCGGCATGGCCGGCGTCACCGGCGACGACGGCGTGACACGGCGCGTCATTGACAACAGCCCGGCGGCCATCCAGCGCCACTGCGAAGACAGCCTGCGGCGCCTGGGCACCGACGTGATCGACCTGTACTACCTGCACCGCTGGGACCGCCGCACGCCGATCGAGGACGTGGTCGGCGCCATGGCCCGCCTGGTGACGCAGGGCAAGGTGAGAGCGCTCGGACTCAGCGAGGTCAGCGCTGCCACCTTGCGGCGCGCCCATGCGGTGCATCCCATCGCGGCGCTTCAGTCCGAGTACTCGCTGTGGACCCGGGAGCCGGAGATCGCCACCCTGGCGGCCTGCCGTGAGACCGGCACCACGCTCGTTGCCTTCAGCCCGCTGGCGCGTGCCTTCCTGACCGGCCGGCTGACCGACGTCGGCACGCTGGCACCCAAGGACCTGCGCCGCGGCATGCCGCGCTTCGAGCCGCAGGCCTATGCCGCCAACCTGGCGCTGCTGCCGGCCTACCGGGTGCTGGCCGAAGAGGCCGGCTGCACGCCCGGCCAGCTGGCATTGGCCTGGCTGCTGGCGCAGGGTGACGATGTGCTGGCCATTCCCGGCACCACGGACCCGGCGCACCTGCGCGAGAACATCGCCGCGGGCGCGCTGGCCGTGCCGCCGGCCCTGCTTCGGCATGCCGGCGAGCTGATCCACAACTGGCATGTCCAGGGACCCCGGTACGCTGCGGCGACGCAGGCCGAGATCGACACCGAAACCTTCTGATCCCGCGGCCGCTCGACCGCGGCCGGGCAACACAATCGCGCAATGGCCTGGGACGTGCTGGTGATCGGCGGTGGCAATGCGGCCCTGTGCGCGGCCATCACGGCACGCGAGGCCGGCGCCACGGTGCTGCTGCTGGAGGCCGCACCGCGCGACTGGCGCGGCGGCAACTCCATGCACACCCGCAACCTGCGCTGCATGCACGACGCGCCGCAGGACGTGCTGACCGGGGCCTATCCGGAGGAGGAGTTCTGGCAGGACCTGCGCAAGGTCACCGCCGGCCGCACCGACGAGCAGCTGGCCCGCATCGCCATCCGGGGCTCTGCCACGGTGCGCGGCTGGATGCGGCACCACGGCGTGCACTTTCAGCCGTCGCTGTCGGGCACGCTGCACCTGGGCCGAACCAATGCGTTCTTCATGGGCGGCGGCAAGGCCCTGGTCAATGCCTACTACCGCAGCGCGCAGCGCCTGGGCGTGGCGGTGCGCTACGACGCGCCGGTACAGCGGCTGGAACTGCACGACGGCCGTTTCAGAGCCGCCTGGCTGGACAGCGGCGAGCGCATCCCGGCCTGCAGCGCGGTGGTGGCCAGCGGCGGCTTCGAGAGCGACCGAGAGTGGCTGCGGCAGGCCTGGGGCCGCAACGAGCGTGGCGAGTGGCCGGCCGACCGCTTCCTGATCCGCGGCACGCGCTTCAACCGCGGCGTTTTGCTGAAGGACCTCCTGGCGCAGGGCGCGGACCGCATCGGCGACGAGACCCAGGCCCACATGGTCGCCATCGACGCCCGTGCACCGCTGTACGACGGCGGCATCTGCACTCGGGTCGACGCGGTGTCGCTGGGCATCATGGTCAACCAGGACGGTCAGCGATTCCACGACGAGGGCGAGGACTTCTGGCCCAAGCGCTATGCGGTGTGGGGCCGGCTGGTGGCGCAGCAACCCGGCCAGACCGGCTATTGCCTGATCGATGCCCAGGCGCTGGGGCGCTTCATGCCGCCGGTGTTCGAGGGCGTGCGTGCCGACCGCATCGAGGACCTGGCTGCTGCGCTGGGGCTGCCGGTGGTCGCAACCCTGTCCACCGTCGATGCCTTCAATGCGGCCTGCCGGCCGGGCCACTTTGACCATGCGGTGCTGGACGACTGCGCCACCGCCGGCCTGGCGCCACCGAAGTCGCACTGGGCCCGGCCGCTGGTGACGCCGCCCTTCACCGGCTATGCGCTGCGGCCCGGCGTGACCTTCACCTACCTGGGCGTCCGGGTGGATGCGCAGGCGAGGGTGCTCTTCGGTGGCACGCCGTCGCCCAACCTCTGCGCTGCGGGCGAGGTCATGGCCGGCAACGTGTTGGGGCAGGGCTATACCGCTGGTGTCGGCATGACCATCGGCACCGTCTTCGGCCGCCTGGCCGGCGCGCAGGCGGCGCTGGCGGCACGCACGGCCACGGCGACATCGTCGCTGGCGACAACGCCATGACGGCGCCGGCGGCACAGCACGATGGCCGGCACGACGCCGTGCCCGGCGTCATTGCCCGCCTGGGTGCCCTGGCCGCCGAGGCCGAGGTCGACCGACAACTGCGCATCTGCAACGCCTGCCGCTACTGCGAGGGCTACTGCGCGGTCTTTCCCGCCCTGATGCAGCGGCTGACCTACACGCCGGCCGATGTCCACTACCTGGCCAACCTGTGCCACAACTGCGGCGCCTGCCTGCACGCCTGCCAGTACGCCAGCCCGCATGAGTTCGCGGTCAACCTGCCGCAGGCCATGGCTGTGGTGCGCCAGCGCACCTACACCGCGTATGCCTGGCCGGCGCCACTAGGGCGGCTGGTGCGGCGCCACGGCATGGTCGTGAGCCTGGTGCTGGTGGTGTCGATGCTGCTGGTCCTGGCGCTGGCCGCGGCGGGTGGTGGTCCGCTGTGGCGTGTCACCGGGGCCGGCGCCTTCTACGAGGTGCTGCCGCACGGCATGCTGGTCGGGCTGTTCGCGCCGGCCTTCGGCTTTGCCGTTCTGGCGCTGGGGCTGGGAGTGCGCCGCTTCTGGCGCGACCAGGGCGAGGCCACGGCGCCGGCACGGGCCTGGAAGCGCGCCACCCGACGAGCCCTGACGTTGCGCCACCTGGGCGGCGGGCATGGCGAAGGCTGCCCGAACGACGACGATGCCTACACGCCATGGCGGCGGGTGGCCCACCACCTGACGTTCTACGGCTTCGCCCTGTGTTTTGCGTCCACCGTGGCCGGCACGGTGATGCACTACGTGGTGGCACTGCCGGCGCCCTATGGCCTGGTGTCGGTGCCCAAGCTGCTGGGGCTGCCAGGCGGCGCGATGCTGCTGGTCGGGTCGCTGGCGCAGTTGGCCCTGTATCAGCGGCGCGACCCACGCCTGAAGGACCCGCAGCAGGCCGGCATGGACCGCGCGCTGATGGCGCTCCTGGCCGGCATCGCCGCCACCGGGCTGGCGCTGCCCGCACTGCACGGACACCCCGCGCTGCCGCTGACGTTGTGTGCCCATCTGGCGTTGGTGCTGACGCTGTTCGTCACCATGCCCTATGGCAAGCTGGCCCATGGCGTCTACCGCATGGCCGCATTGCTGAAGCGCGCAGCCGAGCGCAATCGCCCGGGACCGGCGGTGGATGGCGGGGGCTGAGGTCCCGCCGTTTGCGCCAGATCAATCCGGCCGAAGCGGCCATGGGCGTGCCCTTGAAGTCGACGAGAAGCCGCGCATATGGTCCTCAAGTCGGGCCGCTGGGGTGCCGCCAGCTGATGACACTTGAAGGAGCGATCCATGAACGCCTTGATGAACCGTGGCAGCCTGTTCGATGACTTCTTCCGGGACTTTGCCCCCGGCTTCTATGTCCGCCCATTGCATGGCGATCCGCTGCCGTCGCCGGTCCAGGTCAAGATCGACGTGAAGGAGACCGACAAGGCCTTCACCGTGCATGCCGAGTTGCCAGGCGTGTCCCGCGACGACATCCAGGTGTTGATCGATGGCAACGTGGTGACCCTGCGTGCCGAGATCATGCAGCACGACAGCCAGACCCAGGGCGAGAAGGTGCTGCGCACCGAGCGCTACTACGGTGCCATGGCCCGCAGCTTCCAGTTGCCGCAGGAGGTCGACCAGGCGCAGGCCAAGGCGAAGGTCGACAACGGCGTGCTGACGCTGACCTTGCTCAAGACGGCCGTCGGCGGCGCGCACAGGCTTGCCATCGAGTAAGGCGCCGGGCGGCGCCGGCCCCGCCGGCGGGCGGGCCGGTGTCGCCGGCCGGCCCCAGGCGGCGCCAACCGGGCGTCGCCAGCAGTGGCGTGGCTCAGCTGGCCTTGACGCGCCGCGCGGCCGCAGCCAACAGCAGGCGCGAATACAGGCCGTGCAGCGGCAGCAGTGCCTTGAACAGCCAGCCCTGACGGGGCCGGCGGCCTTGTTTGCCTGCACGGGGCACGACCGCCGAGCCGAACAACAGCTTGGTGGAGATGGCCTCCGGCGGGCCGGTGACCACCTGCACTTGCAGCCAAGACCGGGTGCTGCCGGTCATGTCGGCCAACAAAAGCTCGGTTGGCGTCTGGTGCTCCACCTGCCAGGCCGAGAAGCGATGCGCCTGGCCAGCCGCCAGCTGACGCACATCGGCATCGGTCGCCGGGCGCGCGGCCAGGACCCACAACAGCCCACGCTCCAGCTTGAACAGCGGCGACGTGTAGAAGGCCTCGATGAAGGCCGCCTGTGTTACCTGGCCGGGTACATCGACCTCATAGCAATCGGCAAAGCCGACACCGTCCTGGTACGGGCGCAGCAGCGAGCCATCCGGTATGGCGCAAGCCTGGACGTCGGGCATGGTTCAAGCCTTGGCAAGGGTGGAGATGGCGATTCCTAGCTGCCGCTGACGAACCAGACCCTGCAGATGCCGGCCGGCCTGACCTCGTAGATCGCGGCCACGTCCATCGGCCCGCCCGGTACGCCGGTGACATGCTCGTGGTCGATCACCTTGTTGCCGAACACCATCCGGTTGACCAGCTTGGCATGCAGCTCGGGCAGGTTGAAGCGGTGCGTCGCATAGTGCTCGGCAAGGCGCTGCTTGCCGCGCAGGACGGGCTCTACCGCCGGCAGGCGGAAGACCTCCACGTCGTCGGTGTATTCGGCGATGAACCGCGCCAGGTCGCGCGCGTTGTAGGCGTCGAGTTGGCGCTGTGCAAAGGCGGCGGGATCGAAGCTCGGGGATTCGGATGTGGTCATGGCGGCCCGAAGTATGGAGGATCGGTCGGCAGGGTCGGGCACCGGTGCCGCGCATCATGGCCGCCGCGGTCAGGCAGCCGGTCCGTGTGGCCGGACGTGGCCGGCCGTCGGTCCAGCGGCGGTCCAGCGCACACGGCAGCCGGCCAGGGCCTCCAGCCGCTCGATCAGGTCGTCGGCATGGGCCAGCGGGCGCGGGTCCAGGCACGGGCTTGCCTGCTGCAGCAACCGGGTCAGCTGTTCCTGGTGCGCCAGGTCCCGTGCCGGCCCGGCCGGCAGGTCGTTGATGCGCTGTACGGTACCGCCGGCCGGCAAGGCATAGGCGTCGCACCAGTGCAGCGCCGGCCGTCCAGGGTCCAGGGCATCCAGGTGGCTGACCATCAAGCCGTCCAGCCGCCCGGTGGCGCGCAGCGCATGGCGCCACAGCACCGCATCGGGATGCCCCCGGCGAAAGCGTCCCTGCCAGGTGTCGTCGGTGTTGTGCGGCTCGGGCAAGGCGTTCAAGCTCGCGTCCGCCGTCGGCAGCGGCCCGGCGCCATGGCGGGTCAGGTAGCTGCGCAGCAGGCCCAGGTGCCACACATCATCGGCCACGGCCGCCTCGGCCAGCAGCGCCCGGACGCCGTCCGGGCCGACGCTGCTCCAGGTGGTGTGGGGATGGAAACCATGCCACTCGTCCAGCAGCATGCCCTGCGCGCCCTCGAACACCACCCGGCCTGGTCCACGCAGCACCGCAGCGGCGGCCTGGGCGGACAGCGGCGGCACCTGCCGCACCAGGTCGGCCACCCGCGCCAGCCAGCGGTGCGACACGGCCTCGTCGGCCAGCAGTGCGGCGTCGACCGGGCTGGCGGCGTGCAGCGCGGCGGCGTCGGCCTGCAGGCTGGCGCGCAGGCTGCGGCGCTGGGCATGCAGGCG
>JBJXHB010000381.1:0-12275 GCA_046160725.1 Aquabacterium sp.
CTGGCGGCCCCGGCCAGCGGCATGCCGGTGGCCCGGCTGGGCGACGAGCAGGTGCTTCAGGCGTTGACGGCGGGCTTGTTGTCCGGCGAGCTGGTGCTGGACGAGAGCACGGCCTTCATCGAGAAGGGTGGTGGTGGCGGCGGGGTCGGGGGTGCGGCGCTGATGGCGGCCGCTGCCGCTGCCGGCGCGGCACTCGGCGCAGCCGCCGCGGCCGCGATCCTGGCTTCACCTCGGGACGAAGTGCAGCCAGACGTCGTCGCGGCGCCTCCCGAGCCGCACCCTTGCGGCGTCAAGTTGTGGTGCAAGGATCTCGGCCCTGAGATCAAACAGGGTTCCACGGGACGAAAGGCAGACAAGAAAAGCCGCATGTTGGAGGTCGTCGCCTCCAACGCTGGCGCCAACCTCACCCTGAGCAGCGTCGGCTCGGTTTGCGGCCGCTCGCCCGCCTGGTCCGTTGCCTCCGGAGCTTTCACGGAGGAGAAGCCCGGTGCGAACGCCGCCTTTCGCGCCGATGGTTGGACCGTGGGCACTTTGCCGAAGCAGTTGGTGGCAGCGGGGATGTCGCCGCCGATGCCACCCGCAGGGCCTTCCGTGTGGGCCGGAAACGCGACGCCCATCCAATACGAGTTCTCGGTCGGCACCCCATGTGGCTACCGCAGCGACTTCCACTACCTTCGCGTCTACCCGAACGACAAGTTCTCGGTCACCTTCAACGCCACGGACTGGGCTGAAGGCCCTGCTCGCCACATCAAGTACGCACAGGAAGTCGTCCTCAAGGCCTTCCTCAAGGACGTGGATTTCGATGGGCCGTCGGGCAAGATCACGATTTCGGCCGGCTGGGAGGAGGACAAGGACACACACCTGGCCTTCTATGCCTGGAATGTATCGGTCGGGTTCGACCCGCTGTTCGGTGGCCACTGCCGCGTGCCCTTCGGGCCATCGGCCGTTATCCCGCAGTGGTTGAAGTCTTATGGGGATGCCTACCTGTTCGTCGAGTTCAATGGCGGCATCGGCATCACGGGCGAGTGTTCGCGCAAGGGTCAGTCGAAGGTAACCAGTGGCATCAAGGCCACGGGCGCGTTGAGCGGCAAGATCGGCGGCTCTGTTTTCCTTGCAACACCGGACGTGGTGGGCATGGAGGTGGCGGGGTCGACTGGCATCACTTTCGAAGTGGCCGGGGACGACACGAGCTTCGAGTCACCGGCGATCACACTCGAGGGCAAGTGGGATGGACTGAAGGCCAATGTCACCGTCGTGCTGTGGTACGGGGTCGTCGAGTTCAAACGCGAAGCCACGTTCTGCGACGAACAGGTCTTCCTTGAGAAACAGCCCATTCCCCTCCCCATCGACAATTGGCTCGCATGAACCTGCATGTCCTGGAAGTCCAGTGCGCAGGCCTGCTGGTCCGGGTCGCGGTCAACGGCATCACTGTCGTCAACGTCGACGAGCCTGAGGACAGGACCCTGACGTTTAACCTGAATCCCTACATCATTGCTGGCGCCAACAGCATCGCGGTGGCGCTGCGGCTGCCCGACGAAAAGGGCGCACAGGCCGGCCCGCCAGCGCCGGCCTTCGTGCTGTCCCTGCGCGCGGGCCGGCACGGGGCGGATCCAGGCGACGCCGGCAGGCTCATGAGCTACACCTGGCAGGCCGAAATGCACCCGCTCAGCAGCGGGGCCTGGACCATTCCATTCAATCACACGGCAACGTCTGCGGGTGACTTCGGCCGCTGGGCATGGCAAGACGCTGCGCCGGGCCCGATCAACGCCGAGAACCAGATTGCCCTCGTCCACGCGGTCATGGCGTTGCACCAGCAGTGCGCCCGTGGCCAGCCGGACGCCGTTCTCGCGGCGCACCAGCTGAAGCTCTTGGAGTTGGCCCGTGCGACCGGGTTGACGGAGACTGCCATGCGCGCGGATCTCGCCGCCATGCTTTCGTCGATCATGCGGGCGCCGGACTTCAAGTCCGCGGATCTGCAGGCGAGCGACCTGATCCTTGTGCCCTTGGCCGAAGGGCGGCTCGTGAAGGTGACGTGCAGCGACGGGGCGGCGCCGATCCGGCTATCCGGTGGCGGCAAGGCGCTGCAACTGCGGCCGATCTATACAACGTTCCAGGGCCGTTGGGCACTCGCGCGATGAAGCACCGGCGCCGTGGTCGAGGAAAGCGGTTGCGCAGCGGGCCATAGCGGGCTACGCTGCCTCTGCCTGGCCGGCGGCCCGACGGTCGGGCGCGATCGGCGGTCCGGGCCTAAGGAGTCCGAGCATGCCAAGCGTCCCGCTGCAAGGCCCGGTG
Source organism: Aquabacterium sp. (assembly GCA_046160725.1). Classification (GTDB taxonomy): domain Bacteria; phylum Pseudomonadota; class Gammaproteobacteria; order Burkholderiales; family Burkholderiaceae_C; genus JBJXHB01. The sequence continues at coordinate 2,293 of JBJXHB010000381.1, forward strand.
GCCACTGCGATCACACCGTTCCGGGAGTCCTCCGGCATCTGCGTGCCGGTCCACAACGTCGGCGTTGGTGAGCGCGCGCTCTCGGCCTCCCTGGCGGACCCCATGTCGATGGCATCGTTGCGAATGCTGGCAGCCAGCGCGCATGGCATGCCCCTGGCGCGCTTGGACGACATGCAGGTGCTGCAGTCGCTGACGGTGGGGTTGCTGTCGGGCGAGCTGGTGCTCGACGACAGCCAGGCGTTCATCGAAAAGGGTGGCGGTGGGGGCGGCGTCGGCGGGCCAGCGCTGATGGCTGCCGCCATCGCCGCCAGCCTGGCGCAAGGCGCCGTGGCTGCAGCGGCCGTACTGGCTTCGTCGAAGGGAGATGGCTAGCCGCACTGTCGGCCGCCTTGACGCATGACGGACCGCACCGAGCCTGCGTCACAGCCGGCGTCGGAACTACGGCCCGGCTGGCGCCTACTTCCGCACGTTGTCCAGCGTCGCCGGCGGCGTGTATGACAGCTCGCGAGCGCGGGCCTCGTACTGCGCCGCCAGCACCGGCTGCGCCTCGCGCCGGTAATGCACCGCCAGCTCATAGCTGGCAATCCCGTTGCCCAGCGCGGCGGCATAGGCCATCCAGCCCTCGTAGCGGTTGCGGTCGGCCGGCACGCCGCCCTGCCCGCGCTCGTACAGGCGCCCGACGCGCGCCGCCGCGTCCTTGTCGCCGCGGCCGGCCTTGCGCAGCTCGGCCACGAGCGGCTCCGGCGACGGCAGGATGAAGGCAGACCGGTACAACCGGACCTCCCGGATGCTGAGCGCGGCCTGTGCGTCGTTGGCACCCTGCAGCGCCACCCGGGCACTCGCGGCCTGACGCTCGCGAGGAAACTCGGTGATGAAGTCCTGAGCCGCCTTGCGGATGTCGCCCGGCCACTGGCCGTCGTTGATCTGCTTGAAGAGGGCCGCCGCGGCGGCTTCGATGCGCTGGCGCTCGGCTTCCTGCTTTGCCCGCTCCTCCTCCTCGCGCTTGCGCTGCTCCTCTGACATCTGCCGCAGGCGTTCCTGGCGTTGCGCCTCGATCACCGCCGGGTCGATCTTGGGCTTCGGTGGCGACAGCGTGAAGGGGATCTGCGTGTTCTCGGCGATGAAGGGCACCTGCGCCAGGTTGCGGATGGCCTGGACCGGATGCTTCAGCATGACCTCGGTGACGTCCAGCTTGACCAGGCGGAAGAAGTCCGAGAGCGACAACTCGTCGTCCGACTCCAGCATCAAGCGCACCAACGAGTCGGTGTAGAAGGTCATGCGCGTCTCCACCGCGGGCGCGATGGCCGGTTTGCCGGCGCCGGTGGAGAACACGATCAGGCAGCCAGGGGGCGCCTCGACCTGGTTCAGGCCGTCGGTGGCGGCCAGCGCCGTGGCCAGCGAGGTGCGGCAGGCGTCGATCACGGCCACCGTCATGCCGGTAGGTCGCTTGGGGAGAAGGTCGATGACATCCCGCTTGAGCAGCAGGCTGCCGCCCAGCAGCGTCGACGATGCCGCCTTCGGATTGACCGTGGCGCCCAGCATCAGGTTCTCGGACTCGACCTGCACGCCGTGGCCGGTGAAATAGAACAGCACGACCGTGTCGGGCGGCGTGGCCTGGGCCTGCTGCGCAAACGTCGCCGTGACGCGCTTGACCGCCTCCGGGCCCTGGTCGACATGGGCCGTCACCAGGAAGCCACGCTTCTCGAGCGCCGCCTTCAGGTCGCGCACGTTCTTGTGCGTGGGCGGCAGGTCCTGCCCCTCCGGATAGTCGCGGTTGCCGATCAGCAGCGCGACGCGCGCGGGCGACGGCCCGCCGCGTGGCACCGCCTGGCCCCAGGCCGGGCCGGACAACGCGGTCAGCGACATGACGGCCGGCCAGGACAGCAGCAGGCTGCGCCGGCCCTGGTCCGGCTGCGACGCCGGCGGCGAATCGAACTGCTCGCCCATCTTCATCGGAACGCTGTCCCTTGGCTGTTTGGCATGCTCGTCATTCGCACTTCAGTTGTCCCGGACGCACGTCGCAGGTCTGCGGCAACCGGATGGTCTCGCGACCAACCGTGGCGGGTCGGCCGGCACCGACCTCGGCGATCACGCCAGAGCGCAACCGCGCGGTCACGTTCTCGGTGCGCACCGCCTCTTCGAAGCGGCTCTGGCGCGCGTCCTCGACCACCGCCGTCACCGCCTGCAAGGCGCCCGTTTCCTGCGCCGTCTGCGTGGTGGCACCGTTGTAGAACACCCGGACCTGGTCGAGCTTTCCAGTGCCGTCGTAGAACGGGACCGGGAAGGGCTGCCCGCCCAGCAGGATCGTGGCACCCGGCAGGGCACCCACGCCCTTGGGCACGACGGTCAGGAAGCCGCCGACCGTGCCGCCGACGCTGACCTGGACCCAGGTGTCGGCGTTGTTGCCGCCGAAGTTGCCGAAGGTCTTCAACGCCTCGGCGCCCATCTCGAAGGTGATGCCCGGCACCGAGGTGCGCGTGCCCTGCGCGCTGTTGTAGGGCAGGCGAACCCGGATCTGGCCATCGGTGCCGGTGGCCAGCTGGTCCGCGCTCAGGCGCATGAAGTCAGCCTCCAACCCCGCGTTGACGACCGATTGGTCGTTGCTGGCCGGCGGTGCACCCACCACCTGGATGCGGTCGGCGACGATGCGGACCTCCCCGAGAAGGATCTCCGGCCCCAGGTTGAAGCGGTCGATGGCGGTGTCGTTGAGCGTGCCGCTCACTGCAGAGATGCCGCCACCCAGCTTGTTGCCGGCAGCCGTCAGGCTGATGGTGCCGCCCGCCGGTGAACGCAGCGCCAGCACGCTGCCCGCCGCCGTGGTGATGACGCCGGTGCCGGACTGGAACACCGTGGCGCTGGCTTCCTTGACGGGCAAGGTGCCGAAGGCCAGGTTGCCCTTGCTCTTGAGTTCCGCATCGGTGAACGCTGCCAACGCGGTGGGGGTGGCCGTGGACGTCAGCACCAGGCTGCCGCCGTTCAGCGTGAGCGCGCCGGACAGGTCCAGCAGGCCACCGGTCTGGATCGCACCACCGTTGGCCAGCGTGACATCGCCCAGCGTGATCGCCGCGCCACTGGCCAGCGACAGGGAGTCTGCCGTGGCCATGATGGCGCCCGCAAAGCTGCTGGTCGGCTGCACCGCCTTGATGGCGCCGCCGATGAACTGCATCGGGACGCTGGCGTTGAGCGGGTCGTTGAAGGTCTGGGCGCCGGTCGTGATGACCCGTGCACGGCCCGTGTTGTCCGCGAGGTCGAACACCGTCTGCTCGCCGGCCTTGCCGTCGAAATCGGCGGCGCCGGCGTTGTTGTCGGTGGTCAGGCTCTTCAGCGCCGTCACCGAGCCGACCGGCCCGGCGATGCGAGTCTGCCCGCCGCTGTTGAGCGTCAGGTCGAAGGCCCCGTCGACCTTGCCGTTCATCCGGATGTCGCCGGTGTTGGTCTGCAGCGTGGTGTTCGCACGCAGCGTAAGGTCGCTGGACTGGATGGCACCAGTGCCATCGGCGCGCCCGAAGGCATGTGCGGTGAAGCCCGCCGCGCTGTCGATCGTCGCCTGGCTGATCTGCATGGCGCCGGCCGCGCCTGCCAGGCCGATCGAGATGCTCTTGTCCTGCGGCGCGATCGTCAGCACGCCGCTGCCGGAAATGCCAGTCGCGGTCAGGGCATCGGTCAGCAGGGTCAGGTCCTTGGCACCCCCGACGTTGCCGCCGAAGGTCAGGCCGGAGGCGGTGAAGGTGGCATTGGCACCACCCACCGTCAACGAGCCGCTGTAGGACTGCGCACCGCTGGTGGTGACGCCCGCACCGGCCAGAGTGACTGTGCCGCCACCGGCCAGGGCCAGGCTGGTCAGCGCTGTGGTGCCGCCGACAGCCCCGCCAAAGGCGGTGTTGCCGGCGCTGTTGATGGCCAGGGTCTGCGCGCCGTCCAATGCAGAGCCGAAGGTGACCGTCGCTGCGTTGATCGTGGTCGCCGCACCGAGCGTGGACGCGCCGGCAAACGCCTGCGCACCGGTCGTGGTGATGGAGCCGCCGTTCAGCGCCGTGCGCCCGGTGGCGGTCAAGGTGTTCAGCGCGGCCGTGTTGCCGATGGCCGCAGAGACCGTGGCATCGGCGGCGTCCAGCACCAGGGCCTTGCTGCCATCGACGGTGCCGCCCAAGGTGATGGCGCTGGCCGTCAACGTGCTGTCGGCATTCAACGTCAGCTTGTCGCCGTAGGACTGGGCGCCGGTGGTGGACACGTTGCCGCCGATCAGCGTCGCGCCGGCGGCGTCGGTCGTCAGGCTGGCCAGGGCGGTGGTGCCACCGACGGCCGTGCCGAAGCTGGTGTTGCCAGTGGCGTTGACCGTCAGCGCCTGGGCCCCATTGACCGTGCTGCCGAAGCTGATGGCAGTGCCGGTGAGCACATTGGCCGAACCCAGCGTCACGGCTCCGGTGTAGGTCTGCGCGCCGGCCGTGGTGACCGAGCCGGCCGACAGGCTGGACGCACCGGACACCGCCAGGGTGTCCAGCGGCGCACTGGCGCCGACAGCGCCGTTCAGGCTGGTTAGGCCGGAAGTGTTGACGGCCAGGTCTCTGGCGCCGCTGCCACTGTTGACCGTGTCGCCCAGCGTCACCGAGCCTGTGCTGCTCCGGATGACCATGTCGGTCGGCAGGGTCATCACGTTGGCATTGATCGCACCGGTGCCGTCGGTGCGGCCGATGGTCAGGCCGCTGGAGGTCGCGAAGGCGTCGAGCAACGCCTGGCTGAGCTGCAGCGTGCCGGCCGCACCGGTCATGCCGATGCTGCCGCCAGCGCTTGAAGGCGCCAGTTGCACCGAGCCGCTGCCCGTGCTGGCCGCGCCCATGGTCACGCTGTCGGCAAAGACCGCCAGCGGGTTGGTGCCGTTGTTGAGCGTGCCGGTGATGCCCACCGTGCTGCCGGACAGCGTGGTCGGCGCTCCAAGCGACACGGCGGCGCCATACGCCTGCGCCCCGGTCGTGGTCACCACGGTGCCGTTGATGGCCACCGGGCCGGTAGCAGACAGGCTGGCCAGTGCCGCACTGGCACCCACTGCCCCGCCCAGCGTGGTGGTCCCGGTCGTGGAAACCGCCAGATCCTGCACGCCGGCCGAGGCGCCGTCGACGCTGCTGGTGAGGTTGACCGCACCGCTGCCGCTGCGCAGGGTCAGGTCGGTGGGCAGGGTCAGCGCATTGGCGGTCAGGGCGCCGGTGCCGTCCGTGCGGCCGATGGTGACGGCGCTGAAGCCGGCGAACTTGTTCAGCGTGGCCTGGCTGATCTGCAGCGTGCCGGCCGCGCCGGCCAGGCCGATCGTGGTGCCTGCCGCATCTGCCGCCAGCAACAGCTGGCCGCTGCCGGAGACGTTGCCATTGAAGGCCATGGCCGCGGCCTGGATGTCGACCGCGTTCGCGCCGGCCGCAAGATCCTGGGCGAAGGTCACCGCGCTGGCGCGCAGCATCGAGCCACCGGCCAGTGTCAGGTTGCCGCTGTAGGTCTGCGCACCCGAAGTCAGGATGCTGCCGCCCGCGAACTGCGCGGCGCCGGCGATGCTCAGGGTATCCAGAACCCGAATCGTTCCGACCGACGAACCGATGGTGGTGAGCCCGGTGGTGTTGACCGCCAGGTCGCGCGCGCCGCCAAGGGCGCTGTCGACCAGGCCGGATAGGGTGATCGCGCCACTGCCGCTCTGGATGACCATGTCGGTCGGCAGGGTCAGCGCGCCAGCGGTGATCAGGGCCACGCCATCGGCGCGCCCGACGGTGAGCGTGGACGACGAGGCAAAGGCGTCCAGCAGCGCCTGGCTCAGCTGCAGCGCTCCCGACCCACCGGCAGCGCCGACGGTGCCGCCTGCAGCCGCCGGTGCCAGCTGGACAGCGCCGTTGCCGGTGGCCGTGGCGCCCATGGTCAGGCTGTCGGCAAACATCGCCAGACTGTTGGCGCCATGCGCCAGGGTGCCGGTGACCGCGACACTGCTGCCGCTCAGCGTGGTACCGGTGCCCAGGGTGACCGCCGCCCCGTAGGACTGACCGCCCGTGGTGCTGACGGCCGCCCCGTTGATGGCGACCGGGCCGGAGATCGATACCGACCGTGGTGCCGCGACGGCCCCCACGGCACCACCCAGCGTGGTGTTGCCGGTCGTCGAGACGACAAGGTCGTGCGTGCCGGCCGTGGCGTCGTTGATCGTGCCGGTCAACTGCATGGCGCCGCTGGCCGAGCGCAGCGTCACGTGGGCCGGCATGGTGACATTGCCGGCCGTTAGCGCGCCAGTGCCATCGGCCCGGCCAATCGTGACGCGGTTGTAGCCCGCGAACTTGTCCAGTGTGGCCTGGCTGATCTGGAGCCCACCGGCACCGCCGGAAAGCCCGATGCTGCCGTTGGCAACGTCTGGCGCCAGGAGCAGGTTGCCGGTGCCGACCACGGCACCACCGAAGGTGATCGAGCCGGCCTGGATGTCGAGCTGGTTGGCGCCGGTCGTCAGCGTGCCGCCGACCGTGACGGCGCTGGCCCGCTGCGTGGTGTCGCCCGACAGCAGCAGGCTGCTGCCGAAGGTCTGCGCGCCGCTGCTGCTGAGGGTGCCGCCGCCGAACTGGGCAGCGCCGGCAATGCTGAGGACGTCCAGGGGGCGCGTGGCGCCAACCGAGCCGCCGAAGCTGGTCAGGCCGGAGGTATTGACCGTCAGGTCCTTGGCGCCGCCGACGGCGCTCTCGATGACACCCGTGAACGCGACGTTGCCGAATGCGCTCTGGACCACCGTATCCGTGGTCAGGGTCAGCGCGCCAGCGGTGATGTCGCCGGTACCGCCAACCTGGCCGATGGTCAGCTGCGCAAGGCTGCCGAAGGCATCCAGCGTCGACTGGCTGATCTGCAACGTGCCGGCTCCCCCGGCCAGCCCGATCGACGTCGACGCGGTGATCGGCGCCAGCTGGACCGTTCCGGTGCCGGTCACCGGACCGGTGATGGCAATCGCGTCGCCCAGCAGCTTGACGTCCTGCGATCCGGTCGCCAGGCTGCTGTTGAACGACAGGGAAGCACCCTGGATCGTGGCATCGGCGGTGATCGTGGTCGGCCCGGCATAGTTCTGCGTGCCGGTGGCGATGATCGAGCTGGCGCCAATGCTGGACTTGGTGTTGATGGTGACGTTGCCCAGCGGCTGCAACCCGCCGACCGCGCCGCTGAAGGTGACCAGGCCTGACGTGTCCACCTGCAGGTTCTTGTCGCCGACGCCGACGCTGCTGTCCACCGTGCCATTGAAGGTGACGTTGCCCGACGTGCTGCGGATGCGCAGGTTGCTCGGCAGCGTGACGCTGTTCGAAGCGATGTCCTTGGTGGTGGTGTCGCTGCGGCCGATGATGATGGTCGCGTAGTCCTTCAGGCCATCGAGCTGGCCCTGCGAGACCTGGAACGTGCCGCTGGCACCGGCGATGCCGATGGTCTGGTCGGCGTTCGGCGCCAGCACGAACGTGCCGGTGCCAGTGATGCCGCCCAGGAACTGCACCGTGCTGGACTGGGTCTCGAAGACGAAGACCTTGGTGTTGAGCAGCTTGCCGAACACCAGGTCGTCGCCGACCACCAGCAGGTCGCCGGCCAGCGTGACGGGCACCTGGTAGCTCTGGTCGCCGCTGGTCTTGACCGTGGTCTGGTTCGGGTCCTGTCCGATCAGGGCACTGCCGGCGCCCGATATGGCCAGCGTGGTCAGCGGCGTGGTGCCGCCGACGTTGCCCTTCAGCGTGGCGACGCCGCTGACGCTGATGGCCAGGTCCTGTGCGCCGTTGATGGTGCTGTTGAACGTGATGTCGCTGCCGGTCAGGGTGGCATTGCCGCCCAGCACGACCGGGCTGGCATAGCTCTGCGTCTCAGCGGTCGTGACCGAGCTCTCCAGGGTCAGATTGCCATTGACGGCAAGGTTGGAGACATTGCTCATGCCGCCCGCCGAGCGGATCGCGTCCGCGGCGGCGTTGCTGCTGTTGAGCGTCAATGCCGTGCCGCCGCCGTTGTAGCTGCCCTGCAGGTTGATCCGGGCGCTGCCGGCATCCAGGACGGTGTTCTGGAACGCCAGCACATTGCCGGCATAGGTCTGCGTACCCGTCGACGTGACGTCACCGCCGAGCCCGATGCCGGCGCCGCCGCCGGTCAGCGTGACGGCCGCGCCCGCGAGCGGGCCGCTGAGCGACAGCAGGCCGCTGGTGGCTGTCAGCGTGAGATCGGCCGTGCCGGTGTCGAGCGTGCCGGCCTGCAACAGCGACAGGCTGTTGCCTGCCTGGATGCTGACCGCCTGATTAGTACCGTTGGTCACCGAATTGACCGTCAGGCCGCTGGTGTCCACCAGGCTGATGGCACCGCCCGTCAGGGTGACGGAGCCGAAGTCGTTGTTCGGCTGGGTCAGCTTCACGTTGCCGCTGCCGGCATTCACGGTGGCCAGGCCCGCAATCGAGAGGGAGCCCGCCGTCTGGTTGATGTCGCTGTTGGTGGTGGTCAGCGACAGGTTGCCCGTGGTGGTGATGGCATGGCCGAGCGAGAGCCCGCCGGCGCCGTTCAGCGTGATGTCGGCGCCGCTGAGCGCGCCGCCCGTGGTGATGGATGTGCCCGCGTTCAGCGTGAGGTTGGCGGTGCCGGTGTTGATACCTCCGGCCGGCAGGTTGAGGCTGCCGCCGGCGATGATGCTGACGCCCTGGTTGGCGCCGCTGGTCAGTGAGGTGATGGTCAGGTCGTTCGCATCGCGCAGCGCGATGGAGCCGCCGGACACCACCAGCGTGCCGAAGTTGTTGGTCGGCTGGTTCAGCGTGATGGCGCCAGAGCCGGTGCTCACGTTGGCACCACCCGCGGCACTCAGCGTGCCGGCCGTCTGCGTGATGGCGAAGTTGGTGGTGTTCAGCGACAGCGTGCCGGTGGCGGTCAGGTTGTCGCCGATGGTCAGGCCGTCGTTGCCGGTGATGGTGACGTTCTTGCCGGACAGGTCGCCAAACGTCGTCAGCGCGTCGCCCGCGGTCAGGACCAGGTTGGCGGTACCGGTGTCGATGCTGCCCAGCGGCATGCTCAAGGCATTGCCCGCGACCACCGTGACGTCCTTGTTGGCGCCGCTGACCAGCGATGTCACGGTCAGGCTGTTCTTGTCGCGCAGGCTGACCGCGCCACCCGTCGTCTTGACGTCGACCGACCCGAAGTCGTTGCTCGCGTTGTTCAACGTGATGGCCGAACTGTCGGCGTCGATCGTGGCCGCACCGGCCACCGTCACCGCCGCGCTCTGGGTCAAGGCGCCGCCGGTGGTGAGGTTGAGGGACCCGACGTTGGACGATGCCAGGACCAGCGCATTGGCATCGCGCAGGGCGACAGCCCCGCCCGTCACTGAGATGCTGCTGAAGTCATTGGACTTATCGGTCAGCGTGACGTTGGCCACGCCGGCACCGATCGTGGTGGCGCCGCTGACCGTCAAGGCCCCGCTCTGCGTGAGCGCAGCGGCCACGTTGACAGCAAGACTGGTGGCGCTGGTCGTGCCCAGGACCAGTCCGTTCGCATCGGTGATCGCAATGGCACCGCCGGTTGCGGAAACGCTGGCGAAGTCATTGGTGGCCTGCGTCAGGGTGATGCTGCCTGTACCGGCGTTCACCTGGGTAGCGCCACTCACGCTGGCGGCAGCCGTCTGCGTGACCGCACCATTGGCGCCGGAGGTGTCGACCGTCAGCGAGCCGACGTTGATCGTGGCGAGCGCCAGGGCCTGGTTGTTGGTGATGGTCGCCGCGCCGCTGGTGGTGGCCGCGAAGGTGCCGATCTTGTTGCCGGCCTGTGTCAGGTTGGTATCCGCGCCGCCGCTGTCGAAGGTAGCGGTGCCGCTGATCGTCGCGGCTGCGCTCTGGCTGATGGTGCCGCCACTGAGCAAGGTCAGCGACGTGGCGCTGATGCTGCCGAGCGTCACGTCATTGACGTCACGCAGATTGAGGGCGCCGCCGGTCACGGCGATCGTCGAGAAGTCGTTGGTCGGCAGGCCGAGATTGACC
>JBJXHB010000382.1:0-5169 GCA_046160725.1 Aquabacterium sp.
CGGCCACATGGAAGCTGTTCGGTGCGGCATTCAACGCGTCCAGCAGCTTCTGCACCTCGGCCCGGCGGGCATCGAAGGCCGGGTCGCCGGATGTGACGGCGGCCGGGGACGTGTCGTCGCCCGCGGCAGCGACCGGTGCCGGCTGGCTGTTGGCGTCGCCCGGCACCGCAGCTGGCGGGTCGCCTGCGCCAGCGCCGGCCGTGGGAGCGCCGGCGGCCAGCGGGTCTGGTGCCGCCGCGGGGGGCCCGGCCGGCGCCGCCGACGCCGTGCCCAGTTGCGTGCCCACCGCCTTGGCCGCCTCCAACAACTGCGCCAATGCCGCCGCGGCCTTGGCCGGTGCCCATGCGGCCGCGGTCTTGCGCTGCGCGTCGATGCGCTTGAGCGCCTGCACGGCCTTGGTGTTGCCACCGCCCGCCAGCCGCTTGCCGATGGCCGTGCACAGGCTGAGCAACTGGGCCTGCAGCGTGGCGACACGGGCCTGCTCGGCGGCGTCGGCCTGGCGGGCAGCAGGAGCCGCTGCATCGCCCTGGGCCTGCGGCACCGCCGGGGGCGCCTCGGGCACGGCCTGCGCCTCCGCGTCGGCATCGTCCTGGCCGTCGGGACTGGCGAACTCGGCGTCGTCTGGCGTATCGGCCAGCAAGACCGGCTCGTCGGCGATGCGGCTGGGGTCGGCAGCGGCGTCGCCCTCGGCCTCCTCGGCCACGCCATCGGGCTTGCGCACCCGTACCTTCAGGCGCAGCTTGACCAGCTTGACCAGCGATGCCTGCAGCTTCTTGGCCGCACCACCCACCGGGGCCGGGCTGACGAAGGTGACGGCCTTGGCCTCCCAGATGGCCACGCCGCGGAAGAACTTGATGCCCTTCTGGCCGGCCAGCAGCCTGGTGATGATGTTCTTCTCCGTGCCGCCGACGGCCTTGTTCAGCATCACGGCGCTGGACACCGGGCCGATGCCCGCCATGAAGGCCGGCGGCGGCATCTCGGGCCGCCGGCCCGGCAGCCCGCGCAACAACGGCACGGTCCGGGCCCGCAGCAGCTTCAGCGCCTTGGCCTGCACGGCATCGCCGCCACCGCCAGCGGTCGCCGCAGCGGCCTTGCCGGCTTTGTCGGCCTGGACCTTGGCCCACTCAACCTCCCGTGCGAATTCCGTCACCGCCGCCTCGGTCTTCTTCCGCAGGTCGGCCGCATAGCTGCGGCCGGACTGCTGCACCTCCTGCAGCACCGCCAGTGCCGCACTGGATGCGGACTTGTCCTTCTTGAGCGCGGCCAACGCCTTGTCGGCCTCGGTGGCTGCCGCACCAGCCGCTGCGCCAGCCTCGGCCACGGCGCCGGCACAGGCCCGTTTCAGGGCCTTCAGGCGGTCCTGGCGCGACGCCAGGTCCTCGCCCTTGAGCGCCGCGCCGGACAGGTCGAACAGGGCCCAGTCAATGCCCAGATGGGCCTTGGCCACAACCTGCAGCGCCTTGACCAGGGCAGACGGCGCGTCGGCATGTCGCTTGGTGACATAGCCCGATGTCAGTGCCTGCGGCAGATCGACCTTCAACGCCATCACGATCCTCCTGCACGTCCGATCCGGCACCGGTCATCGCCGGGCCCTTGCACCGTGGCGCGAAACGTATCACGGTGCGGGCCGCACTGTGCCTGAACCGGACCTGGATTCAAGGGGGCCCAAAGGGGGGATGACCCGGTACTTTCCGACGCCGGCCGTCAGGCGGTCAGGCGTCCCTGGTGCAGCCGGCGCATCTGCGCGCAGCGGCCCGCCAGCTCCGGGTCGTGCGTCACCATCACGAAGGCCGTGCCGCGCTCCCGGGCCAGGGCCAGCATCAGCTCGAACACGCTGCCGGCGGTGCCGCGGTCCAGGTTGCCGGTGGGCTCGTCGGCCAGCACGCAGGCCGGCTCGCCGACCAGCGCGCGCGCCACGGCCACTCGCTGGCGTTCGCCGCCGGACAACTCGGCAGGGCGATGGGCGCAGCGCTCGCCCAGGCCCACCGCCTGCAGCATCGCGCGTGCCCGCTCACGCGCCGGCTGCAGCGCCATGCGGCGGATGCGCAGCGGCATGGCGACGTTGTCCAGCGCGGTGAACTCCGGCAGCAGGTGGTGGAACTGGTAGATGAAGCCCAGGTGCGCATTGCGCCAGCGGCCCAGTGCCGCCGGTGTCATGCCGGCCAGCTCGGTACCCTGCAGCCAGACCTGGCCGGCGCTCGGCGCGTCCAGGCCGCCCAGCAGGTGCAGCAGCGTGCTCTTGCCCGAGCCCGACGCACCCACGATGGCCAGGGTCTCGCCGGCCTGCACGTCCAGGTCGACACCGGCCAGGACCGACACGTCCAGCTCGCCCTCCTGGAAGCGCCGCGCCAGGCCGCGTGCCCGCAGCACCGGCTCACTCATAGCGCAGGGCCTCGGCCGGGTTGACGCGGCTGGCGCGCCAGCTGGGGTACAGCGTGGCCAGCAACGCCAGCACCAGGGATACCGCAGCGATCGGTCCGACGTCGGCCATCTGCGGGTCGCTGGGCATGCGGCTGATCAGGTAGATGCTGCCCGGCAGGAAGCTCACACCCAGCACGCGCTCGATGGCCGGCACGATGACATCGACGTTGTATGCCGTCAGCAGCCCGAGCCCGACACCGGCCAGGGTGCCCAGCACACCGGCGGTGACGCCCTGGATCACGAAGACCGCCATGATGCTGCCCGGGCTGGCGCCCAGGGTGCGCAGGATGGCGATGTCGGCCCGCTTGTCGGTCACGGTCATGACCAGCGTGGATACCAGGTTGAAGGCCGCCACCGCGACGATCAGCGTCAGGATGATGGCCATCATGCGCTTCTCGATCTGCACCGCGTCGAACCACTGCCGGTTGGTCCGCGTCCAATCGCGCACCACCACATCGGCACCCAGGCGGTCGGCCAGCTCGTAGGCCACGGTGCGGGCCTGTTGCACGTCGGCCAGCCGCAACTGCACGCCGCTGGGCCCCTCCAGCCGGTACAGCCGCTGGGCGTCCTCCAGGTGGATCAAGGCCAGCGCGCTGTCGTACTCGTAGTGCCCGGCCTCGAATATGGCCCCGACAGTGAAGGTTTTCAGCCGCGGCAGCACGCCCGCCGGCGTGACCTGGCCGCCCGGGGCCACCAGCGTGACGCTGTCGCCGACCTGCACGCCCAGGGCTCGTGCCAGCTCCTGCCCCAGCACGATACGCCAGGCGCCGGGCTGCAGCACGTCCAGCGAGCCGCCGCTGCGCAGTTGTCGCGCGATGCCGGTGACCTGGACCTCGGCCGCCGGGTCGATGCCCCGGATGACTGCACCGCGCGTGTCGTCACCCCGCACCAGAAGCGACTGCGCGGCGATGTAGGGCGCGGCGCCGCGCACCGCAGGGTGCGTCCGTGCGCGCCGCACCGTGTCCTGCCAGTCCGCCAGCGCACCGCCCTGGCGGTCGAACACCTCCACGTGCGCGATGACGCCGAGCATGCGGTCGCGCACCTCCTTCTGGAAGCCGTTCATCACCGACAACACGATGATCAGCGCGGCCACGCCCAGCGCGATGCCGAGCACCGACACGCCGGAGATGAAGGAGATGAAGCCGTTGCGCCGTCCGGCCCGGCCGGCGCGGGTGTAGCGCCAGCCGACTTGCCACTCGTAGGGTGTGCCCAAGGTGCGCTACGTCAGCATCTTGGCCAGGGCCGAGCTGTAGATGTTCCAGCCCAGGAAGCCGGCCAGGCTGAAGAGGGTTCCGATCCCCCCCGCGCTGGCACCGATGAGGAACAGGGTCCACGACTCGATTAACGCGGCCACGCCGATGATGGACAAGGCGATCGCCAGCAAGGCCTCGGAGATGTCGAACTGGTCGTCCCGGAAGGACAGGGTCTCCACCTTCTTCTCGCCCTCCTTGGCGCGCTTGAACAGCTCTTGACTCTTGACCTCGTAGCGCTCGATGTCCTCGTTCAGCCGCTTCTCGAACTCCGCCATGCGGGGCAGCGACTCCTTGGGCGCCACGGCCCGCAGGCCGTCGATGTTGGTCACCGCGACCTCGGCGGTCTGCTTCTTCAGGCGGTTGGCCTGGTACTCCAGCCAGTTGTTGTTGACTTCGGTTCGGCCCAGCTGCATGGCCTGCACGATGTTGTCGTCCTTCACCGAGGTGATGGCCATCACGGTGCCGAACAGCACCACGATGGTGGCCACCGCGCGGTTGAGGTTCTTGTTCTCGGCTTCCGGGATTTCGATATCGGCCATGGGATCTCCGTGTGTGCGACCGAGCGGATGTTAGCCACCCGCGCGCCCCGGGATAATCCGCTGCTTCATGCATCTCATCGTCAACTTCGCGGCACCGGCCCTACCGGCAGGCCGCCAGGCGCTGGCCGCGCTGCCTCTGCCCCACCTGCACCGCCTGCTGGCGCGGTGGCCCGGCCAGGGTCGCGACATTCAGGACAACCACTCGCTCAGCAGCCCCGCTGAGCGGGCCCACGCCCGGGCGGTGGGCCTGCAAGGTGCCGACGGTGCGCTGCCTTGGGCCGCTGGCCTGGCAGCGGCCGATGGTATCGACGTGGGCGTTGCCGCCTGGGCCCTGATGACGCCGGTGCACATCGCGGTGGACCGCCACCAGGCCGTTCTGCACGACCCGCAGGCGCTGGCGCTGGACGAAGCCGAATCGCGGGCCCTGCTGGAGGCGGTGCGCCCCTTGTTCGAGGAAGACGGCCTGGTGCTGGCCTGGGGCGCACCGCTGCGCTGGTATGCCGCGCATGTGATGTTTGACGGCCTTGCAAGCGCCGGGCTGGACCGCGTGGTGGCACGCGATGTCACGCCCTGGCTGCCCAAGTCCACCGCGGCGCGAGCGTTGCGGCGGCTGCAGAACGAAGTCCAGATGGTGTTCCACACGCATCCCGTCAATGCCCAACGGGAGGCGCGCCAGCTGCGACCCGTCAACTCGCTGTGGTGCAGCGGCTGCGGGCCGGCGCAGCCGCCGGCGCGCGTGGCTTCGCCCCATGTCGATCAGCGTCTGCGGACAGCCGCCTGGCAACAGGACTGGGCCGCCTGGTCCGTCGCATGGGCCGATCTCGATGAGACCGTCATCCGACCCCTGCTGGACGACCCCATCGGGCGCCTGACGCTGTGCGGCGAGCATGGCAGCGCCAGCTGGGGCGCCGACGGTGGCCTGTGGCGACGGTTGGGCGCGATGGTCCGGCGGCCGC
>JBJXHB010000383.1:0-6732 GCA_046160725.1 Aquabacterium sp.
TGCCCGGCCTGATGGGCAAGGAACATATGGTCAGCTTCAAGCGGGTGGGCCACACGGTGCAGCTGCTGTCGCTGAACCTGCATGCCCGCGCACCGGCCGGCACGCCGCTGGCCCGGGCCGTGGCCGAGAGCTACTCCGACAGCCTGCTGGCCGCTGTGCCGCTGGCTGCGGCGCCACACCCGGACCGCAAGTCGCTGCTGGTGGACGCGACGGCCCTGCTGGGCGGCGACATCCCGGGCATGCTGCCCTTCATCGAGACCGGCTACCGCCTGCCTTTCACCCAGGACCGCGCGAACAGCCACATTGATCGCAGCCGCACGGATGCCAACGGCACCTACCTGACGTTCCGCAACCACTATGCGGTACCGCGGCTGCCGGCGCCGCCCGCCATGGCACCACCCAGCCCGGTGGGTCTACCCAGCCCGTCGCAGGTGATACCGGACGCTCGCAGCTTCTTCATCAACCTGGCCTACACCCTGGCGCCGCTGCCGGCGCAACCGATGCGGCCGCGGCACGCCGACCAGCGCGTGGGCTACTTCGTCGACTCCTATGTCGACTTCGGCAACGACGCCTCCGATGCGCGCCGCACCCACCTCATCACCCGCTGGCGCCTGGAGAAGAAGGACCCGGCCGCGCCGGTGTCAGACCCGAAAGAGCCGAGGCGCGTGGTGATGGACCGCAACATCCCGCCCAAGTGGCGCGACGCGGTCAAGGCCGGCATCGTTGAGTGGAACAGCGCCTTCGAGCGCGCCGGCTTCCGCAACGCGCTGTCGGTGGAGCAGCAGGCCGACGATGCCGACTGGACGGCTTTCGAGGGCACGCGCGTGCTGGCCGTGCGCTGGTTTGCGATGGAGGGCCCCGGGGCAACGGCTGTGGGGCCGAGCGCCACCGACCCCCGCACCGGCGAGATCCTGCGCGGTGCGGCCATCATCCCGGAGAACTGGGTCCGCTTCTTCCGCGGCGAGACCCTGGACACCGAGCCTCGGCTGCCGTCGGCGGCCTCGCTGCCCGGCGAGTTCGCGCCGCGCCTGATGCAGTGCACGCATGCGCAGGAGGCCCTGGCCGAGGCCCAGTTCGCGCATGAACTGCTCAGCCTGCGCGGCAGCTTCGACGCAGGCGGTCCGCAGGCCGAGCGCTTCATCGCCGACACGTTGAAGGACGTGACCATGCACGAGGTCGGCCATGCGCTCGGCCTGCGCCACAACTTCAAGGCCTCCACCGGCATCACCCGTGCGCAACTGCGCGACCCGGCCTTCACCCGCAGCCACGGTGTGTCCCACTCCGTGATGGACTACGTCGCGCTCAACATCCCGCTGCCGGGCGAGACGGTGGCGGACTATCACCAGGTCACGCTCGGCGCCTACGACCACTGGGCGATCGAATACGGCTACCGCGAGTACCCGCCGCAGGAGGAGGCGGCGGCACTGGCCGCGCTGGCCGGGCGCTCGGCCACCGACACGGCGCTGGCCTACGGCACCGACGAGGACGCCTTCGGTGTCGACCCGATGATCAACCACCGCGACATCGGCGACGACCCGCTGGACCATGCGCGGCGACGCCTGGCCATCGCCCGCGAGCTGTGGCAGCGCACCGCCGCGCGCACACTGGACGCCAACGATGACCTGACGGTGCAACGACGCAACCTGCAACGCGGCCTGGGCGCCTTCAGCGCGATGGTGCCGCTGGTGGCCAAGCATGTGGGCGGCGTGCTCACCTCGCGCCAACTGGCCGGTGCCGGGCAACCGGTGGTGGCACCGGTGCCGGCGGCGCGCCAGCGCGAGGCCCTGGACCTGCTGCTGACCGAGCTGTTTGCCAGCGCGAGCTTCAGGTTCGATCCGACGTTCCTGTCGCGCCTGGGCATCGACCAGCATGAGCGGACCGGTTTCAACCGGTTCATCACCAACCCGGACTTCAGCCTGGCCGGGACTGTCCTGGGCATGCAGCGCAATGCGCTGGACATGCTGATGAGCGACGGCGTGGCCGCACGGCTGGCGGATGCGGAGACCAAGGTCGCCGACCCGGCCCGGCTGCTGAGCTTTGCCGAGGTGCAGGCGCGGCTGGCAGACGCCGTGTGGGCCGAGCTCAAGGCCGGCCGCGAGGTCGACGCCATGCGCCGCAACCTGCAGCGCGAGCACCTGCGCCGGCTGGCCAGCGCCCTGCTGCGGCCAACCTCGGCCGCCTATGCCGACGTGCGGCCGGTGCAGCGCATGACGGCCGAGCGGCTGGAGGCGGACCTGAAGCGTGCACTGGCCGCGCACATCGCGCGCAAGGGCTCGGCCACGGTGCAGGCCCACCTGGCCGAGAGCGTGCAGTCGCTGGGCGAGGCGCTGCGCGCGCCGCTGATGAAGCAAGGCGTTTAGCGCACCGGGCACTGCGTGGCCCGGCGCGAGCCGGGCGCGCCGCATCACGCCAAACCACGCCGCGCGGGCCCACCAGGCCGCGCGGCGTGACTTCTTGGTGCCGGCCTCACCCCCCAGAGGGACCGCTGTCCCTTTGCAGGCGACACCGTGCTGCCCACAATCCCGCCCCATCGATCCGCAGCACGGAGATCCCGTATGGCGGACGACGCAACCACAGGCCGCATCGACGCGGCCGCAGGAGAGACCAGATGGCCAAGATGACCAAAGCCCAGGCCTGGGCCGTGATCGAGAAGCAGGTGGGCACCGCGGTGGAGGCCGGCTACAAGCTGACCGAAGCCAACAAGAGCAAAGTCAAGAAGCTGACCGAGAAGCTGAAAAAGGAGATGGGCAAGGCCGAGTCGCCCGAGGCCATCGACCTGATCGCCAAGGGCCTGCGCCTGCAGATGCGCGGCCTGGCCGACGGCGTGACCAAGATCAGCGACGGTTTCAAGACGCTGAAGAAGCTGAGCGAGAACGAGGAGCTGTTTGCGCTGGTGTCCGATGAACTGACCGACGCCATCACCAAGGCCACCGATGAGCTGGAGGACAGCCGCAACGCCTTGCGCGCGGCCAAGGAGGCCCTGGACAAGGCAACCAAGGTCGGCGAGGAGCTGAACAAGGACAACGACGCCGCGTCCGAGGAATGGGCTGCCGCGGTGACCAACTTCGACCGCATCACCAGCGCCGCCATTGCCGAGAGCAAGGAATGGGACGACTGGTCTATCAACAAGGTCCCGAATGCCGTCGCCGCACGGGACAAGGCCGGACTGGCCAAGCTGCTCAAGGCCAAGCCGGCCCGCAAGGCGCTGGACGAGTTTGCCGCCCTGCCCAAGGACAAGCCCTTCGACGACTTTGACAAGGCCTTCGACGTGCCAGCGCTGTCGCCCGACCTGCAGGCCGAGATCAAGCGCGACCGCGCCAAGGCGATGACGACCCACAAGCTGGTGGCTGCGGTGCTCGTTGGTGTCAATACCTACGAGAGCGAAGCTGCTGCCGTGGTGATCGAGCCGCGTGATGTCGACAAGGCGCTCAAGGCGCTGGACTGGCCGACCTCGATCAAGGGCAAGCTGACGCCAGTGCTGAACGGCCCGGACAAGGACCTGCCCAAGGGGCTGGAGACGCTGGCGAAGTCGCTGAACAAGTCGACCAAGGGTGCGATCCTTGTCACGACGCTGAAGCTGGCCAAGGTGCTGTAGGCGCCGCGGCGGCAGCAGGCCGTCGCGCAGGTCGGCCAGCGAGCGTGCCGCTGCGTCGGTGGCACCGCAAGGCACCGTGCGCAGCGCCGGGTACAGGCGGCGCAGGCGCGTCGGGCCGTGCTGGCCGTCGATGCCGGGCATCTGCAGGCCCACCAGCGCCGGCACCAGGCACCACCAGCCCCACCAGACCATCACGCCCACCGGGCGCCAGGGACGGGGCAGCGGATGCCGGGAGCCCTGCGGCCGATGACGACAGGCAACCATGGGGCACTTTGGGGCCATCGACCCCCGGTGCGTCGCGCCGCTCCCCGCCGCGGGGCTATGCCCAACGGCATAGGTGCCCGGACCCGCCTCCTAGAATCGGCCGCACTGCCCGCATGACCCTGACCGCCGCGCGCCTGGCGCGCCGCATCCGACGCCCTATGCCGCCGCGCCGCCCAACGGCGCGAGCCTACCGATGAGCCCGCCTGCCGACAGCCCGCCCAAGCCCACGCACTTTCTGCGCCAGATCATCGAGCGCGATCTGGCCGAGGGCAGCGCCGTCCAACGGCGCTGGGGTGGGTCGCCCGGCGATGCGGCCCATCATGCCGCCGGCGGCGCCGACCCGGCCCGCGTGCGGCTGCGGTTTCCGCCAGAGCCCAACGGCTACCTTCATGTGGGCCATGCCAAGAGCATCTGCCTGAACTTCGGCCTGGCAGCGGACTTCGGCGGCGTGTGCCACCTGCGCTTCGACGACACCAACCCGGCCACCGAGGAGCAGGAGTTCGTCGACGCCATCATCGAGATGACGCAATGGCTGGGCTGGAGCTGGCAGGCCAACGGCCATGCCCACCTGTACTACGCCAGCGACTACTTCGACTTCATGTACCGCGCGGCGGAGTACCTGGTCGGGCAGGGCCTGGCCTACGTGGACGAGCGCGACGGCGAGACCATCCGCGCCACCCGCGGCGACTTCGGCACGCCGGGCAGCGACAGCCCCTTCCGCGACCGCAGCGTCGGCGAGAACCTGGCCCGCCTGCGCGAGATGCGCGACGGCGCCCATGCCGACGGCGCCATGGTGCTGCGTGCGCGCATCGACATGGCCAGCCCGAACATCAACCTGCGCGACCCGGTGCTCTACCGCATCAAGCGCGGCCACCACCACAACACCGGCGACCGCTGGTGCATCTACCCGATGTACACCTATGCGCACCCGATCGAGGACGCGCTGGAGAACATCACCCACAGCATCTGCACGCTGGAGTTCGAGGACCAGCGCCCCTTCTACGACTGGCTGCTGGAGCGGCTGGCCGAGGGTGGCCTGCTGGCCCGGCCGCTGCCCCGGCAGCATGAGTTCGGCCGGCTGAACCTGACCTACGTGATGACCAGCAAGCGCAAGCTCAAGGCCATGGTCGACGAGGGCATCGTCAACGGCTGGGACGACCCGCGCATGCCCACCCTGGCCGGCATGCGCCGGCGCGGCTACACGCCGGCCAGCATCCGCCGCATGGCCGAGGAGACGGGCGCCAGCAAGTCCAACATCTGGATCGACCACGAGGTGCTGGACATCGCGCTGCGCACCGACCTGGAGCCCCAGGCGCCGCGGGCCATGGCGGTGATCGAGCCGCTGAAGCTGACGCTGACCAACTGGGCCGACATCTACGGCAGCGACGCCCACCTGGAGCCCTGCCAGGCGCCGGCGCACCCGCAGCGGCCGGAGCTGGGGCTGCGCCGCTTCATGCTCGGGCGCGAGCTGTGGATCGAGGCCGACGACTTTGCCGAGGTGCCGGCCAAGGGCTTCTTCAGGCTGTTTCCCGGCAACAAGGTGCGGCTGAAGTACGGCCTGGTCGTCGAGTGCACCGGCTGCGACAAGGATGCCGACGGCCGCATCACCGGCGTGCGCGCCACGGTGGTGCCGGACACCCGCAGCGGCACGCCGGGTGCCGACGCCGTCAAGGTCAAGGGCACCATCACCTGGGTCGGCGCCGCCGACGGCGTGGCGGCCGAGCTGAACCTGTACGACCGCCTGTTCACCGAGCCGCAGCCCGACGCCGGCGGCCGCGACTTCCGCAGCGTGCTGAACCCGCACAGCCACCGCGTGGCCCGCGGCTGGGTCGAGCCGTCCGCCGCCGCACTGGCCGGCGAAACGCGGCTGCAGTTCGAGCGCCACGGCTGGTTCGTCGCCGACCGCCTGCGGCACGGGCCGGGCCAGGCGGTGTTCAACCGCATTACGGGGCTGCGGGACGGGCGGGGGAAGTAGCCACAACAGAACAATGCGGGATAGGCCCCGCACGGCTTGGGGAGGATGCGATGAGTGAGACGGAAATCGGGTTGGCCATGTCGCGCCGGATGGCGCTGCTCGGCGCAATGTTCAGCGTTGCAGGTTGTGGGGGTGGGGGTGGTGATTCCCCGGTACCTACCTCCCCTCCGCCAGCACCACCACCTGCGCCCAGCCTGGCCATATCGAGCGCCACGACCCAGGCCGTTGCCGGCGGCCCTGACATCGAGCTGTTGGCCACCGTGCTCGGCGCCTCCACACCGGTGGTTTGGTCCCTGTCCGGGCCCGGCAGGTTGAGTACGGAAGACGGCGCTGCCACCCGTTACACGCCTCCGCCTGCCGGCGACGTTCAGGCGTCCGTGCCCGCCACCATCGTCGCCAGTGCTCGAGAGTTGGAACGTTCGCTAGCCTTGACGGTGAACCCAGCACCTGGTGCGCCAGGCCCTGTGCCCGGTACTCGCTGGGAGATCGTCCGCTACCCGAAGGCTGGATTCGCCGACCTGCGTGAACTGAACGGGCGCCTGTACCTCGTCGGCAACGGGGGAATCCTGCACAGCCGGGATGGCATCCAGTGGACCGCATGCCCCACGCCCCCAGGTACTTACTACGCAATCGGCTCTGACGGCAGCCGATACATTGCCGTTGGTCGTCGTGTCTGCGCCAGCAGCACCGACGGATCCAACTGGACGACCTGGACGCCACCACCAGGCGAAGAACACCTCGCCGCAACTGGTGGCCAAGGGGTCTTCATCGCCGCCGGCAGCGGTGGGCTCTACCGGACCGTTGACGGCACTGCTTGGGAAGCGGTCGGTCCACCCGGCCTGGGACGTGCCTTGGCGGTCACATTCGGTGCGGGACGCTTTGTGGCCGTGGGCAACAC
>JBJXHB010000384.1:0-4943 GCA_046160725.1 Aquabacterium sp.
CGCCAACCAAGGCCCCGTCATGCACGTCATCGTCCCTGCCGTCCTGCTGCTGGTGGCCTTGATCCACGCGCCGCCCGTCATCGGCGTGCTCGGCGGCGGCCGCCTGGCCCGGCTGTACGGCATCGACGTGCAGGACCCGGCGGTGGTGCTGCTGCTGCGACATCGGGCGGTGCTGTTCGGACTGCTGGCGGCCGGGCTCTCATTTGCGGCGTTCCAACCGCAACTGCATGGCCTGGCGCTGGTGGCGGGACTGGTCAGCGTGGCGTCGTTCCTGTGGCTGGCGCCGCCCGCGCGCAGCTTGAGCCAGGGGTTGGCCGGCGTGGTGCGCGCGGACTGGCTGGCGCTGGCGCTGCTGGTGCTGGGTGTCGCCGCCCACCTACTGCGAAGCACGTAGCATGCGTGCCGAACCTGATGGTCGGCCATGCCACTGCACTGCGACACCCCGCTGATCGAATCGCGCACGTTGAGCCTCGCGCTCGGGCGGGGGGTCTGGCTGAAGCTGGACGCGCTGCAGCCGTCCGGCTCGTTCAAGCTGCGTGGCATCGGCTTTGCCTGCGAGACGCACCATGCCCGCGGCGCACGCCGCTTCGTCTGTTCGTCCGGCGGCAACGCGGGGCTGGCGGTGGCCTACGCGGGACGCAAGCTCGGCGTCGCGGTGAGCGTGGTCGTGCCCGAATCGTCCACCGCGCGTGCGCGCGAGCTGCTGCGGCTGGAGGGCGCCGAGGTCGTGGTGCACGGCGCTTCGTGGCAGGAGGCGAACCGGCTCGCGCTGTCGATGTCGGGCCAGGACGATGCCTTCATCCACCCGTTCGACGACCCGCTGGTGTGGGAAGGGCACGCCAGCATGATCGACGAAGTGGTGCGCGCGGGTCTGCGGCCCGATGCGGTGGTGGTGGCCGTCGGCGGCGGCGGTCTGCTGTGCGGCGTGGCCGAAGGGCTGCAACGCAACGGCCTTGCCCAGGTGCCGGTGGTGGCCGTGGAGACAGAAGGTGCGGCATCGTTGCGTGCCGCCATCCAAGCCGGGCGCCCTGTCGCGCTGGAACACATCAGCAGCATCGCCGTCTCGCTCGGCGCCAAGCAGGTCTGCGACCGTGCGCTGCAGTGGACGCAGCAGCGGCCGGTGCGCAGCGTGGTCGTGTCCGATGCCAGCGCGCTCGCGGCCTGCGAACGTTTCCTGACCGACCACCGCGTGCTGGTCGAGCCGGCCTGCGGCGCGAGCCTGGCGCTGGCGTACGGCGACGATGCCTCGCTGCACGACATCGGCACGGTGCTGTTCGTCGTCTGCGGCGGCGCCACCGCCACGCTCGAGCAGATGCGCGCATGGGCCTCGACGAACCTGGAGCCACGATGAACACGTCCGCACGCCAAGCCGCTGCCCACTGGCCCGCGCCGCCGAAGCCCGCGCCGGGCACGCCCAACGTGCTGGTGATCCTGTTCGACGACGTCGGCTTCTCCGACTTCGGCTGCTATGGCTCGGCCATCCGCACGCCGTTCATCGACGCATTGGCAAAGCGCGGGCTGCGCTACAGCGGCTTCCACACCACGGCGATGTGCAGCACCACGCGCGCCGCGCTGCTGACCGGGCGCAACCACCATTCGGTGGGCATGGGCTGCCTGGCCAATTTCGACAGCGGCTACCCGGGCTACCGCGGCAAGATCGCGCGCGAGGCCGGCACGCTGGCCGAAGTGCTGCGCCCGCAGGGCTTTCGCAACTACATGCTCGGCAAGTGGCATGTCACGCCGCTCACGCTAAGCGGCCCCACCGGCCCCTTCGATGGCTGGCCGCTGGGTCGAGGCTTCGACCGCTACTACGGCTTCATGGATGCCGAGACCGACCAGTACGCGCCCGAGCTGGTGCGCGACAACACGCATGTCGACGCGCCCGGCAGCTACGCCACCGGCTACCACCTGAGCGCCGACCTGGTGGACGAGGCCATCCGCATGATCGCCGACCACACCGCCGATGCCGCCGGCACGCCGTGGCTGACGTGGCTGGCCCTGGGCGCCTGCCACGCGCCGCACCAGGCGCCGGCCGAGCTGATCCGCGAGTACGACGCACGCTTCGCGCACGGCTGGGACGTGGAGCGCGAGCAGCGCCTGGCGCGGCAGAAGTCGATGGGGATCGTGCCCCCGGACACGCAGCTGCCGCCGCGCAACGACGGTGTCGCCGCCTGGGACAGCTTGGGCGCAGACGAGAAGAAGGTCTTCACCCGGCTGCAGGCCGCCTTTGCGGCGATGCTGGACCACGCCGACCAGCACATCGGCCGGCTCATCGGCTGGCTGGAACAGGCCGGCCAGCTGGACAACACGCTGGTGCTGGTGCTGTCGGACAACGGCGCCAGCCAGGAGGGCGGGCCGCTGGGCATGGTCAATGCGATGGGGCCGTACAACTTCAAGCCCGAGCCGATGGCCGAGAAGCTGGCGCGCATCGACGACATCGGCGGGCCGGACACGCACAGCAACTTCCCGCAGGGCTGGGCGATGGCGTCGAACACGCCGCTGCGCCGCTACAAGCAGAACACCCATGGTGGCGGCATCCGCGACCCGCTGGTCGTCAGCTGGCCGCAGGGCATTGCCGCACGCGGCGAAGTGCGCCCGCAGTTCTGCCATGCGGTGGACCTGGTGCCCACGCTGCTGCAGGTGTTGAAGCTGCAGCCGCCGGCCGTGGTGCAGGGCGTGGCGCAGATGCCGATCGAAGGCGAGAGCTTCGCCGCCAGCCTGCACGATGCCGCGGCGCCGCCGCGGCGCAGCGCGCAGTACTTCGAGATGTTCGGCCACCGCGGGCTGTGGTCCAACGGCTGGAAGGCGGTGGCTTACCACCCGCCGGGCACGCCGTTCGACGCCGACCGCTGGGAGCTGTACCACCTGGACCACGACTTTGCCGAGGTGCACGACCTGGCCGCCGCCGAGCCCGAGCGGCTGAAGGCGATGGTCGAGCTGTGGTGGCAGCAGGCCGAGGCGCACCAGGTGCTGCCGCTGGACGACCGCTTCGGCCCGCGCTTCGTCGAGAGCGCGCGCCGCTACCACGGGCCGCGCAACCGTTTCGTCTTCCATGCCGGCGTGGGCCACATACCCAGCGACGTGGCGCCCGATGTGCGCGGCCGCGGCTACCTGATCGAGGCCGAGGTCTGCATCGACGGACCCGGCGTGCACGGCGTGTTGATCGCCCATGGTGATGCCACCAGCGGCTACAGCCTGTTCGTGCGCGACGGCCGCCTGGTGCACGACATGAACATCGGCGGACAGCACCACCTGCTGCAGTCCGACCGGCCGGTGCCGCAGGGCCATTGCCGCCTGGGCCTGCGCGTGCAAGCCGGGCCGCTGGTGCCGGTGCCGCCGCCGCCGGCGCCGATGCACGCGATGGTGCCCGCCTGGCGCGAGGCCACGCTGCTCATCGACGGCCAGCCCGCCGGCAGCCTGCGCTCGCAGGCCGGTTTCAACAACTTCATCTCCTGGAGCGGGCTGGACATCGGCCGCGACCGGGCGAGCCCGGTGTCCAGGCTCTACGAAGCGCCGTTCGAGTTCAACGGCAAGCTCAAGCGCGTGACCGTGACGCTGGATGCGCCGCAGGGCCTGGACGGCGAGGCCGCGGGACGCGCAGAGATGGCGCGGCAGTAGCCGCCGCGCGCGGCTGCCGGCGCGCGCCGGCTGTGTGCTTGATGCCGTGACTCAAGGGTGTGGTCCGCCGGCTGCGGCTCTGGCCAGCGCGGCGTCGATTGCGGCGCTGATGTCCTGGGCGCTGTTCAGCGGCTGCTCCGGCTGCGGCAGCATGGCCTGTTGCCCGGTCGCCGGATCCCAGGCGATGGCTGCGTAGATCGCCGGCCGGCCGGTCTGCAGCAGCACCTGCTCATAGGCGTCGCCGCTGCTGTAGTGCCAGAACTCCCAGGGGTACTCGACAAAGCCGTGGCGGCGCATCAGCGCCGTGATGTCACGGCGGTTGCGGCGTGCCGCTTCTCCGACAAAGGGCGAGTCCATCGGCGTCAGCGCCGACATCTCCAGGTACGGCGCGCCGCGGTCGACCTCGCGCGCCGGGTCGTCCCGCAGCATGACCGAGATGTCGATCGCGCTGCCGGACATGTGCGTGCCGACCTTCGGCACGTTGGCCACCAGAGCCGAGCAGCGGCGCAGCAGGAACTGCGACGTCGGGCGTGTCCCGCCCAGTTCCCACATCGCCGCGCGCAGCACCGCATCGAACACCTGCGGCATGCTGGCCAGATGCTTCTGCATGCGTGGCGTGCGGTAGCCGTCTTCCACGCGCATGATCCAGCCACGCTCGTTCATCTCGGCGGCCGCGCCGATGAAGCCGGGAATCTGGCCATCGCGCAGGTAGAACAGGCGCGGCTGCCCCAGCGCGTGCGGCCGCTCCGAGAACTGCACCACCACCTCGGCCTGCTCGACGGCCTGCTGCAGCGACACCAGCGGCTCGCCGCATTCGGCCACGGGGCAGGGCAGCACGGCTTCGAACATGAAGCGCCAGGCGGCCTCCAGCTGCTCGGTCCAGTAGGCGCGGCGTGTCGCGTCGGTGTCAGGGTTCGACATGAGCATGGGCGCGTGGCGCTGCCGCGAGTTTGCGTGAGAATGAGCCGGCAGGCCCGGCCCGCCAGGGGCCTCACGCAGGAGAGTACACAACATGGGAATGCTCGACGGCAAGTCGATCATCGTCACCGGTGCCGGGCGCGGCATCGGGCGCGACATCGCGATGATGGCGGCGGCGCAGGGCGCGAAGGTGGTGGTCAACGACCCGGGCGTGTCGGAAACCGGCACCGGCCATGATGCCGGGCCTGCGCAGCAGGTGGTCGACGAGATCCGCGCCGCTGGCGGCAAGGCCGTGGCCAACATGGACAGCGTGGCCGAGTGGGCGTCCGCCAACCGCATCATCCAGTGCGCCACCGACAGCTTCGGCCGGCTCGACGTGGTGGTCAACAACGCCGGCATCCTGCGCG
>JBJXHB010000385.1:0-3123 GCA_046160725.1 Aquabacterium sp.
GATCTACCTGGGCGTGCAGGCCCAGCGCCAGGGCCGCGGCCTGCGCTTTGCCCGTGAGGTGTCGACGTTGATCTTCGGCGGCACCCGCGACTGGCCTCTGGGCAGCCTGCTGGCCGACGCCACCGCCCGCGCCGGGCTGGACCTGGCGGCCCTGGACGCCGCCGTGGCGGCCGACCGCGCCGGCCACCAGGCCGAGGTTGAGGCCAACCAGGCCGCCCTGGCCGAGGCGCGCCACTGGGGCGTGCCGACCTTCGCCTTCCGCGGCGAGCCCTTCTTCGGCGAGGACCGCATCGACACCCTGCGCTGGCGCCTGCAGAAGTCCGGCTTGAGCCGGACCTGAGTCGGGCCTTTGGCAGTTCGCAGCGCTCTCAAGCGCCGAGCGCGAACACCGCCGTCGGCGCCGCCTTGCCCTTGAGCTGCACCTCACCCAGCGGCCGCGAGGCCATCCGCCCGGTCACGGCGACATGCGTGGCGGCGTCGATCAGGATGCCCTGCCCGGCGGCCTTGGTGTGCTGCTCCAGTCGGGCCGCCACATTGACCGTGTCGCCGATGCAGGTGTAGGTGGCCCGGGCCTGGGTGCCGGTGTAGCCGGCGATCACCTCGCCGCTGGCCACGCCGATACCCATGCCCAGGTCGGCCTTGCCCAGGGCCTGGCGCTCCGCATTGAGCAGCGCCACCATCTCCTGCATCTCCTGCGCCGCCTGCACCGCTGCCAGCGGCGCGTCCGGCAGCGGCAGCGGCGCGCCGAACAGCGCCATCAGCCCGTCGCCGATGATCTGGTTGACCACGCCGCCATGGCTGGTGATGGCCTCGAACATCAGCGTGTACCAGGTGTTCAGCAGCTCGATGGTCTCCTCCGGCGTCTGCGCCTCCACCAGCGAGGTGAAGCCACGCAGGTCGCAGAACATCACCGTCGCCTGCAGCCGCCGGCCGCCCAGCGCGAAGCCGCTGGTCATCAGGTCCTGCGCCACCTCGCTGGTGGCAAAGCGTGCGATCAGCTCCCGCTGCTGGTCGCGCAGCCGCTTGCGCTCCAGGCTGGCCGTCACCCGCGCCCGCAGCAGCACCGGGTTGACCGGCTTGTGCAGAAAGTCGTCCGCGCCCAGCTCCAGGCAGCGCACCACATGGCTGACACCCTCGAGCGACGACGTCACGACGACCGCGACCTGGCCGAGCCGGCTGTCCGCCGCGATGGCCTGCATCACGCCGAAACCATCCAGCTCCGGCATCTCGATGTCCAGCAGCATCAGGTCGAAGCGCTCGGCGCGCAGCATCTCCAGCGCCACGCGGCCGTTCTCTGCGCTGGCGGTGCGGTGGCCCATCAGCTCCAGGTTGCGGGCCAGCAGCAGGCGGTTGACCTTGTTGTCGTCCACCACCAACAGGCGGGCACCGGCTTCAGCCACGGGTACGCTCCTGCAGGGCCGCCACCGCCTGGGCATAGGCCGCATCCAGGTCGTCCAATACCCTGCCATCGGCCGGCAGGCCATCCAGCTCCAGCGACTTGGCCACCGCCCCCAGCGCCATGGCGCCGAAGGTATGGGCATTGGTCTTCAACGAGTGCGCCGTGCGCCGGAAGCGCTCGGCCTGCGCACCGGCCAGCGCCTCGCGCAGCTCGGCCAGCATGGGCGGCGCCTCCTCGAAGAAGGTGCCCACCAGGTCGGCCACAAAGTCGTCGCCGGCTGCCGCCTTCAGCTCCTCGAACACCGCGTCGTCAATCACAGGGATGGCACTCATTTCTCAGTTTTCCTTTCGGGCCTGGGCCTGTTGCAGGGCCTGCACCAGCGCGCGACGATACGCCGGCTGTCCTTGCCGCACACGGCACAGCTCGGCGGCTGCCGGCCCGCCTGCTGGCAGGATTTCCGGTGGTCACCGTCACGGGCCCGCGGCAGTCGGGCAAGACCACTCTGGTACGGGCCGTGCTGCCCGACCGGCCTTACGTCTCGCTGGAGTCGCCGACGCAACGCGAGTTCGCGCGGCAGCGGCCGGCAGAGTTCCTGCAGCAGTATCCGCAGGGCGCGGTGATCGACGAGGCCCAGCACGCGCCGGCGTTGTTCTCCGAGCTGCAGGGCGTGGTGGACGCGGCCGGTCGCATGGGCCTGTTCGTACTCACCGGCTCTCAGAACCTCTCGCTGCTGTCGCGGGTGACGCAAAGCCTGGCCGGGCGCACGGCGCTGATCGAACTGCTGCCGCTGTCCATCGGCGAGCTGCGCGACGCCGGCCTGCTCGAAACCGACTACGCCGGCCATCTGGTGAAGGGCTTCTATCCCGCCCTGTACGACCGTGACCGCAGCCGCGACCTCGACCCCCATGAGTGGCTGCAGTCCTTCCTCGTCACCTACGCCGAGCGCGATGCGCGGCAACTCGCCGCGATCCAGGACCTGGGCGCCTTCCAGCGCTTCCTCAGGCTCGTGGCCGGGCGCACCGGGCAGCTGTTGAACATGCAATCGCTGGGCAACGATGCCGGCGTGTCCGACAAGACCGTGAAGCACTGGCTCAGCATACTGGAGGCCTGCTACCTCATCCACTACGTGCGGCCGCACAGCGCCCACTTCGGCAAGCGCCTGGTGAAGATGCCCAAGCTGTACATGACGGACGTGGGCCTGGCAGCGGCGCTGATCGGCATCCGAGACGAGACCCAGGTGATGGCCCATCCGCTGCGGGGGGCGCTGTTCGAGACGATGGTCGTCAACGAGTTGCTGAAGGCGCGCTGCAACGCCGGCCTGCGCGAGCCGCTGCACTTCTGGCGCGACAACATCGGCAACGAGGTCGACGTGGTGCTGGAGCGTGGGCTCGAGATCGCCGCCATCGAGATCAAGTCCGGCCCCACGGTGGCCGGCGACGCCTTCGCGGCGCTGGCGAAGTGGCGCAAGTACGCCACCGAGCGCGGCCAGTTCGGTGCCATCCACGCCGCGCTGGTGTACGGCGGCCGCAGCCGCTTCACGCGCGAAGGCGTGGACGTGTTGCCGTGGTCGGGTTTGTGATGCGGCCATCATGTCATCCCACCGCTGGCGACACTGTCGCCAACAGCGCCACCACCAGCGCATCCACCCGGATCGGCTTGGTCACGTAGTCGTCCATGCCGGCGGCCAGGCAGGCCTCTCGGTCGCCTTGCATGGCGTTGGCGGT